>CACFNH010000020.1 GCA_902567685.1 uncultured Pelagibacteraceae bacterium | reverse complement strand
AATTAAACGAGAAAAGAGTGAGTTGTAAAGATGTGACATTTAGAGTTTTTGGATTATCACTCACAAGTATTAATATTATTATTAGTTTTACTATAATTTTAATTTTAATAAAAATTTACAGACAATATGAAAAAATTAAATAAAAAAGTTGAAGAATTTATTAGAGTCGATCATGCAGGTGAACGTGGTGCAGTTAAAATTTACGAAGGTCAATTATTAGCTCTAAACACAATAGTAAAAGATGAAAATTTAAAAAAAATGATTGAAGAAATGCGACTCCACGAAAAAGAACATTGTGAATTTTTTGAAGCAGAAATCAAAAAGAGAAAAATTAAGCCTACAAAATTTTTGCCATTATGGGATTTATTAGGTGTTGGGTTAGGTTTTGGTTCAACTCTTCTTGGAAAAAAAGCAGCAATGCTTTGTACGGCATCTGTAGAGGAGGTTATAGATGAACATTACCAAAATCAAATTAATCAACTAAATTCAGATGAAAAAGATCTTAAAAAAAAAATTATTAAATTTAGAGAAGATGAATTACATCACAAAGATATAGCTTATGAAGAAGGAGCTACAAAAAAAGGTCTTTATTCAATAATGGATAAAATTATAAAAACTGGTTCCAAGTTGGCGATAACTGTTTCTGAAAAAATTTAAATTTTAAGCTTCTAACTCTACATCCCAATACAAGTAATCCATCCAGCTCTTATGTAAATAATTTGGAGGAAAATTTTTACCGTTTCGGTGTAAGTCTTCAGTAGATGGTTGAAAAGGATATTGATTTAGTTTCATTCCCGAGGATTTTAATAACTTACCACCTTTTTTTACGTTACAATCTGAACAAGCAGTAACAACGTTATCCCAATGTGTTTCTCCACCTTTCGACCTTGGTAACAAATGATCAAATGTTAGTTCTTCACCGCTTCCACAATATTGGCAAGAAAATTTATCTCTTAAGAAAACATTGAATCTTGTAAAACTTGGTTTGGACTGTGGGACTATATAATCTTTAAGCGCAATAACACTTGGAAGCTGCATATTAAATGATGGGCTTCTTACAACTCTGTCGTAACTACTTACTATAATTACCCTATCTAAGAAAACAGATTTAACAGTATCTTGCCAAGACCATAATGACAAAGGATAGTAACTCAAAGGTCTATAATCTGCATTTAAAACTAGTGCAGGACATTTTTCTAAAGATACATCTTGTTCAATAAACGTATTCATATAACTAAGTTTAACTTAAATAAAAAGCTATTTCAATATTTAGCGATTATCAATTTTTTTAAAATATAATTTAATGCTATACTAGATGCTTCGACAGGAATATGATGATCACAATTTTTGATTAAGTGGGTCTTTATTTCAACATTATTTCTTATCAAAAAATCTTTTGCTTCTAACATAAAATTAGGTGAGACAACTTGGTCTGAGTCTCCGTGTATTAGCAATGTGTCAGTTGAATTTTTTTTTCTAGATCTTAAATCTTCTTGATCAATAATTTTACCTGAAAAACCAACAATACAACCAAATTTTTCTTTTGACGTAAGGCCTAAGTTAATAGACATCATGCAGCCTTGGCTAAAACCAGACAAACAAATTTTATTTTTTTCTAAATTAAATTCGCTCCTTACTTCATCAATAAACTTATTCAATTTATTTTCTGCTTTAATTGATTCCTCTAGAACATATTTAGGATCATCTTTTGTTAAATCAAACCATTGAAAACCCGTTGGATTTATTGGACATGGCTCATGACCATTTGGACAAATAAATATTGTATTAGGTAAATGCCTTTTCCAATTCAATGATAGCATACTTATATCTTTTCCATCACCTCCATATCCATGAAGAAGAATAATGGCATTTTGAATTTCTTTATTATTGTCTGGTTCAATTAGAGTTGAATCAAGGCAAAATGTCATAGTGTATTATTTATGTTTTTTTATTTTCAAAACACTTTACTATACAAATATGATTTCAGGAATAATTGTTAAAATCTTATCAATAATTTTATTAATTGCCGTAGGAGTTGTCTTGATACTTGGGATTGGTACATTGTTTAAGGGTGGGGAAACAAGTAAAAAATATTCTAATAAGTTGATGCAATTAAGAGTTTTACTCCAATTTATTGCAATTATTGCTTTAGTGGGTTTTGCTTATTTTTTTAAAAATTAATTATAAGTACTTAACCAGTCTATAAATTTCTCGTCGTCAAAATCAATGGAACCAATTATTCTTGCAAATTCTAGTCCATCTTTGTTAATTAATATTGATGTTGGTATTCCTCTTAAACCAAATTTTTTTGCTAAAGTAATTGGTGTATCAAAGTATATTTCTAAGTTTTTAATATTGAGATCCTTAAAAAATTTTAAAGATTTTTCAGGATTATCTTGACCAATATTTATTGGAAATATTTTCAAATTATTTAAATCTTTATGAGTGAGTAATCGATCTAAAGAAGGCATTTCTTTTTTA
>CACFNH010000019.1 GCA_902567685.1 uncultured Pelagibacteraceae bacterium | reverse complement strand
TTATGAAAAGGTAATTTATAAGATTGCAAAGTCAGCAAAAGTTCAAATATTAAATGTAGATAGCCATAAATTTGAACCCCAAGGATTTACATTAGTAGCATTGTTATCAGAAAGTCATATGAGCTTTCATACTTTTCCAGAAAGAGGAGTAATAAGCTTTGATTTTTTTACATGCGGAAAGGTTCATCCAAAAATAGCTTTAAAAATATTAAGAAAAGAAATTCAGCATGAAAGAGTTGTAACAAATACTTTTGATAGAAGCAGTGTTGGCTTGTACGATGATATTTACAGTACTCCAGGACAGAAAAAATATTATGTTGTTAAAGATGTTCTAGAAAGAATTACTACAAAAGCAGGTCAATATGTTGAAGTTCTTAATTTAGAAGAATTTGGTAACGCTTTATTTATAGACCATGAACTTCAAGTTTCAGAAAAAGATGAAAAAATTTATAGCTCTAGTTTTTTTTAAATCTAGTTATGATTTAAGTAAGAAAAATTCTAATGTAGCAATTATTGGTGGCGGAGATGGTGGAGTAGCTAGGGCGTGTATTGAAAATAATTCGAACTATATAGATTGGTATGAATTAGACCCAGAAGTTGTAGATGTTTGTTATAAACATTTACCTAAAGTTTGTTCTAAAGTTAAGAAAAGTAATAAAATTAAAACTTTCTGGGGAGATGCTTTTGAAAGTATAAAATCAGTGGAAGACTCAAAATATGACAAGATATTTGTGGATCTCAACGATGATCAGTATTGTATTGATTTAGCAAGAAAAAATATGAAAGGCTTAAAAAGAATCCTAAAGAAGGGTGGAGTTATAACTGCACAAGTAGGAAGCAATGATAAAAAACCAAAGCAAGTTAATAACTGGTGCAAAGTCCTTGAAAAGAGTTTTGGAAACGTTACTTTATCAGGAGCCCATATACCTAGTTTTGATTGTAATTGGAATTTTGCTTCATCTATCATGAAATAACCAAAGACCAAATTGGTTAATTAATCTCTGGCAAATTCTTCCGTTTTATTTAAAATAGTATAAAAAAAAAGGGGGACACATGAGTAAATTAAGTAAAATATTTATCTCTTTTGTTACTATATTTTTTCTATTAGTTGGAAATGCGTATTCTGACAAGATTAAGATTGGTACAGAGGGAGCTTACCCACCATGGAATTCAAAAGATGCTTCAGGCAATCTAATTGGATTTGAAGTGGATTTAGCAAAAGAACTTTGCGCTATTATGAAACACGAATGTACCATAGTAGAACAAGATTGGGATGGAATGATACCAGCTTTATTGATGAGAAAATTTGATGCTATCATGGCTGGAATGTCAATTACTGACGAAAGATTAAAAACAATTAATTTTTCACAAGGTTATGCTGATGAAGTAGCATCGCTAGCAGTGATGAAAGGATCTGATCTAACTAGTTTACAAACTGTTAAAGCTATAAGTTTGTCAAAAAAGGGTGGAGAGGTTAAAAAAACTCTTGAACAATTAACCAAAGCCCTAGCAGGTAAAACTATTGGTGTTCAAACAGGAACAATTCACCAGAACTTTTTAGAGTCAGGTGATGTTGGAAACGTAACAGTAAGAAAATATAAAACACAGGATGAAGTTAATTTAGACTTAGCATCTGGAAGAATTGATGCTGCATTAGCAGCAGCAGTTGCTTTTACAGACTACGCTGCCAAATCTGGCAAACCTGTTGTTCTAGTTGGTCCTACTTTTTCTGGAGGTGCTTTTGGTAACGGAGTTGGAGTTGGTATAAGAAAAGGTGATAACTCTAGCGCAGTTGGCAAAAGAGATGCAAAAATCTTAAGAGATTTTAATAATGCAATTAACACAGCTAGAAAAAAAGGAATAATTAGCAAACTAGCTATTAAACATTTTGGCTTTGACGCCTCTATGTAACTAATATTTTGAAATGGCGGTTATTTTTATAACCGCCTTTTCTTTATGGAACTTCTTTATTTTGGTTCAAAAGGTTGGGGAGACGAACTATTTGCAGCATTTTTGATGACAATAGCTGTTTCATTAACAGCTATGCTAATTGGAATATTATTTTCAATAATTTTTACTCCATTAAAACTATCTAATAGCAAAATACTTAATTTTATTTCAAATTTTTACACTACAGTTATAAGAGGTGTTCCAGAACTATTAGTCATTTATTTATTTTTTTTTGGAGGAAGTGGCGCAATCATGTTTGTGGCTAGCATGTTTGGTTACAACGAATATATAGAAATTAATGCTTTCATCACTGGTTCGTTTGCAATAGGTGTAATTTCTGGAGCATATTCGACAGAAGTTTTTAGAGGAGCCATCCAATCTATAGACAAAGGTCAGTTTGAAGCTTGTAAGGTTTTAGGGTTAAAAAAATATATCTATTTTTTTAAAGTAATAATGCCTCAAATGTTAAGGTTAGCCTTACCAAACCTAAGCAATGTTTGGCAAATAACTCTAAAAGATACTTCCCTTATCTCAGTTACTGGCTTAGTTGAGATAATG
>CACFNH010000018.1 GCA_902567685.1 uncultured Pelagibacteraceae bacterium | reverse complement strand
GACTAATCGAAAATTCTGGACAGCTTAGGAAGCCACTGATATATCCAAAAGATTATGAATTTTTCCATAGAAATAACCATGAAAACTGATTTGTCCACCTTACCAAAAGTTAAAGATGTCTATATTACTATGCTACCTGGAGATAGTTTTAAATCAGTTGCTTCTAAAGCTAAGGAGCTAGTCCAATCTGGTTTTAATCCTGTTCCTCATTTTCCTGCTAGATCTATAAAAAACCTCTTTGAATTAAAAGAGTATGTTGGGATGTGCAAGGAATACGGGGTAAAGCAAGCTTTGGTAATAGGTGGAGGGGCACAACCCATTGGGGACTTTCACTGTTCCTTACAACTTTTAGAAACAGGTTTGTTTGAGGGATTTAAAATAGGAATTGCTGGACATCCAGACGGGTCCCCTGATATATCCGATTCAGATTTAGAAAAAGCTATGAAAGATAAAAAACCATATGCTGATTATATTGTAACACAATGGCTGCTAGACAGTAATTTGATAGCTAATTTTATTTCTAAACAAACTTTACCAGTCCATGTTGGAATTACTGGGCCTTTAAAAATAAGCAGTTTATTAAAATTTGCTAGTATTGTTGGTGCAAAAAATTCCCTAAATTTTCTTAAATCCAATGCAACTAAAGCAGTTGATTTAATAAAGCCTAGAGACCCAAATGAATTAATAAAAAAACTCAAAAGTTCAACTAAGAATTTTCACATTTATACTTTTGGAGGTCTTAAGGAAACAAATAAATGGTTAACAGAAAATAATTATGCCTAAAAAAAGAAAAAAAAAAACTAAAAAAAAAATGAAAAAAGGAATACCAAATTCTTACAAAGTTGAAAAAGTTAACTATGATAAAGTAAGACATGAAACTTCAGTAGATCAATCAGATAGACATGTTCCCTATAATTTAAGACAAAGTGGACCAACAAAAGTGGAAATGTTAATCTCAACTCGTGTCAGAAAATCTCCTTATTGGCATCTTTCAATGAAAGCAGGATGTTGGAGAGCTACTGTCTATAATCGTATATATCATCCTAGAGGATATGTTAGACCTGAAAAAGGTGGAGCAATGGTTGAATATGAGGCTATAAAAAAACACGTAACCATGTGGAATGTAGCAGTGGAAAGACAAATTCGTGTAAAAGGGCCTGATGCAGAAAAATTTACAGACTATGTAATAACAAGAGATGCTACAAAAATTTCGATAATGAGAGGTCGTTATGTAATTCTTTGCAACTACAAAGGCGGTGTTCTTAATGATCCAGTTTTAATGAGAGTGGCAGAAGATGAATTTTGGTTTAGTTTATCAGATTCTGATATCGGTTTATATTTACAAGGCGTTAATGCCGACAAAAGATTTAATGTTGAAATAGATGAAATAGATGCTTGCCCAGTTCAAATACAGGGTCCTAAATCAAAAGCATTGATGAAAGATTTAATTGGAGACCAAGTTAATTTAGACAATATGCCTTTCTACGGTCTTGCAGAAGCGAAAGTAGGTGGAAGAAGTTGTGTTATCTCCCAGTCAGGATTTTCTGGTGAAGCTGGTTATGAAATTTACCTTCGAAATGCAACTTTATATGCTGAAGATATGTGGAATTCTGTTCTTAAAGCTGGAAAAAAACATAAATTAATGGTCATAGCCCCAGCTCACCATAGAAGAATTCAAGCTGGAATATTATCTTGGGGCCAAGATTTAGATCACGAACACAATCCTTTTCAATGTAATTTAGGTTATCAAGTATCTTTATCTGGAAAAGGCGAATGGAATAAACAGTCTGACTATGTTGGCAAAGAAGCCCTAGAAAAAATGAAACAACAAATTAAAGATGGACAAAAACCCTACAAACTTCAGTTAGTAGGTTTGGAACTGGGAGGCAAACCCATAGAAGATTATGCAAATGATTTTTGGTTGATTTCAAATGAAAATGGCGGCAAGCCAGTAGGATATATAACTTCACCTTGGTATCATCCAGAAAAAGGAAAAAACATTGCTATGGGCTATGTTCCCTACGAAGGAAATTTAAATGTCAATGGATTTCCAATCGGTAATTTTGGAAAGAAATATAAAGTTCATTTGCCAAACAAATATTCAAGCAAACCTGTAGATGCAACAGTTGTTCCGATTCCTTTTACTGAATCGTATCACGCAAATACTAGAGAAGCAAAATAACCATCAGTTAGTTTGAATAATAGAATAATAAACGAATATTAAAGATGATAAAATTCTTTAAAATATTTTTTTTAATATTATTTTTTTTTACTTTTAGCGTAAAAGCCAACACCCCAGATTTTGATTTGTGGTTAAACAATTTTAAATTGTTAGCTAAAAAACAAGGAATATCTGAAATGACAATAAAAAAAACTTTAGATAATTCTAAATTTTTGCCTAAAGTAATTGAGTACGACAGGTATCAACCTGAATTTTACGAAGATACATTAACTTACATTAATAAAAGAGCCACAAAATCTAAAGTAAAAAAAGGTATTATTTTGTATAAAAAAAAAGAGAAAATTATTAAAAAAATAGAAAAAGAATTTTCTGTCGACAAAGAATTGTTGTTGGCTCTTATGGGTATCGAAACAAACTTTGGAAAATACTTAGGAAAGATGGACATTATATCATCATTGGCAACTTTAAGCTTTGATAAACGAAGAAGCGAATTTTTTACTAATGAACTACTCACTCTATTAAAACTTGTTGATAAAGGAATAATAGATCATAATATTTTATACGGTTCCTGGGCTGGTGCTTTTGGAAACTTTCAATTCATGCCAACCTCTATTAAACAATATGCTATAGATTATGACAAAAATTCTATCATAGAACTTAAATCCATAGATGATTCTTTTGCTTCTGCAGCAAACTATATTAATAAAATA
>CACFNH010000017.1 GCA_902567685.1 uncultured Pelagibacteraceae bacterium | reverse complement strand
TTCCTAATGCGGACGTTATTTTAGAATTTTCTGTATCTTTAACTTTTATATTTTCCTTAGCAGTAAAAATACTCAATAAAGAAGGTAATAAAGTAAAAGTGATAATAATTGAAACTGTTAGCCCTAATGTCATCATCCAACCAAAATCAATAATAGGTTTGATACCACTGAAAATTAAAGATAAAAAAGCACAAACAGTAGTTAAAACTGTATATAAAATGGGCATAAACATTTTTTTGCAAGTCTCCAAAATAATCTCTTTGTTGTTAAGGTGCTCAAACTCTTTTTTGATTTGTAAAAATCTTACAGTTACATGAATGTTCATTGCCATGTTAAGTATAAGCATTAAGGCAATAAAATTTGACGATATAACAGTAACTTTCCATCCTATTAATCCTAGCAATCCGATCATAACAATAACTGAAGCAGAACAACCTAGAAGAGGCATAATTACCCATTTAATGTTTCTGAATATTAGCCATAGCGTAGCAATTATGAAAAGAAAAACTCCAATACCAAAAATAACTATATCATTTTTTATATATGTCATCATGTCATCGGCAATCATAGGAATTCCTCCTAAATGTATTTTAGCATTTTCTGAATACTTGCTAATGACCTCTCTAATTTCTTTTATATTTTGATGATTTTTTTGGTTATATAGATTTTTATAATTTTCATATTCTTTTAAAAATAAACTGTATTTTTCTTTTTCTTTGCTAGTTAAATTTTTGTCTAAAGAACGGTTAAAATAATCATTTTTAATTTTTATATATTCATTGAGCTTTTTGTCTTGTTTAATATAAACAACTATGCCAGAGGTTTTTCCATCTTTACTAATTACGTAGTCTTTATATATAGGGCTATTTAAAATCTCTTTAAAACCTCTCTCTTTATCAATATCTGGATAGGCTAAAGTTTTATAATTTTTTAATCTATCCATCAAAGATTCATCTGTACTTTTAAGCAAAGGAACATCAATTAAAGTGACTACCTTTTCCACCCAGGAAAGTTTTTCTAACTTTGATTTGAAAAATTGTAGATTAATAATTGTTTCTTCATCGGTGAAATCTGAGACAGGCGAATAGGTTAAAACTAAAAAATCCTTAGATCCATATCTTTCATTTATTTCTCTCAGATATTTTAAATCTTTGTCACCTTCCAAAAGTAATGCATCTGAAGAAGCATCGAGCTTAAAGTCTTTAGAAAAATATAAAGAAAAACCTAATAACAGAGCTATAAAGATTAACGCTATTTTTGGGAAGTCAATTATTGTTTTTTTATAAATGGTAGAAAACATTACAATGAATCAGATATATCTTATATTTTAAATAACTAAAGAATAAAATTCTAACTAATTTTTTGTGCGATCCTTGAACTTAGTATACATGCCTTCAAATTCTACATGCACATTGCCAGTTGGACCATGCCTTTGTTTTCCAATTATAATATCTGCTAAACCAGCGATATCATTCATTTTTGATTGCCATTCAGCATGTTCAATAGAGCCTAACTTTGGTTGTTTTTTTTCTAGGTAATATTCTTCTCGATAAACAAACATTACCACATCTGCATCTTGTTCAATAGATCCTGACTCTCTCAAATCAGATAACTGAGGTATTTTATCATCTCTTTGTTCGACAGCTCTAGAGAGTTGAGAAAGAGCTAACACAGGAACTGAAAGTTCTTTTGCTAATGCTTTAAGACCTTGAGTTATTTCAGAGATTTCTTGAACTCTTCCATCATATCTAGTCGAGCTAGTTCTCATCAACTGAATATAGTCAACAATAATTAAATTTAATCCAAAAAGTCTTTTAATTCTCCTTGCCCTGTTACTTAATGTTGAAATAGTTATCGCAGGTGTTTCATCAATGTAAAGAGGTAGCTCATATATATCTCTAGAGGTTTCAATATATCTATTCAGCTCCTCTTCTGTAGCCTTTCCTCTCCTAATATCATTGGATTTTATTCGAGATTGTTCAGATAAAATTCGAGTTGATAATTGCTCTGAAGACATTTCAAGTGAAAAAAATGCTATGGAAGATTTTTCATTATTTTCGTAGATTTTTTTAGCCGCATGATAAGCTATATTAGTAGCTAAAGCTGTTTTACCCATAGAAGGCCTTCCTGCAATTATAACTAGGTCAGACTTATGTAGTCCTCCTAATTTTTCGTCTAAATCTGTTAATCCAGTAGGTACTCCCACAATACCTTGGTCATTTTGTCTAGCTAGAGTTGCCATCTCAATTGTTTGATCAAGCGCCTGGTTAAATTTTAAAAAAGATTGTGAAAAATTACCTCGTTCAGCTAAATCAAACAAAGATTTTTCTGCATCTTCAATTATATTTTCTCCGGTTTTTTTAAGATCATCATCTCTGGAATCTTCAGAAACATTGTCAGAAATTGTTATTAATTCTCTTCTGATGTACATTTCGTGAATTATTTTAGCGTAGTCCATAGTTTGTTTTATGGATGAAGAAAATCTAGTTAGTTTAACAAGATAATCAACTCCACCAACTTCTGACAGGCTATTATTTGTTTCGAAAAAATTTTTTAAGGTAATTGGATTCGCTATCATTCCTTTATTATTAAGACTTTCAATTACTTCATAAATTTTTCTGTGACCTGGGTCAAAAAATTTATGGGAGTTAACTATGCTTGATATTTCATCAATTATGTCGTTATTAACCAAGACTGATCCAATTAAAGCCTGCTCAGCCTCAAGATTAGAAGGCAGTTTTCTTTCTTCTGAGTTATTGATGTTAAGTTTAACTTTTTCCACCTAGTAATATTAATTGAAGATTTTTTAATAGATAGACAAAAGTTACACACGTTTTATTCAACCTGTGGAAAAAACACTACTTTAAATTCAAGGTTATTTTAAACAGAGTCTATTTTTTCTACATTGACCGTTACGTTTGCTGAGACTTCGGAATGAAGATTTATATTTATTTTATATTTTCCAATCTTATTTATTTCTTGTTTCAGATCAATTTGAGAAGGATTTATTTCAACATTAAGATCTTTGATAAACGCATTCGAGACTTCTTTAGGCTTTATAGACCCATATAAATCCCCATTATCCTTAGCCTCTTTCTTAAACTTTAAAATTTTATTTTTTATTTTATTGGCAATTTTTACAAATTCTAGTTTAATTTCATTATTTTTTTTATTTAGTTCATCTTTTTGTTTGTTAACGAGATTAATATTTTCTTTGTTAGCTCTTAAAGCTTTTCCGTTTTTAAGAAGAAAGTTTCTAGCGTAACCGTTTTTAACTTTTACCAAATCTCCAATCTTCCCAAGTTTGATAATATTTTCTAATAAAATTACCTGCATGATTATATAAGACCCAAGATTTTAGCTTTTTTTATTTCATTATTTAATTTTCTTTGCTTCCCTTGTGATACTGATGTGATTCTTGAAGGTAGAATTTTGTATGTATCAGAGAGATATTTTTTTAAAAGTTTAACATTTTTGTAATCTATGACTGGAGCATTTTTAACTGATAAAGGACATTTTCTAGAAAATTTTGAATCTGACTTTTGGAACAAACTCAACTTATTTAAAGGATTTTGGTTTCTTTTAGTAAAT
>CACFNH010000016.1 GCA_902567685.1 uncultured Pelagibacteraceae bacterium | reverse complement strand
TGAAAAGTATGAAGAAGAGAATAGTGCAAAAATTCCAGATGATAAAAAAAATCAAGAGGAAAAAGTTGTAGATAAAACCCCAGAAGAAAAAATTGCTGATCTTGAAGACAAAGTTGCAAGAACATTTGCCGAAATGGAAAATCAAAGAAGAAGGTTTGAAAAAGAAAGAGAAGAAGCTTATGAGTATGGAGGATTTGCTTTCGCTAAAGAGGCACTTAACTTAATAGATAATCTAGAGAGGTCAAAAAAAACACTTGAAAATGATCAAACCTTAAAAAACACCGATGCTCTAAAAAAAACGTTAGAACATTTTGATATAATTAATAAAGACTTGTTATCTATTTTTGCGAAAAATAATATTAAACCAATTGAAAGTCTTGATAAAAAGTTAGATCCAAATCTACATCAAGCTATGATGGAAATAGAGAATGACCAAAAAGAACCTGGAACGATTATTCAGGAAATACAAAAAGGATTCACTATCAGAGATAGACTGTTAAGACCTTCTTTAGTTGGGGTATCAAAGAAGTCAGAAAATAATGATAAAAAAGTCGAGGAAAATAAAGAAAATTTAGAGAAAAAATAATACTTATGCCAACTTGTAGAATTAAATTTAACCACTATATGAGACTTCATAAGGAATTATTATGAGTAAAATTATTGGAATAGATTTAGGAACTACTAATTCTTGTGTTGCAATTATGGAGGGTAGTCAAGCCAAAGTATTGGAAAATGCTGAAGGGGCAAGAACCACACCTTCTGTTGTAGCCTTCACAGATGATAGTGAAAAATTAATCGGCCAGCCTGCAAAAAGACAAGCCGTAACTAATCCTGAAAATACTATTTTTGCTGTAAAAAGATTAATTGGTAGAAACTTTAATGACCCAACCGTTAAAAAGGATATAGAAGCGGCTCCTTTTAAGATTGTCAATTCTGAAAAAGGTGATGCTTGGATTGAGTCTAAAGGCCAAAAATATTCTCCATCACAAATTTCAGCATTTATTCTTCAAAAAATGAAAGAGACAGCTGAAAAATATTTAGGTCAGGCAGTAACAAAAGCTGTTATAACAGTTCCAGCTTATTTTAATGATGCTCAAAGACAAGCAACTAAAGACGCTGGAAAAATTGCAGGCCTAGAGGTTCTTAGAATTATAAATGAACCAACTGCTGCATCACTAGCATACGGCCTTGACAAAAAACAAAATAAAAAAATTGCTGTATATGATTTAGGTGGTGGAACTTTTGATGTTTCAATTCTTGAGTTAGGTGATGGTGTTTTTGAGGTTAAGTCTACTAATGGAGACACTTTTCTCGGAGGAGAAGATTTCGATAATTCAATAGTAGAATATTTAATTGGAGAATTTAAAAAAGATAGTGGTATTGACTTAAAATCAGATAAGTTAGCACTTCAAAGACTTAAGGAAGCTGCGGAAAAAGCAAAAATTGAATTATCTGCTGCAGAACAAACTGATATTAACTTACCTTTTATAACGGCTGACAAGACAGGTCCTAAACATATCAATTTAAAAATGACAAGAGCAAAACTCGAGGCATTAGTAGAGGATTTAATTGCTAGAACAATTCCACCTTGTAAGACCGCGTTAAAAGATGCTGGTATTTCAGCAAATGATATTGATGAAATAGTCATGGTAGGTGGTATGACTAGAATGCCTAAAGTAATAAGTGAAGTTAAAAATTTTTTTGGTAAAGAGCCAAATAAAAGTGTTAATCCTGATGAAGTTGTTGCAATGGGGGCTGCTATCCAAGCAGGTGTATTGCAAGGTGACGTAAAAGATGTTCTTTTATTAGATGTAACACCATTATCTTTGGGAATTGAAACACTTGGGGGTGTTTCTACTAAATTAATTGAAAAAAACACAACTATACCCACAAAGAAAAGCCAAGTATTTTCTACAGCTGAAGATAATCAGCCTGCAGTTTCAATTAGAGTTCTTCAAGGTGAAAGAGAGATGGCCACAGATAATAAATTATTAGGAAATTTTGAGTTAGTAGGCATAGCTCCAGCCCCAAGAGGAGTTCCTCAAATTGAAGTTACCTTTGATATTGATGCTAATGGAATCGTTAATGTATCTGCAAAAGACAAGGGGACTGGTAAAGAACAAAAAATTCAAATCCAAGCTTCAGGAGGTTTAAGTGATGAAGAAATAGAAAAAATGGTAAAAGATGCAGAAGCAAATAAAGAAGCAGATAAAAAGAAAAGAGAGTCTGTCGATGTTAGAAATCAAGCTGATACATTAATTCATTCGACTGAAAAAAATTTAAAAGAACATGGTTCAAAAGTTTCTGATGATGAAAAAAAAGCAATCGAGGATGGATCAAGCTTACTAAAAGAAGCTTTAAAAAATGATGATATTGAAGATATAAAGAAAAAAACTGAAGCATTAGTTCAAGCTTCAATGAAACTTGGAGAGGCAATTTATAAATCACAACAAAATGCGAAACCAGAGTCTAACAAAGATGATGGAAATGATGAAAAGGGAAAAAAAGACGATAATGTTGTTGATGCGGATTTTGAAGAGGTAAAAGACGAAAATAAAGAAAAAAGCGCTTAACTGACATCTATTTGTCCAGGTTATATAAATGGCTAAAAGAGATTATTATGATGTCTTGGGTGTAAATAAAAGTGCAAGTCCAGAAGAATTAAAATCAGCGTATAGAAAACTAGCAGTCAAATATCATCCTGATAAAAATCCCAACGATAAGGCAGCTGAGGATAAATTTAAAGAAGCCAGCGAGGCATACGGTGTTCTTTCGGACAAGTCAAAAAAAGAAAACTATGACAACTTCGGTCATGCTGCATTTGAAAATGGTGGTGGTAATCAGGGAGGTTTTGGGGGATTTGGTGGTTTTAGTGGTTCCGATTTTTCAGATATCTTTGAAGATTTCTTTGGAGACTTTGGTGGAGGCAGACGAAGCTCAAGAGGAAGAGCTTCCAATAATCGTGGATCAGACTTAAGATATGATTTATCAATAACGTTAGAGGAAGCTTATTCAGGAAAAAAACAAAATATACAATTCTCCACGTCAGAAAAATGTAATAATTGTAAAGGAAATGGATCAAAACCAGGAACAAAACCTGATAGATGTACTTACTGTGGTGGAAATGGAAGGGTAAGATCAAATCAAGGTTTTTTTACTGTACAACAAACTTGTCCTCAATGTGCTGGGAGTGGGGAAGAAATAACAAGTCCATGTTCAGATTGTAATGGCCAAGGAAACAAACAAACTACAAAAAAAATAGCAGTAACAATACCCAAAGGTGTAGATGATGGAACTAGAATAAGACTAGCAGGAAAAGGAGAAGCAGGGGTAAGAGGTGGTGTTACAGGTGATTTATATATATTTGTTAACGTTAAATCTCATGATCTTTTTAAGAGATCTGACGTAAACTTATTTTTTGAATTTCCCATATCAATCGCTGATGCTGCGCTAGGTACAACGATAGAAATACCCACTATTGATGGAAAAAAAGCTAAAATAAAAATCCCAGATGGAACTCAAGATGGTAAACAATTTAGATTAAAAGGAAAAGGCATGCCTTTTATGAGAAGAGGAGATTTTGGAGATTTATA
>CACFNH010000015.1 GCA_902567685.1 uncultured Pelagibacteraceae bacterium | reverse complement strand
GACCAAGTTTGGATTGATTAATATGTCTAAAAAAAAAATTTTAGTTACTGGTGGAGCAGGATTTGTAGGAACAAATTTAATTAAATTAATATTGGAGAAAACAAATTACAAAATTATAAGTATAGATAACTATTCTTCTGGAAGTAAAAAAAATCATATTAAAAACAGTAGAATTAAATATATTAATTCGCATACAAAAGACATTTCTCAAACAATAGAAAATCCTAAATCAATCAAAGCTATTTTCCATTTCGGAGAGTTTGCAAGAATTTATCAAAGCTTTTTAAAAATGGATGAATGTATAGAGTCAAACTCTATAGGATCTAATGCGGTATTTAATTTCTGTTTAAAGAATAAAATTAAATTAATATATTCAGCGACATCAGCATCTTTAGGAAATAGAGGTAAAGACAAGGATTTATCTCCTTACGCTTTTACAAAAGCAAAAAACTTAGAACTGTTAGAAAATTTAAAAAAAAATTTTAAATTTAAATATGAAGCAATCTATTTTTATAATGTTTATGGACCTCATCAAATTTCTATAGGTGAAATGGCGACTGTAATAGGGATATTCGAACATTATTATAAATTAAAAAAACCATTACCAGTAGTAAGACCAGGAACGCAAACAAGAAGGTTTACACATATTCAGGATACAGTAGAAATTTGTTATTTGGCTTTAAAAAAGAATTTATGTAGACATTATAGTATTGCTAACAAAAAGAGTTATTCAATCATAGATGTAGCCAAGATGTTTGGGGGAAAAATAAAATATTTACCTAAAAGACCAGGTGAAAGGTATGCTTCAGCTCTAACAAGCATGAATCTTTCTAACAAAGTTTATAAAAATTTTGGAAAAATTAATCTTAAAGATTATATTGATAGTTTTTTGGCAAAAAATAGCTAATGGCCAGGGAAATCAATTAAACTTTCTATAAAATAAGATTTTTTTTCCAGTAATTTCTTTCCAGGTAGATCGAACAAGTTAATTACAAATATAAAACCTGCCACGGAACCACCAGACATTTCAATCAGTTTTGCTGCAGCTTCCGCTGTGCCGCCTGTAGCAATTAGGTCGTCGATAACTAATATTTTTTCATTTTTGTTAATAGAATCTTTATGAACTTCTATAGTAGCCTCTCCATATTCAAGTTGAAAATCCACCGAGTGTCTTTCAGCAGGTAATTTATTTTTCTTTCTTAATAAAACTAGTGGTTTTTTAATTAAATAAGATACCGCTGAAGCAAATATAAAACCCCTAGACTCTATAGCTGAAACTTTATCAAATTCAATTTTTTTACAGATTTCAACAATTCTATCTATAGTGAAATTTAAAGCATCAGGGTTTTTTATTAGTGTTGTTATATCTCTAAACAAAATACCTTTTTTAGGATAGTCTGGTATTGATCTTATGTATTTTTTTAAATCCATATTTAGCTTCAATGTCTAACAAAAAAGTATTAATAATTAAATCATGAAAAAAAGAAAACTCGGGATAATTGGAGGCAGCGGCCTTTATAATATTGAAGGTTTTGAAAACGATAAGTGGAAAAAAGTTAAAACTTCTTGGGGAGAACCTTCTGGACGTATAATGACTGCTACACTTAATAAAGAGGAAATTTGTTTTCTTCCTAGACATGGAAAAGGTCATAAACTTAGCCCTACCAAAATAAATTACAGGGCTAATATTGATGCCTTAAAACGTTTGGGAGTAACAGACATTATATCTGTTTCAGCAGTAGGATCTTTACAGGAACACTTACTACCTGGAACATTTGTTATCGTAGATCAATTTATAGACAGAACTTTTGCTAGAAAAAAAACATTTTTTGATGATGATGTTGTTGCTCATGTTTCTATGGCAAAGCCTACAAGTCCATCATTGATGAAATGTTGTGAGTCAGCATTAATAAAATCAAAAATTAATTACCAAAATGGAGGAACTTATCTCGTTATGGAAGGACCTCAATTTTCTAGCCTAGCAGAATCTAAGCTTTATAGATCTTGGAAAGCAGATGTTATTGGAATGACTAATATGCCGGAAGCTAAGTTAGCAAGAGAAGCAGAAATAAGATATTGCACAGTTGCAATGGTTACTGATTTTGATTGTTGGCATCCAGATCATGATGAAGTTGATGTACCTACAGTAATTAAAACTCTTCAGCAAAACGCGCTCAATGCTCAAAACATGATTAAAGAAATTATTAAAACTTTTAAATCGTTTCCACCCAAAAATGATCCAGCTAATGATTGTTTAGATACCGCAATTATAACTGCTCCTAAATTTAGAAGTAAAAAAACAATCACTAAATTAAGAGTAATTGCTGGAAGAGTATTGAAGAAAAAATAATGCATATAAACGGGAAACTCTATAAAACTATTTGGTTTCAAGACAATATAGTAAAAATTATTGATCAAACAAAACTTCCACATAAATTTGTAATTAAAGATTTAAAAACAGTTAAAGATTCTATCAACGCCATTAAAACTATGGAGGTTAGGGGAGCACCTCTTATAGGAGCCACAGCAGCTTATGGTTTAGTTTTGGCAATTATAGAAAAAAATGATCAATTATTTTTAAAAAAATCTAGTGAAGATTTAATTCAATCAAGGCCAACAGCAATTAATTTGAAATGGGCCGTAGATAGAATGATGAAAAAAATTTCAGGTGTAAATAGTGAAAAAATTCTACAAGTAGCTTTAAATGAAGCAAAAGCAATTTGTGATGAAGATATAAGTTTTTGTAAAAATATAGGTTTAAATGGACTAAAGATAATTGAAGAAATCTCAAAGAAAAAAAAAGATACTGTAAATATACTAACCCATTGTAACGCAGGTTGGCTTGCAACAATAGATTGGGGTACAGCTACATCTCCAATTTACCATGCACATCAAAAAGGAATTAAAGTTCATGTTTGGGTCGATGAAACTAGACCAAGGAATCAAGGAGCCTCATTAACTTCATATGAATTAAATGAAGAAGGTGTTCCAAATACTGTTATAGCTGATAATGCAGGCGGTATTTTAATGCAAAGAGGACAGGTAGATATGTGCATTGTAGGAACCGATAGAACACTTTCTACTGGTGATGTAGCAAATAAAATTGGAACTTATCTAAAAGCGCTAGCTGCAAAAGATAATAACGTTCCATTTTATGTAGCTCTTCCAAGCTCAACTATAGATTGGAATATAAAAGATTTTAAAAAAATTCCGATTGAAGAAAGAAATTCTGAAGAACTCTCTCATGTGGAAGGTTTAGATGAAAATAAAAATGTTAAAAAAGGTAAGAATTTATCCAGAAAAAAGCAAGGCTTTAAATTTAGCATTTGACATTACTCCAGCAAAATATGTTACTGGCCTAATCACAGAAAAAGGTATCTGTGAATCGTCTGAAGAGGGATTAAAAAAATTATTTAAGTGAAAAAATCTCAAGTTATAAAATTTGCTAAAAAATTGAATTCTACAAATCTTTCTGCTTTAAGATCTGGAAACATTTCTGTTAGAGCTAAGGAAAAAGGTTCGAAAGGTTTTTATATTACACCTTCTGGTAAAAGGTATTCCTCATTAAAAACAAAAGATATTGTTTTTGTTTCTCTAAAAGGAAAATTTGACAAAAAAAAAGGAAAACCTTCTTCAGAATGGAGGTTTCATCAAGATATTTATGTGAATAAAAAAGATGCTAAAGCCATCGTTCATGCACATTCAACGTGTGCTACGGCTGTATCCACTCACCAAAAATCTATTCCCGCCTTTCACTACATGGTTGCAGTTGCAGGAGGAGAAGACATAAAATGCGCTAAATATAGTACTTTTGGTACAAGAAATTTATCCAAAAATATTTTATCAGCTCTAAAAAATAGATCAGCTTGTTTGATTTCAAATCACGGACAGATTGCGTTTGGAGAAAATTTAGAGAAAGCTTTTGAGCTTGCTCAAGAGATAGAAAATA
>CACFNH010000014.1 GCA_902567685.1 uncultured Pelagibacteraceae bacterium | reverse complement strand
TGGGAAGATGATAGCAAAAATGAAGACGATTCAACCTACTGGTTCACAAGAAATAAAATAGACAAAATAATTAAAGTTCACGATTACTTGGACTCTTTACCAGAAATTGGAAAAGTTTTATCATTTGCTTCCATTATTAGGGTTGCTGAAGATCTAAGTGAAAAAAAATTACAGAGTTTAGAAATAGCTGTTCTATACAGTAAAATCCCAAATGAAATCAAAAGAGAAATTATTAGTCCTTACATATCCGTAAAAAACAACGAAGCTAGAATTAACGTTAGAATAAAAGATTCCTTAAAAGATTTAAGAAGAAATGACTTAATCAACAAAATACAGACTGAGTTGAATTCTAAAATAGGAATAAATACAGAAGAATATAGATTGGCAGGAGTTCTGATTTTATTCAACAACCTTCTACAAAGTCTATTTAAATCCCAGATCCTTACTTTGGGTATAGTTATGCTTGGTATTTCAATCATGTTCCTTGTTCTTTTTAGAAATTTTACACTATCAATCATAGGTGTTGTGCCAAACTTTATGGCTGCTTTCTTTATTTTAGGAATTATAGGTTTAATAGGTATTCCATTAGATATGATGACGATCACGATAGCAGCTATCACAATAGGTATAGCTGTAGATAACAGCATACATTACATATATAGATTTAGAGAAGAGTTTGAAAAGGTTCAAAACTATAAATTAACAGTTGATCGTTGTCATAGCACAGTCGGTATTGCTATATTAAATACTTCTATAACTATAGTTTTTGGTTTTTCGATACTAGTATTATCAAATTTTATTCCAACAATTTACTTTGGAATTTTTACTGGAATTGCAATGTTGCTTGCGCTGATTTCTGTACTTACTCTTCTTCCAAAACTAATCCTAATACTTAAACCTTTTGGAAATGGATAGTGCAATAGATTTTATAAGAGGTATATCATTGTTTGACACAATATTTGTGTTGATAATGCTTTACAGCATCATTCAGTGTTTTTTGAAAGGCTTTTCTTTAAGCTTTATTTCTTTCTTAAAATGGATCTTGTCTTTGGTGATAACAATAATATTGGTTCCCAAGCTACAACCTTGGGTTAGCGAATATATTGAGTCACCATTTTTAAATAATGTTGGTTTAGGTATTTTTGTATTTTTTATTTCTTTGTTTATTCTGGTTATTATTGGAAGATCATTAAGCAAAGCTGTAACATGGACCGGTTTGGGATCTGTTGATAAAACTTTTGGTTTATTATTTGGTTTATTTAAAGGTTATATAGTTTCTGTGTGTATCTTTTCTATTTTAAATTGGTTTTATCCATATCAAAATTGGGGTATATCAACAGATAAGGCCTTCTCTTTTGATTTTATAAAAAAAGGTAGCGAATTATTAATTGAAGAGTTTCCTAATAATAAAGACTTTATTGACACAAAAGAAAAAATTGAAAAAATTTAGATTAGATAAATTGAGAGAAGAGTGCGGTGTGTTTGGTGTTTCAAATCACCCAGATGCCTCTGCTTTGGTGGCTTTGGGGTTGCATGCATTACAGCATCGCGGACAAGAAGGGTGTGGTATAGTCTCTTTTGATGGAAAAACCTTTCATTCTGAAAAAAGACAAGGCTTAGTAGGGGACCATTTTAATAAAGGAGACGCTATAAAAAAACTACCCGGAAATTCAGCTATAGGACATAATCGATATTCAACAACCGGGGAAACATCTTTAAGGAATATACAACCTTTTTTTGCTGATTTGTTTGGTGGTGGTCTAAGTATATCTCATAATGGAAATCTTACTAATGCAATTTCTTTAAGAGAAGATCTGGTCAAAAAAGGAGCTATATTTAGAACTACAAGTGATACTGAAACAATTGTTCAATTAATTGCTAAATCAAAAAGACAAAAAATTATTGATAAAATAATTGATACTCTGTTTCAAATCCAAGGCGGTTATTCTCTAGTTGTTATGACAAATAAAAAGATGATTGGAATTAGAGATCCTTTTGGTATCAGGCCTTTAGTAATAGGAAAACTAAAAGAGTCTTATATTTTTTCATCAGAAACATGCGCGTTAGATTTAGTTGGCGCAAAATATATTAGAGATGTTAAAAATGGTGAAATAGTATTAATTGAAAACGGAAAGTTAAGTAGTATAAATCCTTTTCCAAAACAAAAGCCAAGACCTTGCGTTTTTGAATATATATACTTTGCTAGACCTGATAGTATAATTAATAATCAGTGTGCATACGAATACAGAAAAAATTTAGGTAAAGAATTAGCAAAAGAGGCTGATATTGAAGCTGATTTTGTTGTTCCTGTTCCAGACTCAGGAGTGCCTGCTGCAATGGGATATGCTCATGAAACAAAAAAAAAATTTGAATTAGGATTAATAAGAAATCATTATGTTGGTAGAACTTTTATTGAACCATCTCAAAATATTAGAAGTTTAGGCGTTAAACTTAAATTAAATCCAACAAAAACAATGCTTAAAAATAAATCTATAATTTTAATAGATGACTCTTTGGTAAGGGGAACAACTTGTCATAAAATTGTTAAAATGCTTTATGAAGCAGGAGCTAAAGAAGTGCATGTTAGAATAGCATCGCCAGAAATTATGTATCCTGATTTTTATGGTGTTGATATGCCAACTAAAAAAGAACTTTTAGCACATAATAAAAACAACGAAGAAATGTGTAATCATATAAATGCAAAATCATTAAGGTTTTTAAGTCTTGAAGGTTTATACAGAGCTCTAGGTTATGAAAAAAGAAATAATGCGTATCCTCAGTTGAGCGATCATTACTTCACAGGAGACTACCCAGTTAAACCATCAGATATTTTAGGTGAAGGTAAAATTACACAGTTATCATTGCTTAGTAGCAAATCAAACAGTTAATTATTCATATTGAAATAATTTATAATTATTATCAAAAAGATACATCTGACCATCCACAAATATTGGATTACTTTTTAGACCTGCTCTTAATATTTTTTCAATAGAAATAATTAAACCATTTTTATAATCAAAAGATAGGAGATAACCTTCCTTAGAAAATAATAGTATTTTATTGTTTGCTATAACTAAATCAGATATTTTTTTAATTTTATTTTTAAATTTTTTTTTATCTATAGATTTAATTTGATTATGTATATTTTTAGACCAAATAATTTCACCTGTATTAGAGTCCAAACAAATTAATAGATTGTTTTCAGTAAATAAAAAAATATTGTTTTGAGTAATTACTCCTTTATTGAGTATAGACACATTTTTTTCCCAAATCACAGAACCAGTGAAGGAGTCGTAGGCAAATACAGAATTTCCATTAGAAACTATTAATTTATTTTCTTTTAAAATTAAAGGTGAGCTCATAAATAAATTTGAGTCCGTATTGAAATTTTTTATTTTAAGATTTGAAAACCAGTTAATTCGTTGGTTTAAAAAATTAAATGAATAAAGTTCACCATTAGTATTTAAAAAAAATACATTATTATTTTTTTTATCGACAATGATGTTATTCTTAAAATCAGATTTTAAATTAGTCATACTAGTGGAGAATTCCCAAATTTTTTCACCGTCTGAAGACCTTAAACAATAAATCTTATTGTCTTGGTCTGCTAAAAATATTTTATTATTAATTACTTTGATATTTGATCTGAATGGAATACCAAAATGTTTTGCCCAAATTAATTTTCCTGAATTAATACGAATAGCATAGATATAACCTAAATTATCTGAAACAAAAATGACTCCATCATTAAGGGTTATATTGGTTTCTTTTTTATATCTTTTAAATTTTTTTTTATAAAAGTTATATTGAAATATTTTTTTTTTTTGAATTAATGAATAAATGTATACTGCACCATGATTGTCAGAAGAAATTATATTATTGTTGTAAAATAAAATATTATTATTTCCATAATTTTTAGATAATTTAGAGCTTTTAAAAACTAAATATTTTTTGTCTTTGTAGTAAATATTTGGAATATTATTTGTAAGGTTAAAATAACTTCCTTTCCAAGATTTAGTTTTTAGAGGAATATCAATATTAATTTTTGTTTTAAAGCCAACATCTTTTTCTTCTTCAAAAATTTTTTCATCTAAAAAAACATCTTTCAGTTTAACATTATGCTTTTCTTTCTTATCAATAATGTTTTTTAAATTAGAAGCATCTTTCCAAATCCCTGATTTGTTATCAAAAGAACAACTGCTAAAAGTTAAAAATAAAATCAAAGCAATAGCTAGTCTCTTCATTAAATTTTATTTGTTATCTTTTTTGTTTATTAAATTCTTATATTGTTCTGCTTTAGTAAAAGATCCTTTGTTAGT
>CACFNH010000013.1 GCA_902567685.1 uncultured Pelagibacteraceae bacterium | reverse complement strand
GTAAGAATTATAAAAAAAACTACTACCATTACGATAGGAGCAATTATTTTACCTAAAATTTCACCAAATTTAATCCAGGCATCTTTTAATGGTTTTAATATTCTGGAATTTAATAATCCAAGAACTAAAAAGATTAAAGATATTATAATTGACCATATTCTTGGATCTTCTGAGCTGAGAATAGGCCAAATACCTATAGCTAAAAATATTAAAAAAAATAAAATTCCAAAACTCTTATTAGATGTCTGTTTTGATTTCATAAAACATTAGATCAAACCTTTTTGTTGCTTCATGTCTTCTTTTTTTATTCCTGCAACTTTAACAGGTTTTTTCATAGCATCTCTTCTAAATGGTTCACCCAATTCTTGATTTAAAATAACTTCAATAAAAGTAGTAATTCCCTTTTTTTGATCTTCACAAGATTTTTTAATTGCTTTTGTTGTCTCTTCCATAGTTTTAACAGTAACACCCTTCAACCCACAAGCATTAGCAACTTTTGCGTAACTTAATTCCGGATCTAATTCTGTTCCTACGAAATTATCATCAAACCATAATATGGAATTTCTTTTTTCAGCTCCCCACTGATAATTTCTAAAAATAACCATCGAAATTGAGGGCCATTCTTTCCTGGCGCATGAGCTCATTTCATTCATGCTAATTCCAAATGCTCCATCACCAGCAAAACCAATTACGGGACTTTCTGGACAACCAATTTTTGCCCCTAAAATTGAAGGAAATCCATATCCACAAGGTCCGAATAAACCAGGAGCTAAATATTTTCTTCCTTTTTCAAAAGTAGGATAAGCATTACCTATTGCACAATTATTTCCTATATCGCTAGAAATAATTACATCTTCTGGCATTCCAGCTTGAATTGCCCTCCACGCTTGTCTTGGTGACATTCTATCTTTATCTCTTTCTCTTGCTTCTTTGTTCCAAACTGTTCCTACATCATCATCTTCATGATCTAAGCTTGATAATTTTTGCAACCATGCTGATTTAGTTTGATGAATTAAATCTTTTCTTTTCTTTCTATCTATATCACCAGCTTTTGGGGATAGTTTGTTTAATAATTGTTGCGCTACAAGTTTAGCGTCACCACAGATACCAACTGTTACTTTTTTTGTTAAACCAATTCTATCAGAGTTAATATCAACTTGGATTATTTTTGCATTCTTGGGCCAATAATCAATTCCATACCCAGGTAAAGTAGAAAAAGGATTTAATCTGGTTCCAAGTGCCAAAACTACGTCCGCTTTAGCTATTAATTCCATTCCTGCTTTAGAGCCGTTATATCCTAAAGGACCGACAGCTAAAGGATGACTTCCAGGAAAACTATCGTTGTGTTGGTAACCTGAGCATACAGGTGAGTCTAATTTCTCTGCTAATTTAACGCAGTCATCAATTGCTCCTCCTATAACTACCCCTGCTCCAGACAAGATAACAGGAAATTTTGCTTCAGATAATAATTTTGCAGCTTTATTAATAGCTTGTGTTCCTCCTGCTTGTCTTTCAAGTCTAACAATCGGTGGTAGATCTATATCAATAACTTGAGTCCAATAATCTCTTGGTACGTTTATTTGTGCTGGCGCAGATCCTCTAATTGCTTTTTCTATAACACGATTTAACACCTCTGCCATTCTTGAAGGGTCTCTAACCTCTTCTTGATAACAAACCATATCTTTAAATAAATTCATTTGCTCAACTTCTTGAAAACCTCCTTGGCCCATTGTTTTGTTTGCTGCTTGAGGAGTGACCAAAAGTAATGGCGTGTGGTTCCAATAAGCTGTTTTTATTGGTGTTACCAACCCTGTTATTCCAGGACCGTTCTGAGCAATCACCATGGACATTTTTCCAGTCGCTCTGGTATAACCGTCTGCGATTAAACCTCCATTAGTTTCATGAGCAACATCCCAAAATGTAATACCCGCATCTGGGAAAATATCGGAAATGGGCATAAATGCAGATCCAATAATTCCAAAAGCGTGCTCAATACCATGCATTTGCAAAACTTTTACAAAAGCTTCTTCCGTTGTCATTTTTGCCATAGGAGTCCTTAATTTTTGTATTAAAACTACCTTTCAATATATCAAATTTTAGTCTATATCCATTAAATATTTTATGTCACAACCTGATCTTATAATTCATGATGAAAAAGATAATGTTGGAGTTGTAGTAATAGAGACTACTAAAAAAGGCCAAAATTGCAGCGCTTGGATCATGGAAAATGACAAAACAGTAAAAGTCCCTTCTACAAATGATGTTCCATTAGGTCATAAAATTGCTCTTAAAGATCTTAAAGTAGGAGATACAATTTTTAAATACGGTCATGATATCGGTAAAGTTGTAAAAGAAATTAAAAAGGGTGAACATGTTCATGTTCATAATGTAAAAACAAAAAAGTGGTAAATTAAATATGGAAATTCCAAAAAGTTTTTTAGGATACAAAAGAGAAAATGGAAGAGCTGGAACTAGAAATCATGTAATTATTCTTCCTGTTGACGATATTTCCAATGCTTGCGCTGAAGCTGTTGCTAATAATATTAAAGGCACAATAGCTCTTCCACACTCTTATGGAAGACTTCAGTTTGGAGCCGATTTAGAATTACATTTCAGAACAATGATTGGTACTGGAAAAAATCCAAACGTGGCAGCAGTAATTGTAATTGGTATTGAGCCTAAGTGGACTAAAAAAATAGTAGATGCTGTTGCAGCTACTGGCAAACCAGTTGAGGGTTTTCATATTGAAAGAAGTGGTGATATTGAAACAATAATGAAAGCCTCAAAAAAAGCACAAGAATTTTCTATGTGGGCGTCTGAAAAACAAAGAGAAGAGTGTCCATTAAGTGATTTATGGATTTCAGTAAAGTGTGGAGAATCCGATACAACTTCTGGGCTTGCTGCCAATCCTACTGTTGGAAATTTGATGGATAAATTAGAGCCATTAGGAGTTCACTTATGTTTTGGCGAAACATCAGAGCTAACAGGAGCAGAACAAGTGTGTGCCAAAAGAGGAGCTACACCAGAAGCTCAAAAAAAATTCATGAAAACATGGAATGATTATAATGAATTTATTTTAAAAGAAGCAACAGATGATTTATCAGAAAGCCAACCTACTGCTGGAAATATAGCCGGTGGTTTAACAACTATTGAAGAAAAAGCTTTCGGAAACTTTCAAAAAATTGGAACAAGAAAATTTATTGATGTTTTAGAACCTGCCGAGGAACCTAAAAAAGGTAAAGGTCTTTATTTTATGGATACTTCTTCAGCGGCTGCAGAATGTGTTACACTTCAGGCTGCAGCTGGATTTAACATTCATTTGTTTCCAACTGGACAAGGAAATATTATTGGCAACCCAATAGAACCTGTAATTAAATTAACTGCTAATCCATTAACAGTAAAAACTATGAAAGAACATATAGATTGCGATGTTTCTAAACTTTTGTCTCGTGAAATGAATATGTCTCAGGCTGGTGATGAATTGATCAAAAGTATGTTAAGAGTCGCTAACGGAAGACTAACTTGTGCTGAGGCTTTAGGTCATAAAGAGTTTGTAATGACTAAACTTTATAGAAGTGCTTAAAGATTTATTTTTCCGGAAATTTTATTTCTTCTTTTTTTGTTTGATTTTTGTTTCTAAAATCACTTAACAATTTTTTAATTACAGGACTCATAAATTTTCTGACCAAAGCTGCGAGGGCTCCTAGAGTTATTGCTAAAAGTATTGCAAAACCACCATATAGCAAAGGAGACTCGTTTGAAAATCTTAAAGTGAATTCTGCTAAAATATTTAAATCAGTATTTACAACATGATTATTAACAATTTCATTTGTTTTATCTCTAAAAAAAGAATCATAAGCAATTGCAATGGCTACTGCACAAAGTAACAATGCAAATAATGTTTTTAAATGAGAGCTGTCCAAGTATTGGCCTATTTTTTGACCAATCTGTACACCAAAAATAGATCCAAGTATTAATGGCACTACTAAAATTAAATCAATTGATCCATAATTAAAAGCGTGAAGTACAGTCACAATTGCGCTTATAAAAATTGTAACAAATAAAGATGTTCCTGGTATTAACTTAACTGGCATCCCAACTATATAAATCATAGCAGGAACCATAAGAAACGCCCCACCTATTCCCATCATCGCTGCGACAAAACCGACTATTAAACCTAATAAAATTGGTGTCATAGCACTCTCGTATAATTTTGATTTTGGAAACCGAGTTCTAAATGGAAGTCCTTGAAACCAATTATGTTCGTGCAATTTTTTTTTAATAATTATTTTTTTTCTTGCTTGATCTACCTCTTTAACTCCTTCAACAATCATTAGAGTTCCGACTATTGCTAATAAATACATGTAAAGTAGAGATATGATTAAGCTTATTTTTCCAATTTCTGAAAAATAAGTAAACGTAGTAATTCCTAAAAGTGTTCCAGCAACACCGCCGCTTATTATTAATAATCCCATTTTATAATCTAATGTATTTTTAAACCAGTGAGTAAGAGATCCAGATACAGAAGTGGCTAAAATATTATTTACTTCATTAGGTACTGCGTAAACTGGAGGAATGCCCATAAATATAAGAAATGGCGTCATCAAAAAACCTCCACCAACTCCAAAGAGTCCTGATAGCACTCCCACTG
>CACFNH010000012.1 GCA_902567685.1 uncultured Pelagibacteraceae bacterium | reverse complement strand
TTTTTTTCTTTTCCCCGCCTGAGAATCCTACATTTAGCTGTCTTGATAAAATTTTTTCATCAATTCCAAGTTCAGATGATTTTTCTTTTATAATTTTTAAAAAAGACAAAGTATCTACTTCTTTTTCTCCTCTTGCTTTTCTTACTTTGTTTAGAGATGTCTTTAAAAAATTGTTTGTATTTACGCCAGGAATTTCTGTGGGATATTGAAAAGCTAAAAAGATACCCTTTTGGGCTCTTTCTTCTATTGGGATTTCTATAAGATTTTCTCCTTGATACTTTAGCTCTCCAGAAATTTTATATCCATTTTTTCCTGAAAGAACATTTGCTAAAGTGCTTTTTCCAGAACCATTGGGGCCCATTATTGCATGCAATTCTCCAGCCTTAATGTTTATATTTAATCCTTTTAGAATTTCTCTATTATTAATCGATGCTTTTAAGTTTTTAATCTCCAGCATTACCCAACGCTTCCTTCTAAGCTAATTCCTACTAATTTTTGTGCTTCTACTGCAAATTCCATAGGTAGTTGCTGTAATACTTCTTTGCAAAAACCATTAACTATTAAACTTACTGCTTCTTCTTGATTTAAACCTCTTTGGTTACAATAAAATAATTGTTCTTCATTAATTTTAGATGTTGTTGCTTCATGCTCTACAGTTGAAGAAGAGTTTTTATTTTTAATATATGGAATAGTATGCGCTCCACATTTATTTCCCATTAATAAAGAGTCACATTGAGTATAATTTCTTGAATTTAACGCCTTTTTTCCTATATCAACTAAACCTCTATAAGTATTATCAGCTTTTCCTGCTGATATTCCTTTAGATATAATTTTACTCTTAGTATTTTTTCCAAGGTGAATCATTTTTGTTCCAGTATCAGCTTTTTGATGATTGTTTGTTATTGCAATAGAATAAAATTCACCAACAGAATTGTCTCCTTGCAAAATACAACTTGGATACTTCCAAGTTATTGCTGAACCTGTCTCAACCTGAGTCCATGAAATTTTTGAATTTTTTCCTCTACAAGCTCCTCTTTTAGTTACAAAGTTATAAATCCCACCAACTCCATTCTTGTCACCGGGATACCAGTTTTGAACTGTAGAATATTTTATCTCTGCATCATCTAAAGCTATAAGTTCAACATTTGCCGCGTGCAATTGATTTTCGTCTCTCATAGGAGCAGTACAACCCTCTAAATAACTTACATAGCTACCTTTGTCCGCTATAATTAAAGTTCTTTCAAATTGCCCTGTCTCAGAAGCATTAATTCTAAAGTATGTAGAAAGTTCCATTGGACATTTAACTTTGGGAGGAATGTAAACAAAAGAACCATCTGTAAAAACTGCAGAATTTAAAGTTGCAAAATAATGATCTGTTAAAGGTATTACTGTGCCCAAATATTTTTTAACCAAATTTGAATGTTTTTGTATCGCTTCTGAAATTGAACAGAAAATTATTCCTTTTTTAGTTAATTCATCTTTATATGTTGTAGCAACCGAAACTGAGTCAAAAACGGCATCCACAGCAACACCGCTTAATCTTTTTTGTTCTTGCAAAGGAATTCCTAATTTTTTGTAAGTTTCAATTAATTTAGGATCTACCTCATCTAAAGATTTTGGTTTTTCTGAAGCGCTTTTTGGGGCTGAATAATAATATAAATCTTGATAATTTATTTTAGGATATTTTGGTTTTTGCCAATTTGGTTCTTTCAAATTTTTTAATCTATTAAATGCTTTCATTCTCCAATCCAACATCCATTTTGGTTCTTTTTTTATTTTTGAAATAAATTTAATAGTTTTTTCATTTAATCCCTTAGGAGCTTTAATATTTTCAATATCAGTGGTAAAACCGTATTTATATTCTTGATTAGTATCTAACCCTGGATTTTTCATAAATTATATCTTTTTATTTTGTTTTACTAAGTCCTCTAATTTTACTTTTTCAAAAAAATTATTTATATGTTGCTCTAATTCATCCCAAAGGTTGTGAGTTATACACTTCATAGATTTGTTGTTGCATCCTTTTTTGGATTCTTTTTTGCAGTTGAGTGTTTTTATTTTTTCATCTACAGCTGAAATTATATTAGAAATTTTAATTTCTGATGCTGGTTTATCTAAAATATAGCCGCCATTAGAACCACGAATACTTTTTACCAAATTTTTATTTTTTAGTTTTAAAAATAGTTGTTCCAAATAAGACAAAGAAATATTCTGTCTTAGTGAAATTTCTGTCAAACTTACTGGTCTTTCTCCATTGTAAGAAGCTAAATCGGCCATAGCCATTACAGCATATCTACCTTTAGTTGTTAATTTCATAAAATTAGTAATGTAATACAACAGTAATTGCTCAATTCCTACTAAATTAGTAGGATTTTAAAAAAAAAAATTGCTATCTTTAAAACGTGCTATAAATCTATTTTTTTTTTGAAAATAATTATCATTATTAAAATGAAACCTAAGAGCTCAGAAGTATTTATTCCTGGACCAGCTGGAAGACTGGAAGGAAAATACTACAAAAATCCAAAGTTCGGATCGCCGGTAGCAATAGTTCTTCATCCTCATCCTCAATACGGAGGTACTATGCAGAACAAAGTAGTACAAACTGCTTATAATGTTTTTGTAAATAATGGTTTTTCAGTAATCAAAATTAATTTTAGAGGAGTTGGAAAAAGTGATGGAGTTTTTGATAATGGCCAAGGAGAGCTTTCTGATGCTGCTGCAGCTTTAGACTGGGTAGAAAGAGAAAATTTAGACTATAGCCAATGTTGGGTTTCAGGATTTTCTTTTGGATCGTTGATATGTATGCAGTTAATAATGAGAAGACCAGAGGTAAATAATTTTATAGCGATATCTCCTCAACCTAATGTATATGATTTTTCTTTTTTAGCTCCATGCCCGACATCTGGACAAGTTGTATACAGCGATAGTGATGAACTAGTTACAAAAGAAAGCATAGAAGAACTAGATAGAAGAATAAAAAGTCAAAAAGGAATAGAAGTTATTTTTTCAAAAATTAAAAATGCCAATCATTTTTTTACTGATAAGGAAAAGGAACTAAAAGAAGAAATTGAAAAGTATATTAAAGAAAAAACAGCTCTAATTTAAATTTTTATAATTTGTCCCCCTGTAGATGGTTTTTTACATCCAGTAGTTTCAGGAAAAGAAATTGGTAATTTAAGATAAGATCTTATAGCAAGATATGCAAAAGCCTGGGATTCAACAAAGTCTCCGTCAATATTAAGGTCGTCAATTAATTTAATTGGAAAACCAGTTTTTTCTTTAATTCTTTTTACTAAAAATTTATTTTTTCTTCCTCCTCCACACAAAAAAGTTAAATTATTTGAAAGTTTTTTTGATATAATCTCTGAAGTATATTCAGTTAAAGTATTGGCACCATCAGCTAAAGATAATCCTCGTACAAAGGATAGATCAAAATCTTTTACATCAAAAGTTCTATTTTGATTTGGATTGTTATAAAAAATATCTAAAGCTTGATTTAGAATAATTGAATTTGTTGTTCCTGATTTAGCTATTTCACCATTGTAATCATAATTATTTTTAGAGTTAAATCTTATCCATTCATCAATTAAACAATTCCCGGGTCCTATGTCTGAACTAAAGATCTCATTTTTTGAATTTACAGATGTAACATTGGAGATTCCACCAATATTTAATATATTAACTGGTAAAGTAATTTTGTTTTGTTTTATAAGTAATTTATGAAAAATTGGTGCTAGAGGAGCACCTTGACCTCCATTTTCTAAATCATTTTGTCTAAAATTATAAACAATTTTTTGTTTACTAAGTTTGGACAAAAGTTTTCCATCACCTAATTGTTTTGATGTTTTTTCAATAGCACTATGATAAATAGTTTGACCGTGAAAACCTACGAAATCAATTCCACTTTGTTGAAAGTTGTTTAATACTTTAGCATTAAATAAAGTTACATCTTTCTCAAGCTTACTTATTTTTTCTTTTAAACTATTTAGTTTTTCAAGACTATTTACAACTTTTCTTAATTCATGAAAATCTTTGTATAGTTTTTTATCATATTCAAAATATTTGTTTAAAATTACTTCATATTTATTTTCCCCATCAGACTTGATAATTGATGCATCCACACCATCCCCAGATGTACCACTCATTAAGCCTAAAACTGTATATTCCTTAGTCATATTTATATTTATTTATACCAATTTTTGTATAATAGTAGGTTTAGCACACAATGAACTATGAAAAATAGCTTTTTATCAGAAATGACTTCTAGAGGCTTTCTAAATCAATGCACTGATTTAGATAGGCTAAATGAAATTTCAAATAAGAAATCAATAGCAGCTTATATAGGTTTTGATTGTACAGCTCCCAGCCTTCATGTTGGGAGTTTGATGCAGATTATGATTTTAAGACTGCTTCAAAGATATGGCCATCAACCAATAGTCTTGTTAGGTGGAGGAACAACTCTAATTGGAGATCCTTCTGGTAAAGACTCAACTAGAAAAATTTTAAAACAAAAAGATATAAAAAAAAATATTTTAAGTATTAAAAAAACTTTTGAAAAACTATTGGCCTCTAAAAATAAAAAAACTAAACCTGTTTTTGTAGATAATTACAATTGGCTAGGAAAATTAAAATACATTGACTTTTTGAGAGATGTTGGAAGACATTTTACAATTAACAAAATGCTCACATTCGATAGCGTAAAGCTTCGTTTGGACAGACAGCAGTCTCTTAGTTATATGGAATTTAATTACATGATCCTACAAGCTTATGATTTTTATCAATTATTTAAAAAACATAACTGCATTTTGCAGATGGGTGGCTCTGATCAATGGGGCAATATTGTTAATGGTGTTGAATTAATAAGAAGAATTTTACATAAAGAATCATTTGGACTTACAACTCCTTTAATAACACTTTCGTCAGGAGCTAAAATGGGCAAAACTGAAAAAGGTGCAGTGTGGCTAGATAAGAAATTATTTTCTCCTTACGATTATTGGCAGTTTTGGAGAAATACTGCTGATGAAGATGTAAAAAAATTTTTGAAATATTTTACAGAAATAAAAATAGATGATTTGTCGAGTAAAATTAACAGTGAGAGAGACATTAATGAATTAAAGGTGTTGCTAGCAAATGAAGCTACAAAAATAGTTCATGGAGAAAAAGATGCCAAAGATTCTGAGAACACTGCAAAAGAAACTTTCCATGGAGCAGGTATAAGTAAAAACTTACCAGAAATTAATATATCTCAATCCAAATTAGAAAAAGGTATAAATATTCTAGATCTTCTCTCTTTAAATAATATTGTTTCTTCAAAAAGTGAAGCTAGAAGAGCTATAAAAGGAAATGGTATAAAAATTAACAATGAATTAGTTGTAGACGAAAAAAAGATAGTCAATAAAAATACTTTTAAAAGTAATGATTACATAAAGATATCTTATGGAAAAAAGAAACACTTCATAATTAAAAGCAATTAATTAATTTTTATTTTCTTTTTTTCTTTTTTCTAATGCTCTTGTAATAAACCTTGGGGTTAAAGTTTTTATAGGATTTACTGTAGTCTTTATCTTGCCTGGAGTACCCTTCATTTTAAAACTAACTCCAAAAACTCCTTCTCCTACCTCTTTGCCAATTAGAATATCACCTAATACTGGAATTTTAGAAATCAATTTATTAATCTCTTTTGCAGGAACTATGGTTCCTCTAAGACTGGTAAGTCCAGATTTATTTTCTACATAACCTTCCATCAAAACAGTAATACTTGGACCCACTGCATAAATCTCCTTGATTGTTCGAATGTTATCATCATCTGTAAATTTAATTTCTAATGAATCAAAACCTAAGCCTTCACCAGATAAAAGAACTGCTGGTCCCGAAAGATCAGCAAGAGCAAGTAATTTTGCAAAAGCTGGAGCATTAAGAACTTTAAAATCTTTTATTTGAAGGTTAGATGAACTAGTTTTCTCATCAAAATTTGATGTAAATAGCAATTGTCCACCTTCAATTCCTTTAAAAAAATTAAAATCTGCAAGCAATGGTTTTGCAAAACCTGAGTAGATTTCTAATATTTTTTTGCTGGAGTTAGGATCTTTTTTTAGAGATATATCTAAATATCGATCTTCTGAAAATTCACTTTTTGATGATATTTTTACAAATTTACCTCTCTCTATTTTGCCTATTAAATTGAAATTATTTAATGATGCTGCAAGTTTTGTATAAATATTTTCAAAACTTATTCTAACTTCTTTATTTATTCGACTTAAAAGATTATCATTGC
>CACFNH010000011.1 GCA_902567685.1 uncultured Pelagibacteraceae bacterium | reverse complement strand
AACTAATCCAGATTATGTAACTAGCACTGATAATATCGATTATGTAAAAAAATTAATTCCAAAATATTCTCTTACAGAAGGAATAAAAGATAAATCTTACAGAAGAATAATTGAAGAAGTTTTAAGAAACTTACCAGAAATCAAAGATTGGCACGATACATCATTTTTGAGAAAAATGAATTTTTTAGACTGGAAAACATCAATACAAAAGTTGCATCAAGAGAATTTTGAAGAAGGAATAAATTCAAATATTTATAGAAGACTTGCTTATGATGAAATTTTTTCGCATTTATTAACAATGTCGGAGAATAGAAAAAAAATAAAAAGATATAAAAAAACTCCAAAAAATTTTAAAAAAACAGTCTCTAATGATGTAACAAAAACCTTAAATTTTGTTCTTACAAAGAGCCAAAAAAAAGTTTTAAGTGAAATAGAAGAAGATTTAATGACAAAAAAAAGGATGTTTAGAGTCATACAAGGAGATGTTGGTTCAGGAAAAACTATTGTTTCATTAATGGCAGTAGCTAACGTATATGAGTCACAATTTCAGAGTGCGCTTATGGCTCCTACTGAAATACTAGCAAAACAACATTATGAATTATCAAAAAAAATTTTTAAAAACACAAAAATTAATATTGCTTTAATTACAGGTAAGACAGAACAAAAAGAAAAAAAGAAAATATTAGAAGAGTTAAAAAATAATAAAATAGATTTTGTAATTGGAACTCACTCTTTGTTTCAAAAAAAAGTTAAGTTTAACAAACTTGGATTTATCATAATTGATGAACAACATAAATTTGGAGTTAAACAAAGAATGGATCTAGCAAAAAAAGGTGGGGATGAATGTGATGTTTTATTAATGTCAGCTACTCCAATACCCAGAACTATGATGCTCGCAATATATGGTGACATGGATATTTCAAAAATTACAGAAAAACCTGCAAAGAGAAAAAATATTATTACCTTGAGCAAACCAGAAGAAAAAATTAATGAATTATGGCCTTTCATAACTAGCCAAACAAAAAAAGGGAATCAGGTTTTTTGGGTATGTCCTCTTATAGAAGAATCTAAAGTATTAAATTATTCTTCAGCAATAAATAGATTCAATTTAATTAAAAGGAAATTTTCAAAAAAAGTTGGATTAATTCATGGTTCATTAAAGAAGGAAGATAGAGAAAATATATTAAAAGATTTTTTAAATAAAAAAATTAATATACTGGTTTCCACTTCTGTAATAGAAGTTGGTATCGATTTTCCTAATGCTAATTTAATTATTATTGAAAACTCAAATAAATTTGGACTAGCTCAATTACACCAATTAAGAGGCAGGGTTGGAAGAGGAGATAAGCAGGCCACTTGTATTCTATTATTTAAAGGAAATTTAAGTAAGAATGCTATTAAGAGAATTAAGATTTTAAAATCAACAGACAATGGATTTTTTATTGCAGAAGAAGATATGAGGTTAAGAGGTTATGGTGACATAAGTGGTTTTCAACAAAGTGGTGATAAATATTTTAGAATTGCTGATCCCATTCATCACGAAGATCTATTTAAGTTGGCAGAGAATGAAATAAAAAAATTTGAAAATGATACAATAGATATAAATAGATATGATTTTTTAATAAAGTTATTTGATAAAGCTGAAGTTTTAAGTGAGTTATAAAGTTTTATGAAGGGTCCGAAGTACCAGCCGAAACTATAAACTTTGAAGCTTCCTCAAATGATATATCAAGATAAATTAAATCTTTTTTTGGAACCATTAACAAAAAGCCGCTAGTAGGGTTTGGTGTTGTAGGAACAAAGACATTAACCAGTTCTTTATCTAATTTTTTTTTTATAATACCCTTATTTTCTTTAGTGGCAAATCCAACAGCCCAGACGTCTTTTCTTGGATACTCGATTAGAACAACAGATTTATTCTTTTTGTTATCAGCAGTAAAACTTTCTGTCATTTGAAGAATTGCGGAATATATAGTTCTAAGAATTGGTATTTTTTTAAGTATGTTGTTAAAAACGTCTATCATTTTCTTGCCTAGAAAAGACAACGATAGCCAACCAATAAAAGTAATAAGAAATATAGCAATTATAATTTCTATTCCCGGTATATCTATTGGGAGATAATGATTTGGATTTATTTCTTTTGGTATAATATTTGTGGAAATCTTAATAAAAAAAACAGTTAAGTAAATAGTAATTGCAATAGGTATCAAAACTACAGCTCCAGCAAAAAAATAATTTCTTAGTCTTGAAATTAATGATCTTTTTTTTCTCTTTTCTGGCATTTACTTTAAATAAATATATATTAAATTAAAAATAAAATGAAATATACCATAAATAGAAGAAAATTTCTTGAATTATTTGGTTGTGGCTGTTGTGCACTAGCACTACCTTCTTGCTCTACAGTTCCAATTACAGATCGTAAACAATTAACTATTTTTCCAGAAGGTAGGATCAATGCACAAGCTGCTGCTGTTTATGAAAACTTCAGAAGTAAAACTAAACTAATAACCAGAGGAAAAGTTTTGAATGAGATAATAGAGATAGGAAAAAAAACCGAAAATTCTGTATCAGCTTATTTTGACTCTAAAAATTTGCCAGATCCAACAAAAAACTTTCAGTGGGATTATATATTAGTTGATAATGATAAAATTATAAATGCCTGGTGTATGCCAGGAGGGAAAATTGCTGTTTATACAGGAATATTAAAAGTTACCAAAAATAAAGATGGTTTGGCTTCAGTGATGGGACATGAAATAGCTCATGCAGTTGCCAAACATTCAATTGAACGACAAAGTCAAGCGCTAACTGTTCAGTTAGGAACTCAAGTAGCAGATATTTTTTTAGGAGGCGCTATTAATAGAACAAGAAATACTGTTGGAAGAAGCACTGGTTTAGATATTTTAAAAATAGGAATTATGAATCCTTTTGGCAGAAAACAAGAAACTGAAGCAGATTATTTAGGATTAATTTTCTCATCACTTGCAGGTTACGATATAAGAGAATCTGTAAAATTGTGGGAAAGAATGGCAGAAGCAAAAAAAGGACAAGAACCTCCGCAATTCTTAAGCACACATCCTTCAAGTAAAAATAGGATTATCAATTTAAAAAATTGGATAAACGAGATTATTATAAAATACCCACCAATTAACTTATCTTGATTTTGGTGAGCCCTGATGGACTCGAACCATCGACACCCTCCTTAAAAGGGAGGTGCTCTACCAACTGAGCTAAGGGCCCTAAGAAATATACTTTTATATATAAAAAATATAAATTTCAAATAAAATTTTATCCAATTAAAAAAAGTTAATATACTTGTTATAAAAGGTTTCAAAAGTATCTGATTTAATTTCTTTCCTAATTTGACTCATAAATTGTTGGTAAAAATTTACATTGTGTAAAGATATAATCATAGATGCTAGTAATTCATTGGTTTTTATAAGATGATTTAAGTAACTTTTAGAATATAAATTTAAGTTTTTAATTTTTGAGTCTGTATCTAATGGAGATTTGTCAAATTGGAATTTTGAGTTTTTTAGATTTATTTTGCCTTCCCAGGTAAAAGCCAAACCAGTTCTTCCAGAACGTGTAGGCATAACACAATCGAACATATCTATACCACTTTTTACTGCTCCCAAAATATCTGATGGTGTACCCACACCCATTAAATATCTTGGCTTGTCTTTTGGCATCAAGTCTGCTGTTTCTTCTAAAATTTTAAACATTTGATCTTGGGTTTCCCCCACTGCTAAACCACCCATAGCATAACCATCAAAACCAATTTCAGATAATTTTTCTAAACTTTCAATTCTCAAATCTTTATAAAGACCACCTTGAATAATTCCAAATAAAGCTTTTTTTTTATTATTTCCGAATTCAATTTTACATCTTTCTGCCCAAAGGGTTGATGTTTTAATGGCTTCAGAAAGTTTTTTTTTATTATCTGTTAAAGCTGGACATACATCTAGCACCATTAAAATATCGGAGTTGATTTTTTTTTGGACTTGAATGCTTTTTTCTGGACTTAAAATAAACTTTTTTCCATCAATGTGTGAAGAAAAAATTGCCCCAATTTCTTTATCTATTTTGTTAAGTTTAGATAATGACATAATTTGAAAACCTCCAGAATCTGTTAACACAGGTTTTTTCCAATTCATAAAATTATGTATTCCATTAAATTTTTCTATTACATCTACACCCGGTCTAATCATTAAATGATAGGTGTTTCCTAAAATTATCTGAGTTCCAGTATTTATTAAATCGTCGACGAATATACCTTTTACAGTACCCAAAGTTCCTACGGGCATAAAAGCTGGGGTATCTATCGATCCTCTCGATGTATTTATTTTTCCTAATCTAGCTTTTTTATTTTGAGAAAATAGCTCAAAAGAAAAATTTTCTTTTGACATTTATATTATTTTTTTGACCTAAGGCTTATAATTTTATCAGGATTATCAACTGAGCCATTTGCTCCTTCACCTTTTTTTATCATATCAACAAATTCCATTCCCTTTATAACTTTTCCAAAAACGGAATACTGTCTATCTAAATGTGGAGCTGCGTCAAAACAAATAAAAAACTGGCTATTTGCACTATTAGGATCTTGAGAACGTGCAGCAGACAATGTTCCTCTTTCGTGTGCTGTGTTAGAAAATTCAGCTTTTAGATCTGGGAGATTAGAGCCTCCTGTTCCAGCTAAGTCTAAGTTAAAATCTGAGTTATTTGAATTTCCAAATTTTACATCACCTGTTTGAGCCATAAACCCATCTATTACTCTGTGAAAAACAACTCCATCATATTTTCCTTCTTTAGCTAAAGTTTGAAATCTTTCGACATGATTTGGAGCTATATTAGGATATAATTCTATTTCAACATTGCCATCTTTTAATTTTAAAATCATTTTATTTTCCTCCGAATATAAATAGTTTGTAGATAAAAAAAATATTATAAACAAATAAATAAGTTTATTCATCTAAGTTTTTCTTTAAGAGCTTTAATTGTAGATTTTGTTAAGAATTTACTTATATTTCCGTTTAACTTTGCAATTTCTTTAACAAATTTTGAAGAAATAATCTGGTTTTCAATATCTGACATCAAAAATATTGTCTCGATTTCTTTATTTAGTTTTTTGTTCATGCCAGCTAATTGAAACTCATATTCAAAATCTGAGACTGCTCTAAGACCCCTTATGATTATTGAAGCTTTAAATTTTTTACAAAGATCAATGGTTAATATTTCAAATGGAACTACGAGAATGCGTTTTTTATTTAATTTTAAATCTTTAAATAAAGAATCTTTAATTATTGACATTCTTTCTTCAATTGAGAAAAAATAATCTTTGTTAACATTGTCTGTTGTAGCAACAACAACTCTGTCGACTATCTTTAATGATTTTTTAATAACGTCTATATGACCATATGTTATTGGGTCAAAAGTTCCAGGATAAATTGCTGTTCTCATAATTATTTAATATTATCTTCTATTTTAATTACTGAAACAACTTTTTCTTCACCAGATAATTTCTTTATTCTAACACCTTGAGTATTTCTTCCTGCAACCCTTATCTCTTTTACAGCACATCTCATTATACTGCCTTTATCAGTAGACAGTATTATTTCATCACTTTCTTCAACAACAAGACTCGATGCAACGTTTCCGTTTCTTGGAGAATTAATTATACCTATTATTCCTTTTCCACCTCGATTTGTGACTCTATAATCCATAAAAGAAGATCTTTTACCATAACCGTTTTCAGTTACTGACAATATATATTTATCTAAACCATTTTTTATCTTTTCATTTTTCTTTATAATTTTGGCATCAATTTTTGGATTATCTAAAATAGAGAGAGAAATTACTTTATCTCCATCTTTTAAATGAATTCCTCTTATACCCTTTGAAGATCTGCCTTTAAATATTCTAAGTTTTTTAGACATAAACCTAATACACTTTCCTTGTAAAGTGCTAAGCATAATATCTTGATCTTCTCTGCAGATTTTAACACCAACAATTTTATCATTTTCTTCCAACTTCATCGCAATTTTTCCATTAGCATTAATATTAACAAAATCTTCTAGTGTATTTTTTCTTACATTTCCATTTGCCGTAACAAATATAACAAGTAATTTTTTCCACTCATTTTCATCTTCTGGTAAAGGCATAATAGAGCTTATTTGATGGTGACTTTTTAAGGGTAGTAAATTAAATATAGATTTACCCTTTGAACTAGCTGTTCCTTCGGGAATTTTATATGCTTTAATTTTATATGCCAGACCTTGAGTTGAAAAAAACAAAACTGGTGTATGTGTATTAGCGGTGAATATTTGTACAACAAAATCTTCATCTCTCGTTACTATTCCTTGTTTACCTTTGCCTCCTCTTTTTTGTGACTTTAGGGCTGTAAGAGAACTTCTTTTTATATAACCTTGTTTGGTAATATTAATTACAACAGATTCTTTTTGAATTGTTTCTTCTATATTATAGTTTAAAACAGCATCAATTATTTTAGTTCTTCTCTCTACTCCAAATTTAGATTTTATTAAGTCTAATTCAGATACAATTAATTTGTTTAATTCCTTTTTAGAGTTTAAAATTTTATTAAACTCAATTATTGAATCTGAAAGCCTTTTGATTTCTAATTCTATCTCACCTATCCCATAGGCTGTAAGTTTTTGTAGTTTCAATTCTAAAATTGAATCAACCTGAGATTCGGTCAACTTGTAGTTATTAACATTTTTTTTCTTTTCAATAAGAGAAATTAATTTAACACTTTTTCTAATTTTCCATTTTTTTTCTAAAAGATTTTTTTTAGCTACAGAAGTATTTTTAGAACTTTTGATTATTTTAATTACAGAATCAATATTTTCAACAGCTGTTGCAAGACCGATTAATATGTGTGCTCTCTCTTCTGCTTTTTTTAAATCATAGTTTATTCTTTTCGTTGTTGTGCTCTCTCTAAAACTTACAAATTCAGAAATAAATTCTTTTAAATTTAATATTTTTGGTCTGTTTTCAACAATAGCCAATGTATTGAAGCCAAAAGAACTTTCGATGCTTGTAAATTTATATAATTGTCTTTTTATTGTTTCAGGTTCTACCCCCCTTCTCAATTCAAGAACAACTCTTATTCCTTGACTATTAGACTCGTCTCTTATGTCTCTTATACCTTCAATTTTTTTGTCTCTTGCCAGTTGTGCAATACGCTCATTTAAAACTGATTTATTAATTTGGTATGGTATTGACTTAATAACTAGAAGAGATCTTCCACTCTTTTTCTCTTCTACTTCCATGTTTCCTCTTATTTTAAAAGATCCTCTACCTTTGTTGTATCCTTGTTTAATTATATCTTTTCCAATAATTAAACCTCCAGTGGGAAAATCAGGACCTGGTATGTGCTTCATCAATTGACCAATAGTAATATCTTTATTATTTATGTAAGCAATTGTCCCCTCTATAACTTCTTTAAGATTATGAGGTGGAATACTTGTTGCCATTCCAACAGCTATGCCTCCCGCTCCATTTACTAATAAATTCGGATACTGAGAAGGTAAAACGGCTGGTTCCTTTTCAGTCTCATCATAATTACTTCTGTAATTTACAGTATTTTTTTCTAAGTCTTCTGTTAGATGTTTGGCTATTTTACCTAGTTTTGTTTCTGTATATCTCATTGCTGCTGGAGGATCACCGTCTATTGATCCAAAATTTCCCTGTCCTTCAATTAAAGGCAAGCTCATAGAAAAATCTTGAACTAATCTAACAAGCGCATCATATACTGCTTGATCTCCATGAGGATGATATTTACCAATTACATCTCCAACTATTCTAGCAGATTTTCTGAATGGTTTAGACCAATCATATCCACCCTTATACATAGCATAAATTATTCTCCTATGAACTGGTTTAAGACCATCTCTTACATCTGGAAGTGCTCTGCTAACTATTACACTCATCGCATAAGACAAATAAGACGAGCTCATTTCATCTTGTACTAAAATAGGTTTAAAAGAATTATTATTTTGAATAATTGATTTTTCCATAAAAATTAAAATGGAATTTCGTCATCCAAATCATCTGTCTTTTGACTGATATTGTCATCGTTAGGAAGAGAACTTTTTTTGTCACTAACTAGATTAGAGTTATCACTTTTGTTTCTAGTATCTAGCATAGTTAAACTTGAATTATATCCTTGTAAAACAATTTCCGTAGAATACTTGTCTTGACCAGTTGACTCGTCTTTCCATTTTCTTGTGCTTAACTGACCTTCAATATATACACTAGCACCTTTTTTTAAGTATTGTTGAACAACATTAATTAAACCTTCATTAAAAATTACAATTCTATGCCATTCTGTTTTTTCTTTTCTTTCGCCTGAAGACTTGTCTTTCCAACTTTGGCTGGTGGCTAGGCTCAATCTTGCGACATTTTTTCCATTAACCATTTGTTTAACTTCAGGGTCAGCACCTAATCTTCCAATTAATAATACTTTATTTAAACTTCCAGCCATAATATTTAGAGTTACTAAGTGATTAATATTTAATATGTTATTATTATTATATCATATTTGCTTAATAATTATAAGCTGATTATTATTTAGAAGATAAAAATATGTTGAAAAAAATCGTTATAAAAGGCGCTAAAGAACATAACTTAAAAAATATTTCTTTGGATATTCCAAAAGAAAAATTAATAGTAATAACTGGGCTTTCTGGTTCTGGAAAATCATCTTTAGCCTTTGATACAATTTATGCTGAGGGACAAAGAAGGTATGTAGAAAGTCTTTCGGCTTATGCTCGTCAGTTCTTAGATAGAATGAAAAAACCAAAAGTAGACCTAATAGAAGGTTTAAGTCCCGCTATATCTATTGAACAAAAAAATGCGCCTAAAAATCCAAGATCCACTGTAGCAACTGTTACTGAGATTTACGATTATATGAGAGTGCTGTTTGCAAGAGTCGGTATTCCTTTTTCTCCGTTCACAGGTAAACCAATTGTTTCTCAGTCAGTATCTGAAATGGTAGACAAAGTTAAATGTCTTCCTAAAAGCAGTACAATTCTTTTGTTGGCACCTGTAGTAAGAGGTAGAAAAGGAGAATACAAAAAAGATATATTAAATTATAAAAAAAGAGGTTTTCAAAAAATTAAAGTAGACGGAAAATATTATGAAATAAATGATTTTCCAGATTTAAATAAAAAAATTAAACACGATATATCGATTGTTGTTGATAGAATTGTTTTAAATTCTAATTTAGGAAATAGATTGGCTGATAGTATTGAAACTGCATTAAATCTTTCCAATGGTCTTTTGCTAGTGGAATATGAAAATGAGACTATTCCTAAAAAATATAGAAAAAAAGAAAGTATAACTTTTTCATCTAAATTTTCTTGTCCAGAAAGTGGTTTTACTATTGAAGAAATAGAACCAAGACTTTTTTCTTTTAATAGTCCTTTTGGTGCCTGTGAAGAATGTGAAGGAATAGGACACAATTTAAATGTAGATGAAAACTTAGTAATTACTGATAAAAATAAAAGTATTGCAGATGGAGTGATTGAACCATGGGCAAAATCTACATCTCTCTACTATGCTCAGACATTGGCGTCTATTGCAAAACATTACAAATTTTCTTTAGATACAAAATGGAAAAAACTCCCAAAAAAAATACAAGATATAATACTTTATGGTTCAGATGAAGATGAAATAAAATTTTACTATGATGATGGATATGAAAAATATGATACTAAAAAAACTTTTGAAGGAGTAATAAATAATTTAGAAAGAAGATATTTAGAAACTGATAGTGACTGGAAAAGAGAAGAAATATCTCAATATCAAAGTGAAACTAATTGTGAAAAATGTAAAGGATTAAGACTCAAAGATGAGGCTTTATGTGTAAAAATTAATAAATTAAACATAAGTCAAATTACCCAAAAATCTATAGAAGATGCACAAAATTGGTTTTTAGATTTAGAAAAAATCTTAACTCTTAGAGAAAAAAAAATCGCACAACATATATTAAAAGAAATTAACGAAAGATTAAATTTTCTTTTAAATGTTGGTTTAAATTATATAACTCTTTCTAGAGAATCTGGGACTTTATCAGGTGGTGAGTCCCAAAGAATAAGATTAGCCTCTCAAATAGGATCAGGATTAACTGGAGTTCTTTATGTTTTAGATGAACCATCTATTGGATTGCACCAAAGAGATAACAAAAAATTAATTGCAGCTCTAAAAAGGTTACGAGATTTAGGAAATACAGTAATTGTTGTTGAACATGATACTGAAACTATGGAAAGTGCTGATCATATAGTTGATCTAGGTCCAGAGGCTGGGTTAAATGGAGGAAATGTAACTGCTCAAGGAAACCTGAATGACATTGTTAATGAAAAAGAAAGTATTACTGGAAACTATCTATCTGGAAAAAAATTTATTGCATTACCAAAAAAAAGAAGAACAGCAAAAAATGGAAGGTTTTTAGAAATTTTAGGAGCTAGTGGAAATAATTTAAAAAATGTTGATTTTAAAGTTCCTATAGGAACATTTACTTGTGTAACAGGAGTTTCAGGTAGTGGAAAATCAACTTTAGTTATACAGACTTTATTTAATTCATTAAATTTAATTTTGAATAAAAATAAATCTCGAAAATTACCTAAATCATTTAGAAATTACAAAGGAACTGAGTTAATAGATAAAGTGATAGATATAGATCAGTCACCTATCGGTAGAACTCCAAGATCAAATCCAGCAACATATACTGGTGCTTTTGGTCCTATTAGGGATTGGTTTGCAAACCTACCAGAGTCAAAAACAAGGGGATATAAGCCCGGAAGATATTCATTTAATGTAAAAGGAGGTAGATGTGAAACTTGTGAAGGAGATGGGGTTATTACTTACGAAATGCACTTCTTGCCAGATGTATATATACCTTGTGATGCCTGCAAAGGGACAAGATACAATAGAGAAACTTTAGAAATTAAATTTAAAGATAAAAATATTTCCAATATCTTAAACATGACTGTGGAAGAAGGGTGCGTTTTTTTTCAAAATATTCCTGCAATTTATTCAAAACTTTTAACTTTAAAACATGTTGGGCTAGGTTATATAAAGATTGGACAACAGGCCACGACCCTTTCTGGTGGTGAAGCTCAAAGAATAAAACTGGCAAAAGAACTTTCAAAAAGATCAACAGGTCGAACTTTGTATATCTTAGA
>CACFNH010000010.1 GCA_902567685.1 uncultured Pelagibacteraceae bacterium | reverse complement strand
ATCCCATTCAGTGTCTGGGTTATTGAATCCATATCTATCACTTTTATACGCTGCGTATTCACCATTTTCATTACAAAAAATTGTTTTTATATTTGATACCCCAGAAAGAGGTTTGAGATTTTTAATTTGTTTTGAATGAAATACTATTGAAATATTTTTTTTTTGTTTAACATGTGATTTAAATACCTCAAATTTATCTCTTAAATCATATTTACTCCCCGTTTCTTCTTTATAAAATTCTATCTTTTCTTTTAATTTTTTATCATGAATTCCAAAATAAGATAAATAGCCTTCTATAAAATATAAAATAAAAGAAAAAATTATAATTATTGAAAATATCTTTTTATTTAAATCTTCCTTTAAAAAAAAAGTTATTAATGAGCATATTAATAAGAATACTGATAAAACATAATAAATTAAATAATAGTCTCTTTTTGCTCCATTCCAAAAAATTTCAGATTTATAAAATGTATAAAACAAAAAAATAAATGATAAGGAGATAAGAGTTATTGAAAGATACTTTTTATACATAAGTTAATTACTATTTTATTTATAAATAATTTAATATATATAGCAAATATGAAATACAGGCCTGAAATTGACGGACTAAGAGCAGTATCAGTTTTCTCAGTAATTTTTTATCATGCTAAAATTAACATTTCTGGATTTAATTTTTTAAAGGGTGGTTTTTTAGGTGTAGACATTTTTTTTGTAATTTCGGGATTTTTAATAACTACAATTATTTTATCTGAAATAAAATTAACTAATAGTTTTAATTTTTTCTCTTTTTATGAAAGAAGAGTTAGAAGAATTTTACCTGCCTTATTAACTGTCACATTATTTTCTTCATTTTTTGCCTATCAAATACTTTTGCCAAATCAACTTTTAGATTTCTCTGATTCGGTATTTAGCTCTTTGTTTTTCTTTACAAATTATTTTTTCTATTTTCTTGGAGAACAGTATAATGCTCCACCTTCACAATTTATACCGTTACTGCACTATTGGTCTCTAGCAGTAGAGGAACAATACTATATTCTTTATCCTCTTTTCTTGTATCTGTTATTTAAAAAAAATTTAAAGATATTTCTTTCTTCGATCATAATAATTTTATTAGCAAGTTTGTTTTTTTCAATATCTAATAACGATCCTATCTTAAATTTTTATAGTTTGCATACAAGAATTTGGCAACTTTTAATCGGTGGATTGGTTGCTTATGTAGTGAGTACTAATTTAAATCTTTTTTCTGAAAAAGTTGAAAATTTTTTAGTCTATTTTGGATTTTTATTAATTGTTTCCTCTTTTTTTTTAATTGATGATAGTCATGAAAATCTAGGTTTAAAAAGTATGCCAGCAGTTATAGGAACTGCTCTAATAATATATTCTGGTAAGGGTAATAATTATTTAATTAAATTTTTATCCTTAAAAATAATTACTTTCTTTGGGTTAATTTCTTATTCATTATATTTATGGCATTATCCCATTTTTTCTTTTGCTAGGCTTACAGGATTCATTCAAAACGATTTATTTAATAAGATACTAATAGGTCTTCTAATAATATTTCTGTCAATTTTAAGTTACTATCTAGTTGAAAAACCATTTCGTAATAAGAATAAGATAAAAAAGAAATCTCTTTTTATGACTGTAGGGTTAATTTATTTATTATTAATTTTATCAGTATTCTATGTAAAAAAAAATAATGGTATAGCAGAAAGATTTCCTCCCATACTCTTTGAAAAACACTCTTTTGAAAATTGGGAGGGAAAAATTAAGTTTAATGAAGACAATATAAATGGAGAAATTGTGTTAGTTGGAGATTCTCGTGCTGAGACTTTAAGTCACGAATTGAATAATGCATCAATAAAAAATGGTTTTAGTTTGAAGAGATTTCATACTCATATGCTACTGCCCAATATTAAAGAATATGATTTAATTACAAGATCTATAGATCCAAGTTTTTCTGAAAAAAATAAAGTTATATTAAGATATTTAGAAAATAAAAAAGACTCAGTTGTTATAATTTACAGCTACTACTCTTTGAGAATCTTGGGTATTGATGCTAATAACAAAAAATACAGAAAAATACTTGTTCCAGAATCTGTTGAAAATGTTAACAATACTGATTTTTCTCAAAGATATCAGGCAATTAAAAAATCGTTTATTGATACGGTTAATCAAATAAGCAAAAATCATAAAGTTATTATTGTTTACCCAACACCAGAATTTAAAATTGGTGTTCCAAGCGCAATAGTAAGAAAAATGATATTTAGAAGTGAAAGTAAAATTCCAATTATAACCTCAGACTATATATCCTTTAAAAATAAAAGAAAATTAATATATGAAATATTAGATGAGATATCGAATGAAAAAATCCAAAAAATATACGGGGATAAATATTTTTGTAATAATTATATAAAAAATAAATGCGTTGGGAATACTGAAGAATACTTATTTTTCTCAGACAATCATCACTTATCAAATTATGCATCAAAATTTGTGATAAATGAAATAATGAATTTAATAAAAAATAAAAATGAAAAAAGATAAACTTCTAATTTTTATAATAACTTATAAAGCTAAAAAACGTGTCTATAATGTATTCAAAAAAATTAACTTTAAACAATTAAAAGGGTATAAAACACATATACTTATTAGTGATGATGCTTCTAATGACTCAACAATTTTTTATAGTAGAAAAGTTTTAAAAGAATACAAATCTTCAAAATTAAATATAAATAAAAGAAATTTAGGTTACGGAGGTAATATTAAGAAATGTATCAAATATGGAATAAAGAATAAATTTAAATACGCTGTAATGATACATGGTGATGGACAATATTCACCCACTTATATTAAAAATTTAGTTTCCAACCTTTCAAAAAAAGACTGTTATGCTGTAACAGGATCTCGTTTGAAACTTGGTTTAAAAAAAGCAGTTCTAGGAGGAATGCCTTTATACAAATTAGTCGGAAATGTTTTTTTAACTAAATTCTTTAATTTTGCATTTAAAACAAATTTTAAAGATGCCCACACGGGTCTCTGGGCTTATAGAATAGAAATATTTAAAAAGATAAAATTAAAAAAATTACCTAACACTTTTAATTTTGACCAACAAATCCGAATTCAACTAATTAACAAAGGTATGAAAATAAAAGAAATACCTATAAAAACAATTTATGCAGATGAAAGATCCCAATTACATATACTGTATGCAATTAAATTTTTTTTTATTACAGTATTTTATTTTTTAAAATTAGATTATTTTTTTAATAGAAAAGATTTTAACTGATAGGAGTTCAGTCTTTTTTTTATTTGAAATTCTTTAGATACTCTTATATTTTCTTCACATTGATTTCCAACAGTAGTTTCATAACAAAGTAACCATATTTCTTTTAGATTTACAGGAAGCTCTTCTTGATTAAAGAATACAAATTTATCATCCAAAGAAGAAATTTGCTTAACATAATTCTTAATAATATTTCTTTCTCTAAATCTATCTTTTTGATTTATATCAGTCATATATGGGTATTTTTTATCTAATGTAATTATACCAATATTTTTTACCTCTTCTGAATTAAGCTTGATGATCATAGATTTAAAATCGGGTTTATCAATATTTTTATTATATATTTCAAAAAATTGATTTGTAATAATTGAAATAAAAATAAATGCTATTAAATATCTTTTTATATCTTTGTTTTTGATTTCATAGATTAAGTTTGAGATTAATAATGTAATTGGAACTAAAACAAAAATTATATACCTGTCTTTTAGAATTGGGTTAAATATATATCCATAAATAATTGGTGTTGCATAACTCATAACAAGTAAAATCATTAGAAAAAGATAAAATTTGCTATTAAAAATTTTCTTTCTATTGTTTATCAATAAAAAAATAAAAATTAATAAATAAATTATACCCATCAATCTAGATCCAAAAAAATGGCTAAAATAAAAATTTACATAAAAATCTAAAGAAGGACTCTTGATAAAAAATTCTGGAGGCGAGAAATCGATTATTCTTATTAAATATTTGTATTCCAAGATTAAATATAAAAAAATTATAAAAGAAAAAATAAAATAATTTAGATGTATGATTTTTTTATTTTTCAAATCATCTATAAGAAGAAATATAACTTGTGAACCCAGTATAAGGATTGTAAAGGGGTGAGATAATAGAGTTAAAAGAGAAAAAAGAATGAACAAAAACATATATCGTTTGTTTTTATTTTTTAAAATAAATATCTCGATAAAAAAATAAATATTAATTATAGATAATAAAAAAATAGTCGAATACGGTCTTGTTTCAGCTGAATAACTAATTAAGAAAATATTAAAACTTGATAAAAAAAGAGTAATTATAAAAGATCTTTTTTTAAAAATAATAAAGGATATATAAGTTAAAAAGAAAATACTTATAATGCCACAAAAAACTGAAAAGTACCTGCCTATATCCGGTGAATATCCAAATATTGTAAACCAAATTTTTAAAAGAAAATTAAATAAAAAAGGACTGTAATCAGTACTATTACTTCTCTGTAATGTTTCCTGAAAATTTAAGCCAGGATCTGAAATATAAAATGAAATTTGTTCATCAAACCAGTAACTTTCTAAACTTGAATAGTAAAGTCTTAGTACTAATCCAATAAAAATTATGGCCAGGTATAGATAATAATTATTAAATTTTTTTAAATTCATCAAAGAACTAAACAATATTACTTTATATTCCTTCTAAGTTGTTCAATTTTAATTCTTTTAACTAAACTTCTTTCCTTGTCATATAGTAAAACGATCTTCACATTTTTATTAGTTTTAATTTTTAGTTTTTTAACATTTCTTACTTCTATATTGTCCGCTACAGCAGCTACTGGTCTTTTTTTTGAATTTAAGTTGTTAACTTTTATCACTAAATTATTTGAAATAATTTTTCCCTTCCATCTCCGTGGCCTAAAAGGACTTATAGGAGTAATGGCTAGTTTTCCAGAATTTAAAGACAGTATAGGACCGTGAACAGATAAATTGTATGCTGTGCTACCAGCTGGTGTTGAGATTAGTACACCATCACCAATTAGATTCTTGATTATTGTCTTACTTCCAACCATAAGTTTCAAAGAGGCTGTCTGCCTGCTTTCTCTGAAAAGAGAAACTTCATTTATTGCCATCAATTTTCTCCTTTTGTTATTTTGGCTTATTGAAACTAATTCAAGAGGATTAATTGAAACTTTTCTAGCTTTTAGAATTTTCTTGTCTATATTTTTAGTGATGTACCTATTCATTAAAAAACCAAATGTTCCACAATTTATTCCATAAAATGGTTTTTTTAATTTTGAATAACGCTTTAAAACATTAAGCATAAATCCGTCTCCTCCTGCAACTACAATACATTCGGATTTTTTAGGAGAATAATTATTATATTTTTTTAAAATTAATTTGCTTAAGTTTTTAGCTTTTTGAGTACTTTTATCAAAAACAAAATGTATTTTTTTCATTTTTAAAATTAGACTTTTGGTGCCCTCGGCCAGACTCGAACTGGCACTCCCAAAAGGGCAAGGATTTTAAGTCCTTTGTGTCTACCAATTTCACCACGAGGGCACTGTGTTATTTTTATTGTTATTGTTAATATATTAATACACAAGAGTTTTAAATAAGTAAAAATAATTTATTTTCCGGCTCTATCTTCTAGTTGTCTTCTAGTCTTCCCATATTTTATAGGATCATTTAAAATTTTTTTTTGGCTACTTCACATTTGAAATGATCAAATAAGCTGTATTTTTTCTTTTGGTCCCCTATTTTTGATACTGATATAATTTTAATTTTGCGGATTATAAATCTCACTTTCATCAACTCCATAAGCCTCAGCTGCTTCTTTCACTGCTTGATTTTTATCAGCTGTTCCATAAGCATCATGGCCAGCAGTAGTTGTTCCAGTCCAGACAACTTTTTGTCCGTGGGATAAGTTTACACCAGTCTTTGAAGTAATATGGTGTAAGGATCCATCTGCGTATTGTATTAGTTGATTAACATTTAAATTTTGTTGAACTTCTTGCGCAACTTGTTGAACAGCCTCGCTTGACGCAGAAGCGGCAGCGGCTGTAGCTGCTTGTGCGGCTGCTTGTTGTGCAGCTGCTACTACTTGAACCACTTGTTTTTCAGCTTCTACCTGTGCTGCCGCAATAGATTTTTGCATTTTACTTGCATTAGAATTTTCTAATGAGGCAAGGTTTTTTTGAGCTTTTTCAAGTAAAGCTTGTGATCCTTTTAGTCCATCAACATCAGTCAAAGCACTAAATTTACCGCTATAAAATTGTTTAGATTGACCTAACTCAGACACTATACCTAAATTATTTACTGATGAGTTTACAAAAGAATTATTTAGAGCCTGATTAAAGGCTATACCGCTTGTATCAATTGAAGCTGCTGTAGTTTTATTAAATACTTCTAGATCTTTTTTATCTATATTAAAAACACAATCGCCACTTGAGCACATTGTTCCTTGGTTAATTCCTGCTTGTTTAACAAAAACATATCCTTGTTTAGCAGCTAATTTACCTAAAGTACTATTTATACTAAAATTTTTACCAGTACCTACTTGGCCACCATAAAGAGCTTGTCCGGTATGGTTATCTATTACTTGTCTACCCGTTTTAGGGTCAACCATTGTATATATACCTTCACCCATTTTGTCATTTGCTACTAATCCAGTAGCGCTTGTTAAATTAAAAAGTCCCTCATTTATTTTTTCTGCTGCAGCTTTTGAAACAGAGACTTTGACATCTCCAACTTTATCTATTGCTGAAACACTAAATAATGTCGATCTATCCATTGCACCAGTAGAATAAACGTTGCCAGCTACAGAGAAAGAGCCTTTCGGTGTTTTAAAATTTCCAGCCTCATCTTTTAATGAATTTGTATCAACTACTTTCATCATTGAAGATCCGTCTATTTGAACTAGTGATTTATTATCTAATTTTGAAACTCTGGATACAACTCTTTTTTCTACAATTTTATTTATTAGTAATCCGTGATTTTGTGCCTCAGTGATAGCAAGCTCAGCTTTTATATTTTTAATCTCATCTAATTGATTTTTTAAATCTACGAGTTGTTGATTAATAACAGGATTTTTTGTTTCGATTGTATTAATTTCATTGTTTAAACCTGCTATTTCACTCTGTATTTCTTGGGATTTAAGCTCTAAAGAATTTATTTTTTCATCAATTAATTTCACTTCTTTTTCAGACTCAATTTGTAAACTAGTTAAAGTTGCATTGTTGATGTTTTGATTTTTTAAAGAATCAGCTAAAGCTTTGGCTTCTTTATTAAATTTTTCGTCTAAATTTAATTTCTCTTGATTTAATTTATTAAGATTTTCATTGATCGGATTTAAAGAATTAGCAAGTTTATTGAGTTGATTTTTTTTATCTAAAATTAATTGTTCTTTAGAAGAAAAATTACTGCTTAATGAATTTAATTTATTTTGTAAATCTTTCTCGTTATTTTTTAAATCCGTTAATTGTGCCGTTAAACTTTTCAAATTAATTTGTGCTTCTTTTTCAGAACTTTTTAAATTTGAGAGTTCGCTATTCATTTGGCTAATATTAGCTTGTATAGCGTCTAATTTTGGATTTTCTTTTGCTAAGATATTTTTTAACTCTTGTTCAGCTTCAGCTCTTGTTTGAGTATCAAATTCAATCGGACTATAATATGAATTTATATATGCATAATCATCTACATAGTCATATTTTTTAGATCTCACTATTGCTGCTGCTTTGACATTTGACATTTCCCAATAAGGACCTGTTAGATATTTGCTTGATGGAGTTTCGCCTATTTCTGACATGGCTTTTTTTGCTGCATCGTATGCTTCTAATATATCTTCATTTGGTGACACTCTGTCGTTTAATGCGGCCAATAATCTAGCTGGGTCATTAAAACCTGTGTATGTTCCCTTAAGTGTCGGAACCTCATTAATTGTCTCTTTTATTTTAGTCTCGAATTCTCTTAAAGGTTGGGTCTCAACATTTGTAATAAGTTCAATTTGTTTTTTTGCATCATTAACTTTTTCAATTAGATTAGACCGAGCCTCTCGCCCTGCTTTATATTCATCTTGTGAAAGTTTTGAATATAAACTGTTTATTTCATTTATAGATTGCCAGGTTCTATTAGAATTTTTTTGCTTTTCAGCTATTAGAGCTTTAGTTTCTTCAATACCATATTTTGAAATAGTACTATTAAGCTCGTCTTGGAAAAATGAATATTCAGGTTGAGACTCATACATCGCAGCATAATTGATTGTCGTAGTATTTAAAGTTGATAAATCTTTAAAATCTTTAGTTTTTTCATCAATTGATTTTATAATTTGGCCTTGCAAGTTTTTGGCTTCATTGGCAAGGTCCAAAGCTTTTTGAATTGTTTTTTCTTCTTGAAGCCAAACATTTAACTCTGAGGCACTTGGTTTATCTACAATCCATTCAGGATTTTTAGCTAAACCATCGTAAATCTCTAGTGTTATTTCTTTCTGTCTATCCCAGTTATCATTTTCGATCGCTTTAATACCTTCAGAAATAGCACTTTTTGATAATCCTGCAAAAGTTGCATATTTTTCTAAATCAAATTGTCTTTGTTTTTTCGGATCAGCCTCTAAAATAACTTGAAATTCTCTCATAGCAAATTCTGCTTCTAATTCAAACGATGAAGAATTAATATCTCCTAAAGCCGTTGCGTAATATTTAAGTGCATCAACTTCCTTGTCTATAGATTTTTCAAAATCATTTACAATAAAATCTCTCTCCAAAGTTTTTTTAGAAAGGTCTTCCTGCAAAGAGGAAATTTCTTTACCGTAATCTTTGGCTTTTATATTTTCAACCATGATTTCATTTTTTTCTAAGAGACTTTTTGAATTTAGAATTTGATCATTTAAATTATCTATTTCTCTTTCGAGTTGTTGCTTTTGTAAAACTGATTCTGATATTTCTAGACTTAAAGTGTCAATTTGACTTTGAAATTCGGTGCTTTTGTCTTTATTATTAAGTATCTGGGTATTTAAGTTTTCTAACTGAGAACTTAATTGAGAAATCTCTTTTTTATTAGCATCAATTTCACTTTGACTTAAAATATTTAATGATTGTTTGGCAATTTGATTATTATATTGATTTAGAACTCTTTCTTTCTGTTGTTTTAAGCTTTGTAATTCGTTGTTTAAAGGATTAATTTGATTATTAAGTACGCTCAATGAAGATCTTTTTGAAGCCAATTCTTTATTATTATTTTGTAAATCAATTTCTAGGTTTTTAGTTTTATCTAATAATTCTGTGTCTACAACTACCTCTTCACCTTTTTTATCGTCTGATAATATATCTCCCTTCCACGATGCTGCCCATTCTTCTTTCGTCCAATTAGAAATTTTTTCTTGACCTTTGACATCAGCAGTTAACTTAACTACTTCAAAACCTAATTTATCTAAGTTGGTATTAATTTCGATCAAATTAACCCCTTGCTCTTGTAATTCAAACAAATTTGTAACGGTTTCATTAAATTTGGAAGCTTTAGTATCTTTCATATTTTCTGTTATAGAATTTACTATGTCTAATTTTTCTTGAGCAAATTTACTCATGTCAATATTTTTCATATCGGAGGTAATTTCTTGAGGTATAGTTGATGAAACACTATTTAAGGATCTTTCTAAAAAATCTATAACTTTTAGAGCTTTTTCTTCATCATTTTCATTTAAAGAATTTTTGAGGATATCAGTTATCTTATTTGCTTCTAAGATTGCTAGATCGATCTTTTGTTCTTTTAATATATCACTTTTATCAAGTTCATTGTACTTCTCTTGAACTTCGGAAATACTATCAAAAATTTCCTGAAATTCATTTGCATTTAATGAACTTTGTAAAATTAAGAAAAAACCCATAATTATAATAAAAAATTTTTTCTTCATAAATTTTCCCTCATTAATTTGTTGTCCTCAATTTTTTTTTTCAGAGCGGTTATATTTAGTTTGTAAGCATCTATAAGATCTTTTCTTTCTTTAATACTTTCTGAATTTTTTTCATTCTTAACAGCTTTACCAAGTTCTAAAAATTCTCCTAAAACCCAAAAGTTAGTAATTGCTTCTTCAACGCGTGTTTCCATTGTCATTCCTAGAGAGCTACGCATTGTTTTGCGGGCTGTGTTAATGCCTATTAAAGATTTAATTTTTTTCTTATCTTGTTTTTTAGTAAATAATGTTTTGTCTACTTTTTTGTCATAATTATTTTTCTTGTATCTCTCAATATTTTTTCTAGCATCGTAAAGTTTTTCCGCGTAAAAAACTTCATACATAGCCATTGCTTTGATCATTTTTCCAGAATTTCTAGCTGACCAATTAGGGCCTTTATTAAAAGTTATATAAATATATTTCCCAGCTTTCTTCCCCTTACATGTAAAACCTGTGCATCCTTTAAACTCTTTTTTCATTAATTTGTTAAAAAAATCGTCTGAAATTTTTTTTGGTTCTCCAAGTTCTTTAATTTGATAATTTTCAATTTCGTTATCTTCATCTTTTTTTAAAAAATTTTTTGCTAAATTTTTATTTTTTTTCTTTGAAAGGCTTAATATTTTTTTCTTTTTCTTTTTATTAAGATTTTTTTCCTTATCCAATTTTATTAATTTATCAAATTCTTCTGATGAAATTTGTTTATTTTTAAAAGCTTGCTTAAATTTTTCAATTTCTTTATTTTCTTCTGCAAGAATGCTGCTGTTCCACAAAAAACCCAAAAATAAGATCGCTAAAAGTTTTTTCATCTGATTATCTTACCAAAATTTATCTCTCTGTCTTCTAATTATCTTCTAGTCTGCACAAATTAATTTGCCTTGATTTATGGTGTTATTTGAAGGGTTAATTAAGAAAGTTAAGATTGATAATGTTTTGAGACTACCTGAGACTATATGAGACTCTAATCTTACTGTATCCCTAGGGTTTTAAGTCCTTTGTGTCTACCAATTTCACCACGAGGGCACATTATTAATTTGTTAATGACGTTTATATTATTTTATTAATCTTATAAAGTATAAATATTTAATGAAAAAAATCTTAATTTATAACTCAGGAGGTGGTTTAGGTGACTCTATACAATTGTTTACCTTAATAATGAGCCTTCAAAATCATTTCAAATCCTCTGAATTTTTTTATTTAGGGGCACATAAAAATCATTTTAGAGGCAAATTGAAAGAATATAATATTGATATTAAAACTTTAGAATTGGGTTTAAAATATTTTGGTTTTAGATGGTGGCATCTACTAGTAGCTAAAAAAAGATTTATTGATCAAAATTTAGGGAAAATGGATCTAATTATTGATTTACAGTCTAAATTAAGAAATACCCTGGTATTAAAAAGAATATTAGGAGATAATTTCTACTCTTCTACCTATGGATTTAAATTTTGCTCTAAAAAATCTGATTATATTTCAAAAGAAAATATTTCAGATATGACAATCGATAATTTAGAAAAATTTTTAGAAATTAAAATTAAAAAAATTAATTACTCTTTAAAAGATTTAAATGAAATATATATTTCTGAAGCTAAAAGATTGTTACCTGAAAATAGATATATCGGTTTTTCAATAACTCAAGGTAATGAGTATAGAAAAAAAAAATGGCCTTTAGAAAGATTTATTCAATTGGCCAAAAGGATTCTTACTATGGATAAAATACCTGTTTTTTTTATAGAGAAGTCTAACTCAGAAATTACCAATAAAATTAAGTCAGAAGTTAAAGAAGCTTTATTTCCTGAACACGATTCCAATCTGTCGAACCCAGCTCTTGTTACAGCTTTAGCTAGTAGGCTTGAAAAAGCAATCTCTATAGATAATGGAGTGATGCATATGATGAGTTTAGCTTCTATCCCAATGATAGTATTGTTTGGTCCAACAAATTCGAAAAAATTTGCACCTCAAAGAAAAAATATAAAAATATTAGACAGCAAAGAAATGTATGGTGTTAAAGACGTATCTAAAATTAAACTCGATGACGTTTTAAACTGCCTATAAGCTTTAAAAGTATTTTTGCTTCCCATCCACAATCTTTATAACCTTGCAAGATTAAATTTAAATATCTTTTGCTTGGTGGATTAAATTTGGTTTTTTTTGGCATAAAATAAAACATTACTTTTTTACCAGAAATTTTAAAATATTTTTTAATATAAGTATTTGGAAAATCTTCATAAATATCTAGTTTTTTTTCGTCCTTTTTTGAAATTTTATATAAAGCACCAAAGACTTTAGAGTTTTTTCTTTTTTCTACGTCTGCAACACCTCCTCCTAAAAAATTATTTCTAAAAAAGAGTTTGTAGTTTTTTAAAACATAACATTTAATATAAACAGAATCCTTGCAACGTTTCTTCATCTGTTTGTGATATAAATTACTTCCAAATGCAAAATAGAGCATGTTAATTAAATATTTTTATTTTCTTTTTTTTTTACCATCTTTTTTATTTCTAGCAAGCATGATTCAAGATTTTTTTTATTTGAAGATCTTAAGACTACTGAAACACCTATTCGTCCTAATCTAAAAAAAGGATAACTTCCAATATCAATTTTTTTTTTATACTTTCTTTGAATTATAGTGAGTTCTTTAGATATATTACTCTCTATTGTATAAAGTCTTATAGATTTGTTTAAAATAATTTTACCTTTTACTAAATATTTTTTTACATTATCAATCATAGATCTTAATATTGATGGAACTCCAGGTAAACAAATTACGTTTTTAATTATAAATCCAGGCGCAGCACTAACAGGATTATAAATTAAAGAAGATCCTCTTGGCATTTTAGCCATTTTTTTTCTTCCGTCGTTAAACCTTGCTCTGCCATAATAATTTTCTAAAATTGAATATGCTTCCTTGTGATATTCGTATTTTGTTTTAAAAGCTCTAGACAAAGATTTTGCAGTAATATCATCATGGGTTGGCCCTATACCTCCGGTGGTAAAAACATAATTAAATCGCCTTTTTAAATCTAAAATATTTTTAACAATTTTAAGTTCTACATCAGGAATAACTCGGACTTCTTCTACTGAAATACCACATCTTTTATTTAGCCAATCAGATAGAAATGAAACATTTAAATCTTGGGTTCTGCCAGACAATATCTCGTTTCCAATTATAAGAATTGCAGCATCTACTTTCTTTTTATTGATATTTCTCATAGTTTGTTACAATTAAATATATGAATTTTGAAAACGAATTAATATCAGGTGTTTTAATAAAAAGATACAAACGTTTTTTTGTAGATATAAAAGTAAAAAACGAAACAATAACTGCTCATTGTCCTAATCCAGGATCAATGTTTAATTTGCTTAAAAGTGGGAATTCAGTATGGATTACTAAATCTAATAATCAAAACAGGAAATTAAAATATACACTCCAAATCATTAAGGTCAATAATTCTAAATTTTGTGTTAACACGCATATAACTAATAAAATTGTACATGAATCTTTAGAAAAAAAAATAATTAAAAATTTTTACCAATATGATTTAATTAAACCCGAAAAAAAATTTGGTACTGATACAAGATTTGATTTTTTTTTAACAAATACTCAAAATAATAAAAAAGCTTTTCTTGAGGTAAAAAGTGTAACACTCAATAGAAGAAATAATCATGCAGAGTTTCCTGACGCTGTGACTAGTAGAGGAAAAAAACATCTTCAAAATTTAATTCTTGCTAATAAACAGGGTTATACAAGCTATTTGATGTTTTTAATACAGATGGAAAACTGTAAATCCTTTGGTATTGCTTCTGATATTGATCCAGAATATTTTGAAGCCTTTAAAGAAGCAATAAAAAATAATGTTAAAGTGCTTTGCTATGATTGTAAATTTTCAACAAAAGGAATAAAACTTAATAAAGAAATTAAATTAAAAATTAATGAGTGAAAAAATTTTAGAGTCATTTGATAAAACAAGAATAGCAGGATCTATAGCAGCAGGTGCTTTGGACGAAGTATCAAAATTTATTAAACCAGGAATTAGCACAAATAAAATTGATTCTGTTTGTTACGAATTTATAAATGACAATAATGCTTATTCTGCACCTTTATTTTATAGAGGTTTTCCAAAATCATGTTGTACTTCTGCTAATCATATAGTCTGTCATGGTATCCCAGGAGAGAAAATTTTAAATGAAGGAGATATAGTTAACGTAGATGTAACAGCATATAAAGATGGTTGGCATGGAGATACTAGTAGAATGTTTTATGTTGGTGAAGTTTCCATTAAAGCTAAAAAACTTGTTGAAAGTACATATCAAGCAATGATGGAAGCAATAAAGATTTTAAATAAAAATATACATTTAGGAGATATAGGAGAATCTATTCAAAGCTACGTAGAAAAAAAAGGTTTCTCAGTAGTAAGAGATTTTTGTGGGCACGGAATTGGAGAAAAGTTTCATAAAGAACCAAATATTCTTCACTATGGAGAAAAAGGTAAAGGTGAAAAACTTGAAGTTGGAATGATATTTACAATTGAACCAATGATCAATGAGGGAAAATATGAAACTAAACTTCTAAATGATGGTTGGACAGCAGTAACTAAAGACAAAAATTTGTCTGCACAATTTGAACACACTGTTGGTATAACAAATGACG
>CACFNH010000009.1 GCA_902567685.1 uncultured Pelagibacteraceae bacterium | reverse complement strand
AGCTCTTTTTGGAATTTTAATTGTATTAAGCCAGGGTTCAGCTGTGGCTCCATTTATTTACACAATTTTTTAAGTGACTGCTATTTTAGGAATTTCAGCATTTTATCATGACAGCGCAGCAGCGTTAATCCTAGACGGAAAAATAGTTTCTGCAGTTCAAGAGGAAAGATTTTCTAGGAAGAAGCATGATGCACGATATCCATTCAATGCTGTTGAGTATGTATTGTCAGAGTCTAATTTAAAATTAAACCAAATAGACTATATAGTTTTTTTTGAAAAACCATTTTTAAAATTTGAAAGATTGTTAGAGACATATCTAGCTTTTGCTCCCTTAGGTTTTAAATCCTTTAGTATTTCAATGCCTTTATGGTTACGCGAAAAATTATTTCAGAAAAAATATTTATTTGACCAACTTAAAAAACACGATAACTCTTTTGAAGATATTAACAAAATATTTTTTTCAGAACATCATTATAGCCATGCTGCAAGCGCATTCTATCCTTCGCCATTTAAAGATGCTGTAATTTTAACTTTAGACGGTGTGGGAGAGTGGGCAACAACTACAGTAGGAATAGGAAAAGGAAGTTCCATCAAGATAATAAAAGAAATACATTTTCCACATTCTATAGGCTTACTTTATTCAGCATTTACTTATTATACAGGATTCAAAGTTAATAGCGGAGAATACAAAGTTATGGGGTTGGCACCATATGGAAAACCAAAATTCAAACAAATAATTCTAGAAGAGTTAATTGACCTTAAAGATGATGGATCATTTAGATTGAACATGAAATACTTTAATTATGCTACAGGTTTGACTATGACAAATAAAAAGTTCTCCAATCTGTTTGGTCAACCAGTAAGAAATCCAAAAAAAGATCTCCTTACAGAATTTCATATGGATATAGCTGCCTCGATACAAGCAGCAACAGAAGAAATTGTTTTAAAGTTAACAAGTTCTATCGCAAAAGAGTATAAAATAAAGAATTTGTGTCTTGCAGGAGGAGTTGCTTTAAATTGTGTGGCAAATGGCAAAATTCTCAAGAATAATACTTTTGATAATATTTGGATACAACCAGCAGCAGGCGATGCGGGAGGATCATTGGGAGCAGCTCTGGCTTTTTGGCATAAAGAATTAAAACAAAGTAGAAATATTCAAAACAAAGATCAAATGAGAGGGTCTTATTTAGGTCCAAGTTTTACTGACGAAGAAATTGAAAATAAACTAAAATTTTTAAAAGGAAAATTTACCAAGCTTTCCACTGAAAATTTAATTGATACTGTAGCAAAAGAAATTAGTAATGGAAAAACTGTCGGATGGTTTCAAGGAAGAATGGAGTTTGGCCCCAGAGCGTTAGGTGGAAGATCAATAATTGCTGATCCAAGATCTGATAAAATGCAAAAAGAATTAAACCTAAAAGTTAAATTTAGAGAAAGCTTCAGACCTTTTGCACCATCCGTTTTAAGAGAAGATGTTTCTAAATGGTTTGAGATTGATTGCGACAGTCCATATATGCTTCTAGTAGCCGATGTAAAGAAGGAAATTCAAATTCCAATGTCCCAAGATAACGAAAAACTTTTTGGTATAGAAAAATTAAATGTAAAAAGATCATCAATTCCTGCTGTAACACATGTTGATTATTCCGCCAGGATTCAAACTGTTCATAAGGAAACCAATCCTAGGTATCATAGTCTTATAAGTAAATTCAAAGAACTTACTGGTTGTCCAGTTTTGGTTAATACATCATTTAACGTAAGAGGCGAGCCAATAGTTTGCAGTATAGAAGATGCATTTAACTGTTTTATGGGAACAAATCTTGATATTTTAGTTTGTGAAAATTTTATTCTTTATAAAAATAATCAAGATCCTCTTTTAAAAAAAAATTATGAAAGTAAATTTGAATTAGATTAATTTAAATTTAAAACAGTTGCTGGATCTAATCTTGTACCAAACCAATTGAGTCTTACATCTAAATGAGGTCCTGTAGACCTTCCAGTAGAACCAACTGTACCAATGATCTGTCCTTGTTTCACTTTCTGTCCTTTTTTCACATAAATTTCCTTCAAGTGCATATATAGAGTTGAGATCCCGTGACCATGATCAAATATTAATGTGCCACCAGTATAAAACAAATCAGGTTCTACCATAGTAGCAGTCCCACTTAACATAGCTTTGATTTTAGTACCTTCTTTTGCAGCAAAGTCTATTCCATAGTGAGGCCATTTCGGCTTACCATTTAATATTCGTTGACTACCATAAACTCCAGTTACAATTGCGTTATCAAGAGGATTGACGAATTTATCTTTGAAGAAAGTTAAATTGCTTTCAATAGCTCTAGCTTCACCAATTATCTTATTTTCTCTTTTTATTCTTTCATAAACTTCTTTAGGAGGAGTCACTTTTTTTTCTGGAAGACCATCTATTCTTTGTATCTTATATTTTCTTTTAAAGACTTTTTTTACTATTACATCTAACTTTTGATCTTTTATAATTCGAATTGTTATATCGTTTTTTCTATCTCTATCTATACCAAAAGCAAAATACCCATCTTCTGAAACCAAAACATTTCTTTCATCAATTTTAACCTTTGCACCAGGTTTAGTTTTTCCAAGTATAAAAGAACCTTGTTTAAATTTATTATTAAATTCTGCAGAAAAAATTTCTCTGGGGAATATTATAAAAAGAAATAATAAAAATATTTTAAAAAATTTTTTCATTTAATAATAAATTATAAACTTTTTTGTGTCCATTTATAGATAAATGCATAGGATCAAATTTAAGAAAATTGTCTTTATCTTTATTATCACAAAAGTTCTGTGTATAATCTATAAATTTTACTTCAACTTTTTTCAAAGTATTTATTATTTTCTTTTGAGGTAAAAAATCTTTATTATCACAATGTCGAGTTTGATATTCATAAGGTAAAAGAAAAATAATCAAATTTGAGTTGTTAGCAATAGAGAAATTTTTTATTTTTTTAAATTCTTCTTTTATAAATGAAATATCTTTTTCTTTATAAAAGTTATCTAATGCAAAAAACCATCTCTTTGACGGGTCTGAAGCAATGCCTTTAATATATAAATATAAATGTGATTTGTTTCTTAGGTAACTATTAACTTTTCCAAATATTTTTTTATCAAATAATTTTGATTTTCTATCCGCTCTTCTTTGCTGAACATTTGTTGAACTATAAACATCATTTAATGTAAAAAAGTAAATTAATTGATTTATTTTTTTAAAATCTTTTGCTTTTCCTAAATTATCAATATGATTATTTATCTGATAGCCTGGCACAGAACTATTATAAAAATTTATATTATTAAATCTTTTTCTAAGCAAACCAACAAAAGTTTTTTCTTCCTTAACTCCACTTCCAAAAGCAACACTATCACCAATTATATAAACATCTTTTATCCCAGTATATTTATAATTTAAACTAGGAACACGAAAACCATTATTATCTATATAAACTTTAGTATTGAATATCTTGCCAGTTGAACCGGGTACTAAATAGTGAGAATTATTTCTTCTTTCTATCAATTTGGACTCCGTACCCAACAATTGTGAAAGGTTAAATAAATTAGCTAAAATTTCTAGGAAAATAATAAAAAAAAAAAGAATTACCAAATTTAGTAAAATAATTTTTTTCATACTTTTTATCTTGCTGTCCACCCTCCATCTACTAGCAAAGAAGTTCCTGTTATCATTGATGCTGCATCTGATGCCAAAAAAACTACCGCAGAAGCTATCTCAGACATTTCTGCAAATCTTCCAAGAGGTATACCGCCTAACATATCTTTTTTAAATTTCTTATCTTTTAGAAATTTTTTAGTCATAGGCGTTACAACAAAAGTAGGACATACCGTATTTACTCTAATGTTATATTCTGCAAGTTCTAAAGCCATTCCTTTAGTTAAACCTTCAAGGCCAAATTTGTTCATACTATACACGCTTCTTTTCGGACCACTAACATGGCCCATTTGAGAAGACATATTTATAATAGAAGCACCAATTTTTTTTCTATTTTTTAATTTGATCATTTTAATTGCACATAATTGAGCAAGGTTAAAACATGCTACAGTATTAATTCTAACTAAATATTCCATAGTTTCTCTTTTTACTTTTGTAAAATGTTGAGGAATATTCGTTCCTGCATTATTTATTAATATATCTATTCTGTGCTCTTTATTAATGAGTTTCTTGACTGCATTATAATTAGTTATATCACAAACATATGATTTGCATTTTACTCTGAATTTTTTAACTATATTTTCAACCTCTAATAAATCTTTTTTTGTTCGACTAATTATAATTAAATTAGCACCAGCTTCAGCTAATGCAATAGCACAAGCTTTTCCAAGTCCCTTCCCAGCACCACTAACCAAAGCTATTTTATTTTTTAAATTGTATTTTTTTAAGTACATTTTAGATAAACACTTTTATATCACTATAGATTAAATCTAAAGCAACTACTAGTATTGCTATTAATCCTGCCCAACCAATCCATTTATAAGTTTTTATCCATCTTGCTACCAAGTTTGCAGCAAAAGCCATCAAGGCTATGGACAAAGCTAATCCAAAAATTAAAAGATAGTAATGTCCTTTTGCTGCTCCAGCTACACCAAGCACATTATCCAAGCTCATACTTACATCTGCTATAATTACTGTCCAAATAGCTTTGTATATGGAAGAGTTATCAACTTTAATATCGGGTTTACTGCTTTTTTCAGTCGCAACAATATCTTTATAAAGTTTGTAAACGATATAAAGAAGAATTAATCCTCCAATCAATTTCAAACCATTAATTTGTAGGAGAAAAGTTGCTATTAAAGTAAAAAAAATTCTAAGTATTACTGCTGCCCCAATTCCCCAAAAAATGATTTTTTTTCTTAAATCATCTTTAAATTGTGAAGCAACCATTCCAATAATTATGGCGTTGTCACCAGCCAAAACAAGGTCAATAAGGATAATTTCAAAAAAAATTATTACTTCTTCAATTGTTATCATTTATAATCTTCTAATATCATGTCTGCAGCTTTTTCAGCAATCATTATAGTTGGGGCATTTGTATTTCCAGATGTAATATGAGGCATTATAGAAGCATCCACTATCCTTAAATTTTTTAATCCATGCGCTTTTAAACGATCATTAACAACTGCAGTTTCATCATTTCCCATTTTACAAGTACCAACAGGATGAAATACTGTGTTTGCGTATTTACCAACTTCAGTCACTATTTCATCATCAGATAAATTCATTCCAGGTCGCATTTCTTTAGGCTCATAAGGTTTGAAAGCTTCTGACTCTAATACAATTTTTCTAGTTATTTTTATTGCTTTAACAGCAATTTTTTTATCTTCTTCGGAAGATAAGTAATTCATATAGATTTTTGGATCTATTCTAGTGTCAGCTCCTCCTAACTCTATATGGCCTCGGCTAGTAGGTCTTATATTTGTAATTGTTGGCGTGAATGCAGGAAAATCATGAAGAGCTGCACCTCCAAGTTTGTCAGTACTCATAGGAGCAACATGATATTGTAAATTAGGAGTAGCAAGATTTTCATCACTTTTTGTAAATCCACACAATTGACTAGCGCCCATAGTTAAGGGACCTCTTCTAAAAAAGAAAAAATTAAGACCAGCTTTCATTTTTTCAAAATAACTATGATACAGTTTATTTAAAGTATAAATATTTTTTACTTTATAAACAGGTCTTAACATGAGGTGATCGTGCAAATTTTTTCCAACAAAAGGATGTTCTTTTACAATATTTATATTATATTTTTTAAGCAAATTTCCTGGCCCAACACCTGAAGCTTGAAGTATATGAGGTGATCCTATAGAGCCAGCTGACAAAATTATTTCTGTATTTGCTTTAGCTTTAATTAAATCTTTATTTATCCAATAATTTACTGCTGTTGCTTTATTATTTTCAAACTCAATATTTTTTACATGAGCTTTTGTTACAATTTTTAAATTCTTCCTTTTTTTTACAGGATTCAAATACCCAACCGCAGTACTACATCTAAGGCCATTTTTTTCAGTGACTTGAAAGTAACCACATCCCTCAGTTACTCCAGTATTAAAGTCTTTAGTTTTTGGTATTCCAAATTCTTCAGCAGCATCCATAAATGTATCTAATAATTTTAATTTTATACGTTGATCAGATACAGAAAGCGGACCACCTACACCATGAAACTCGTTTTTTCCTCTTTCTTGGTTTTCTGCTTTTTTGAAATAAGGTAATACATCATTCCAACTCCACCCTACATTTCCTAACTGTCTCCAATAATCATAATCATTTGACTGACCTCTTATATACAAGAGTCCATTAATTGATGAACTTCCTCCCAAAGTCTTTCCTCTAGGATAATTCATTTCACGACCATTTAAACCGGGATCACTTTGAATTTTGAAACACCAATCAGTGTTAGGATTATGCATCGTTTTAAAATAACCAACGGGAATATGAATCCATGGATTAAGATCCCTTCCACCAGCTTCTATTAAAAGAACTTTATTTTTTGGATTTGATGTTAATCGGTTAGCTAGGACGCATCCTGCTGATCCAGCGCCAATAATTATAAAATTGAATTCTTCCATTGATAAAAAACTTTATAATTTAGATTTTTCTTAATTACCAATTCTTAGGATACAACCTAAGGTTTATTTTTGCATTCTTATGTTTGACTCCTTCAATCATATAAAGTTTAATCTTGCAACTTAACAAACAAAAACGGGAGATATAATGAGAAAATTATTAACTGTTGTTTTAAGTTTGGCTGCATTTATAGGTTTTTCTATTTCTACAGCAAACGCTAAAACATTAAAATGCCAAACTGTTATCAGCGCAAAGGCTGACGAAGTTAAAATGTTAAAAGACTTCGGAAACGATGTAACTGCATTAACAGGTGGTTCAATTAAGTTTGAGATTATGCCAGCAGGTACTGTTGTTGGAGTTAAAGAAACATTAGATGCAGTTGACAAAGGACTGATCGATTGTGGATTTGCTTGGACACACTATTGGTCTGGTGAACACCCAGCGGCTATGTTATTTGGTTCGCCAGTAGCAGGCGCAGGTGTAGGTATTGATAACATCGCGTTCCTATCTTGGTTCCAATATGGTGGTGGTAAACAATTATACGACCAACTATGGAAAGAAATGGGAAGAAACATAAAAGGTTTTATGCTTCAACCAGTAGGCCCAGAGGCTTTAGGTTGGTTCAAAGAGCCTATTAACAGCATGGCTGACTTTAGAAAGTATAGATTTAGAACTCCTCCAGGAATTCCAGGTCAAACTTATAAAGATATCGGTGTAGCTTCTGTTGCAATGGGTGGTGGAGATATTTTACCAGCTCTTGAAAAAGGAACTATCGATGCAGCTGAATGGTGTTGTCCAAAACCGGACAGTGTATTTGGTTTCCAAAAGGTTCTTAAGCACTACTACCTACAAGGTTTACACCAAGTAGTGGTAAATGCTGACCTTTATGTAAATGGAGACGTTTACAAAAAAATGACTAAGCTTGAGAAAAAAGCTATGGAAGTTGCAGCGAATGCATCATTAAGTAAAGCTATGAGTTATAGAATTTACGAAAATGGTAAAGCGCTAGCGGATTTAACTCAGAATCACGGTGTAATCTTACATGATACTCCTGCTGATTATTTCCCAGCTTACATGGCGGCAGCTAAGAAAAGTTTAGAAACTAATGCAGCGAAAAATAAATTCTTTGCAAAAGTTTGGAACTCACAAAAGAAATTTGCTGATATCGCAGTACCTTTCTGGAGTGGAGCTCAAATGTCTAATGCTAAGCTAGGAATGGCTCACGCAGCGACATTAAAGTAGTCATATAAATATAGATTATAATAAAGCGGATCGTTTACTTGATCCGCTTTATTTTTTTAAGTAAAAAAGGAGCCAATGCCATTAGATAAATCAGATGAAATGATCGCTGAAAGACGACAAGGCACAGGCAAAATGCCTGAAGACATGCCTCAATGGATGTCATCTACGATTACAAATATTGATAAATGGAGCAGACGGATCGGCAATGTAGTTTGTTGGATTACAATGCCTTTAATGATCGCAATGGTTTATGAAGTTTTAGCAAGAAAATTATTTTTGGCGCCAACAATGTGGGCTTATGATATGAGTAGATTTCTTTATGGCGCTTTATTCATGCTGGGTGCTGGATACGCTCTTTCTAGAGGAGTTCATATTAGAGCAGATTTTTTATATAGAAATTTTAAAGTAAAAACACAAGGTCTTATAGACTTTTGGTTATATTTATTATTTTATTTTCCAGGATTACTTTTCTTTTTTTACATGACAACAGGATTTGTTTTGGAGTCTATTAAAAGAGGAGAAAGAGGAATGGATACAGCTTGGATGCCTTATATGTGGCCTATCAAAGCTTGTTTATGGTTTGGAATTTTATTTTTATTAATCCAAGGAATTTCAGAAGTTTTAAAAAGTTATTATGCAGCAAAAAAAGGAAAGTGGCCTGACGCATGATAGCAGAACTAATTAATCCAGCTACACTAGGTTTTATTTTAATTGCAGTAATGTTATTTGCAATCTTTATTGGTTTTCCAATTTCATTTACTTTAATTTTTTTAGGATTTGTATTTGGTTACTTAGGTTTTGGTAAACTTGTTTTCTATTTGATGACCTTACAGTTTTCGATGGTCATGACCGAACAAGCACTGGCGGCTGTGCCACTGTTCGTATTTATGGGTATTATGATGGAAAACGCTGGTTTAATGGAGAGGTTATTTTCATCAGTTCAACTAATGTTATCCAGAGTTCGTGGAGCACTATTTTATGCTGTGCTTTTTGTCTCTGTAATATTTGCAGCGGCAACAGGAATAGTAGGGGCATCTGTGACAATTCTTGGAATTATGGCTGCTAAATCAATGAATAAATCTGGGTATGACGTAAGATTGGCAGCTGGAACTATTACTGCAGGTGGCACACTAGGAATATTAATTCCACCAAGCATTATGTTGGTTGTCATGGGTCCAATAATGGAGATACCTGTAACTGATTTATTTGCTGCAGCAATTATACCAGGAATAATGTTGGCTCTTTTATATGCTGCATATGTGACTATAAGATGTGCTTTAGACCCAAGTTTAGGACCTGTTCTTCCAGAAGAGGATAGGGCAACAAGTATGTTGGAAGTTTTAAAAGAATTTTTAATAGGCCTATTACCTCCAGCTCTTTTAGTTTTTGCAGCACTTGGTAGTATTTTGTTTGGATATGCAACACCTACAGAAGCAGCAGGATGTGGTGCTGTTGGTGCTCTACTTTTAGCTTTAGCTTATAAAAAATTAACACTACCAAAATTACAAGAAGCGCTTGTTAAAACTTTAGAGATATCAGCTTTAATTATGGTACTTGTAGCTGCTTCAAACTTCTTTGGTTCAGTATTTTCTAGATTAGGAACACCAATGGTTTTAACTGAATTTTTATTACAGTTAGAGATGAACAGGTATATCATTTTAGGAATCGTTCTTGCTATGATTTTTCTTTTAGGATGGCCTTTAGAGTGGGTTCCAATAGTATTAATCATTATTCCAATTATCTTGCCTTTAATAGAAGAACTAGGATTTAACTTAACTTGGTTTGCTATTTTAGTTGCTGTAAATCTTCAAACCGCCTGGCTATCTCCTCCGGTGGCTCTTTCCGCCTATTTTTTAAAAGGAGTGGTGCCCGAGTGGGATTTAAAAGACATTTATGTAGGAATGATGCAATTTATGGTATTGCAAATTATAGGATTAATATTAATAATAATATTTCCACAAATAGCTTTGTGGTTACCAACGGTACTTTATGGCAATTAAATATTTAAAAAAAGCGATTAAAAAACCTGAAACGGATGATGTTAAAACCCGTGCTGCGGTTCAAAATATCCTTGATGATATAGAAAAAAGAAAAGAAGAAGCTATTAAAGAACTTAACAAGAAGTTTGATAAGTATGAGGGAGAAATTATTGTCTCTAAAGAGAAAATAGAAGAAGCAATTAAAAAGGTTGACCAAAAGACCAAAGACGATGTTCAGTTTGCTTATGAAAGAGTTAGAAAATTTGCTGAACATCAACTTAAAAGTATGAATAATAATTTTGAAGTAGAACTTTCAAAAGGTTTATTTGCAGGACAAAGACTTATTCCAGTTGAAACTGCCGGATGTTATATTCCAGGTGGCCGTTATGCTCATATATCTTCAGCTGTAATGGCAATTACTCCTGCTAAAGTTGCTGGCGTAGAAAAAATTATTTGTGCTAGCCCACCAAAAGGAAATGATGGAGCTAACGCAGGAATCATTTATGCTGCAAATCTTTGTGGAGCAAATACTATAATGAATTTAGGAGGGGTTGCAGCAATAGGTGCTCTTACCCACGGCCTTTTTGGAAATCCTCCAGTTGATTTTTTAGTTGGAGCAGGAAACCAATATGTAGCAGAAGCTAAAAGAATAGTTTACGGAAAAGTTGGAATAGATCAATTCGCTGGCCCAACTGAGATTGCTATCATTGCTGATAAATCAGCAGACAAAGAACTTGTTGCTGCAGATATTGTTGGACAAGCAGAACATGGTTATAATTCTCCTGGTTGGTTATTTACTACTGACAAATCTTTAGCTGATTATGTTATGAAAAGAATTCCAGAATTAATTAAAGAGCTGCCTGAACTTCCAAGAACAAGTGCTGATGCTGCGTGGAAAGATTATGGTGAAGTAATATTATGTGATTCAAATGAAGAGATGGCTAAAATTAGTGATCAGTACGCATCTGAGCATTTAGAAGTTCATGCAGAAAATCTTGAATGGTGGCTAAAAAGATTAAAAAACTATGGATCATTATTTTTAGGAGAAGAAACAACCGTAGCTTATGGAGACAAATGTTCAGGAACAAATCATATTCTGCCAACTAAGGGCGGAGGAAGATATACAGGCGGTTTATTTGTTGGTAAATTTATAAAAACATTAACATTTCAAAGAATGACAAAAGAAGCCACCGAATTAGTAGGAGCTACTACAGCTAGACTTGCAAGAGCAGAAGGTATGGAGGCACATGCAAGAACTGGAGATATTAGACTTAAAAAATACGGCTATTCTAAATAGTAGAAATTGTGAATAATTTTGATTTAAGCAACAGAACTGCAATAGTAACTGGTGGAGCACAAGGATTAGGCTTTGGTATATCGAAACGATTTATTGAATCTGGAGCAGAGGTAATAATCTGGGATATAGATAAGGAATTATTAAAATCTGCAGAAAAAAAATTAAATACCGATAAAGCAACTTTTCAATTAGTAAATGTAGCTAATTTTGAAGATGTAAAAAAAAATATAGATCAAATAACAGCTAAAAAAAAAATAGACATTCTTATTAATAACGCTGGAGTTACAGGATTAACTGCTAAATTATGGGACTACCCAATTGATGAGTGGCATAAGGTTTTAAATGTAAATTTGAATGGAACTTTTTATTGCTGTAAGGCAATCGTTCCTCACATGATTAAAAATAATTATGGAAGAATAGTAAATGTTGCATCAGTTGCTGGAAAAGATGGTAATGCAAATGCAAGTGCTTACAGTTCTGCAAAGGCAGCAGCAATAGGTTTTACTAAATCCTTAGGCAAAGAATTAGCAGAAAAAAATATAGCTGTTAATGCAGTTACTCCAGCAAGCGCAAAAACAAGAATACTTGATCAAATGTCAAAAGAACACGTTCAATACATGTTTTCAAAGATTCCTAGAAAAAGATTTTTAGAAATGGATGAATTTGCTTCTTTGGTTACATGGCTTTCTAGCCAAGAAAATTCTTTTTCTACAGGGGCAGTTTTTGATATCAGTGGTGGAAGATCCACATATTAAATAATTTAAAGAGCCACAACAGCGGCAGCCATAGAAGCCAATCTCGCTTGGGTGTCATCAGCACGGCTTGTTATAACCACAGGTACTTTACCGCCAACAACGACTCCTGCAGCACAAGCACCCATAAAATGTATCATCATTTTAACAAGTGCATTTCCAGCCTCTACATTAGGAACTAAAAGAATATCTGTTTTACCAGCAACAGCATTTTTAATTCTTTTAATTTCAGCAGCTTTTTCAGAAACAGAATTATCAAATGCTAAAGGACCGAATACATCAGCTTCTATCCCTTCAGATTTTGCTCTTTTTGTTATTTCATGAGCTTCCAAAGAACTGGGAACGCTTTCTAACACTTCTTCTGTGGCCGAAAGCAAGGAAACCTTTGGTCTTTGAATCCCAATTCTCTTTGCAAAATCTACTGAGTTTTTCAATATATGCATCTTAGTTTCAAGTTTTGGAAGAACGTTTAAGGCACCATCAGTAATAATAAAAGGTTTATCGTTTTTGTCTAATGTCATATGCCAAACATGGCTCAGTCTTTTTTTCCCTATTAAATTTAAATCTCTTTTTAAAACTGCTTTCATCAAGACATCTGTGTGGATATGGCCTTTGACTATAATCTTTACTTTATTTTCACTTGCTAACTTAGCTCCAATGGGAGCAGTGCTATTTTCGTCCGTTTCGTTGATAACTTGATATTTTGAAATATCCCATTTTAAATCGCTTGCACATTTATTAATTATAGTTTTATCTCCAACAAAAACAGGTTCGATTAAATTTGAATCAACGGCTTGTTTAACAGATTCCATTACAACAGTTTTTCCAGCATTTACAATCACAGCCTTAACAACACCTTTTGATTTAGCACATCTAAGAAGATTTTCAGGACAAACAATTTCTTTTTTAGATAGCATTTAATTCTTTCATTTCTTGTAAAATTTTTGATGGTACAGCTATATCTCTTTTTATGTTCTTTTTGTAGATTAAATTTTTTCTTTCACCAGGATAAAGTATATCCTTAAAACCTTTAGCTTTAGGAAGCTTTTTAACTAATTTGATATTTTTTTTTATTTCTTTTAAATAATTTTTTCCAATAAAAATCTTTGGATTAATAGTTAAAAATAAATGACCCATATTTTGTGGACCAGAAAAATCATCAAACGGATCCCTAGTCTTACCACCATGACTTGATCCTGTTAAAACGCCACTTAGTATATCAATCATCCACGCAAGGCCTGATCCTTTAAAGTCTGCTATTGGTAATTGTGTACCAAGAATTGCTTTGTTAGCATTTGTTGTAATTTTTCCACTTTTATCCATAGCAACGCCATAAGGAATTTTTAAACCTAGTTTCTGTGCTCTTCTAATTTTTCCTCGATTAATTATTGAAGTGGACATATCTAAAATGAAAGGAGTTTTGTTTCCAGTAGGGGTCCCAAAACAGATAGGGTTAGTTCCGAATAAAGCTTTTTTAGCACCGTAAGGAGCCAAAGCAGGAGGAGCATTAGTAAAACACCAAACCATTAGTTCTTTTTTAACAGCTTGTTCCGCATAAAAGCTTGATAATCCATAATGATTACTTCTTTTAATTCCAACCAAACCAATTCCTGTTTTTTTTGCATGCTCTATTGCTTTCTTAATACCAATATCAGCAGCAACGAATCCTATACTGTTGTTGGCGTCTATATAGGATATAGACCCAGAAATTTTTTTTATTCTTATTTTTGGTTTTGGATTGATAAGTTTTTTTTTCATACGATCACAATACATTTTTAATCTTGCCAATCCATGGGATGAAGCTCCAACTAGTTCAGATTTAATTAAATAATCTGAACAAATTTCTGCATGTTTATCTGACATCTTATGCTTAATAAATATTTTTTTAATATTTAATTTTAAAGCATTTCTTTTCATACTTTTCTATCAAGGATTTAACCTTTTCCACGCCAAGGAATGGTTTTGTCAATTATCTTTCTTATTGTGATATCAAAAATTAATCCAAGCATTCCCATAATAAATATTGTTATCCAGATCACTTCATACTGAAAGTATTTTTTTGCAACATTTTCGACAAAACCCACACCAGTGGTACCTGCTAAAAATTCTGCAGCTACTAAAGTTCCCCAACACATTCCTGTAGCCACTCTAATCCCTGTCAAAATTTCTGGGAGAGAGTTTGGAAAAATTACATGCCTTAAAATTTGCCATTTAGAAGCTCCAAGGGAGTGTGCAGCATGAATTTTTGAGAGCTGAGTCCCTGAAGCTCCAGCTCTGGCTGAAATTATCATGATAGATAAGGAGACCATAAATAATAAAAAAACTTTACCAAGATTATCGATACCTAAAACAGATATTACCAAAGGAGCCCAAGCTAAAGGCGGCACAGGTCTGTATAGTTCAATTAATGGATCAAAAAATCCTTTAGCAAATCTGTTAAGACCCATAAACAATCCTAAAGGAACACCAATTATTATTCCAGAAACTAATCCTAGAAAAACTCTTAAAAAAGAATCCCAAATATGTCCTGTTGGAATTGGTATTTTAAATAATTCAAATTCTCCAGTTACAAAACTTAAAACTTTACTTTTAAAATTAGGTTTGATTTCACCTTTTTCATTATGAACAGGATATTTCCCAGGTAAAATATCTGCAATCCAATCTGGAAGAAAAAAACCAATTATTTTACTAACATCCATCATTTCATACCAAATTAATGGGATTTGTTTAAATCCTATATTAGGGTTTAACATTAAAGCAAATTTGTTAACCGTGTCAGAAGGTTTTGGCAGCCACCTGCCAGATCCTTGTTCAGAACAACTAGGTCCGCTAGAAATAATTGTCCCAGATGGAAATAGAAGTATATCAACCCATCTTAAACCACCCTGTTCTTTTTTTTGAACTTTATCGAAGTTTATTATAGATGTTTGCATGTCTTTTAATGTATTAGGTGGAAATATACTTGCGTACTCTATTCTTCTTGCAATTTTAAGAATATCTTTTGCAAAAGATGAAGAAATTTCTTCAGAAGAATTTAATTTAGATCTGTAATCTTTTATCTCTTTTTTTAGATTTTCGAGTGCAGTCATATATTGCTCATTATGATTACGAAGCTCGAAGAATTCATCATTAATTTTGTTCAATTCAATTGCTGCTGCCTGAAATTTTAAACCCCTGTTTGTTTTTGGTATTGAAGGTATCTCAATAGTATTTTCTACTGATGTACTTGAAGCACTCCATGTACCTTCTTCTTTTGATGCCTCTATTCTTTTAATCTTGTCATCCGCACTTTCATCT
>CACFNH010000008.1 GCA_902567685.1 uncultured Pelagibacteraceae bacterium | reverse complement strand
CTGTTCCTTTTCTTTTTTTTATTTTCGAAACGTTAAATATAGAAAATCAATACCTAATGCATTTAGCTGTTGGAACCTCTTTTTCTATCATCATTCCAACCTCTATTGTTTCTGTATTAACTCATAATAAACATAAATCTGTAGATGTTAATGTAATTAAAAACTATGGAATTTTTGTAATACTAGGTGTTTTGATAGGGACTATTTTTGCAGCTTTAATGAAAACTAAGTCTCTATTGGCGTTTTTTTCAATAGTAGTTTATTTTTTAGGAACATATTTATTATTACTCCAAGAAAAAGTAAGAGAAGTAAAAAAAAATTTTGGTTTCTATCCAAAGATTTTATTTGGTTTTATCTCAGGATTTATTTCTGCTCCTATGGGAATAGGAGGGGCAATTATGAATGTGCCAATCTTGAGGTATTTTGGGTATCCAATTAATGTAGCTATAGGTAGTGCAGCTGCTATAGGATTCATAATAGCTTTATTTGGATCAATAGGATTTTTAGCTTCAGGTTCATTAATGCGGGCAAATTTACCATTTAGTCTAGGGTTTATAAACATTCCAACTTTTTTGATATTTGTTCCCGTAACAACTTTTATGGCAAGAATTGGAGCAAATACAGCTCACAAGATTAATAAAAACAAATTACAAAAATTATTTGGAATTTTTCTTTATATTATTGGAACAATTTTTTTATACAGATATCTTAATATATAATTAAATCTTTTGATCATATTTGCCTATCTTTCCAGTTTTTTGTAGTAAATCATCAATAAAATAAAATATCTTTTCTTTTCTTGCATTAGAAACAGGACTTTCAACAACAACAACTAGAGAAGGTTTGTTAGATGAGGCTCTTATTAATCCCCAAGAACCATCATTTAATAAGAATCTTATCCCATTAATAGTTAGTATTTCTTCAATAAATTGACCATCAATTTTAAATTTGTCATTTTTAATTTTTTGAATTTTTTTAACAAGATCGTCAACAACATCATATTTTTCCTCATCTTTGCAAAATGGTGCCATAGTTGGACTTTGGTATGTATTTGGCAATTCATTTATGATTTCACTCATACTTTTATTTTTTTGATCTAATAAATGGCAAATTTGAATAGCGGAATTAACTCCATCATCATAACCATGTCCTAGCGGTTTGTTAAAAAAGAAATGACCACTTTTTTCAAAACCAGCTAATGCTCTTTCAACGTTTACTTTCCTTTTAATATGTGAATGGCCAGTTTTCCAATATAATGTTTTACATTGATTTTTTGTTAGAATTTTATCTTTTTGATATAGTCCAGTTGACTTTACATCAACAATAAATTTAGAATTTTTATATTTTGAAGAAAGATTCCTAGCTATTAATAATCCAATTTTATCAGAAAAAATTTCATTTCCTTTATTGTCTATTACTCCTACTCTATCTCCATCTCCATCAAAACCAAAACCTATATCAGCGTTATTTTCTTTTACAGATTTAGAAATCGCATTAAGCATTTTTAAATCTTCAGGATTTGGATTATATTTAGGAAAAGTAAAATCTAAGTTGCAGTCCAGTTCAACAACTTCACAACCTATTCTTTTTAATGTCTCTGGAGCAAATATTCCAGCAGTTCCATTGCCACAAGCAACTACTACTTTAATCTTTTTATTTAATTTATTTTTTTTAACTAAATTTTCTATATATATTTTTTTGAAATTTTTAATCTCTTTTTCAACACCTTTACCGCTAACAAACTTTTTGTTAAGTGTTATTTCTTTTAATTCTAACATTTCCTCTGGCGCATGCGTTAAACCCTTTTGAATTCCCATTTTTACTCCTGTCCAACCATTTTCATTGTGACTAGCTGTTATCATGGCTAGTCCGTCTGCATTTAAATTAAATTGAGCAAAATATACTGTGGGTGATAAAGACAAACCAATGTCCTCCACATTACACCCTGTTGACAGCAAACCTTTTATTAAAGACTTTTTTATCTCTTCACTGTAAGACCTGTAATCATGCCCAACAACTATTCTAGGATTTTTTTTCTCAGTATGTTTTATTACTTGCGTTCCAAGACCCTTTCCAAGACTTTCAATCCCGAGAAGATCTATGTCCTTTTTGTACAACCACCTTGCATCGTACTCTCTAAAACCATTAGGATTAATTAGCATCGATCTATATTAATTTTTTTCATTATATTTGTGTTTTTTATTTAATATTTGTGGCCTTTATTTATTAACAAAATTTTAAACTTGAAAAATTAGTTAAATGTTCTTATAATGTTCTATTGATGTAGTAATTTATATAGTATATTAACTTTAATTAAACACAACATGTAGTTGTTTTTTAATACAAAAGTCAAAAAAGGTTATTAATATGGATAAAAACGTATCTTTGGCAATCGAAAAAGCTGTGGTTAGGCTTAATTCAGGGGATAGCAAAAGAATATTGAAGGACAATGGTCCTAAAAAACCAGATCTTTTTTCACTTTCGGAAGAAACTGAACTGTTTCAGAATGAAAAAGGTATAACGATTAAAATAGATAGGTCTAGAGACTCTAATCTTACAGATTTTGGAAAAGCCACTTTAACAGACAGATATCTTGGTTACGGGGAATCATTTCAGGATTTGTTTGCAAGAGTAGCAAGCACCTATGCAGATAACAACTTACATGCCCAAAGGATTTATAATTATATTAGCAATTTATGGTTTATGCCAGCAACTCCGGTTTTATCAAATGGAGGGACAGAGAGAGGTTTACCGATTTCCTGTTTTTTAAACGAGGCTGGAGATAGCCTTGAAGGAATATTAGATTTATGGAGTGAAAATGTTTGGTTGGCTGCTAGAGGTGGAGGCATAGGAAGTTATTGGGGAAATCTAAGATCTATTGGTGAAAAAATTGGTAAAGTAGGAAAAACTTCAGGAATAATTCCATTTATAAAAGTTATGGATTCTCTTACGCTTGCTATTAGCCAAGGATCATTGAGAAGAGGTTCTGCAGCTTGTTATTTGCCAATAGATCATCCTGAAATAGAAGAATTTATAGAAATGAGAAGACCAACTGGTGGAGATGTTAATAGAAGATCTTTAAATTTACATCATGGTGTCTTAGTCTCAGATGCTTTCATGCGAGCAGTAGAGACAGATTCGCAATGGGCTCTTAGAAGTCCTAAAGATGGATCTGTACAATCTACATTGTCGGCTAGAAATTTATGGATAAGACTTTTAACAGCTAGAGTAGAAACGGGAGAACCTTACATCATCTATATTGATACTGTTAACAGACAAATACCACAACATCACAAGCTTGCTGGGTTGAGAGTTAAAACATCAAACTTATGTAGTGAAATTACATTACCAACAGGAATAGACAACCAAGGTAAAGAAAGAACCGCAGTTTGTTGTTTGTCTTCATTAAATTTAGAAAAATATGATGAATGGAAAGACAACAAACAGTTTGTCGAGGATGTGATGAGATTTTTAGACAATGTAATGACTGATTTTATTAATCGGGCTCCCGATAGTTTTAAACACGCAAAATATTCTGCTATGAGAGAAAGAAGTGTTGGTTTGGGTGTTATGGGACTACACTCTTATTTTCAAAAGAAAAAGATTCCTTTTGGATCAGTAATGAGCAAAGTTTGGAATAAAAAAGTTTTTAAAGATATTCAGGAAAAAGTGGACTCCGCATCAATAGTTCTAGCTGAAGAAAGAGGGTCTTGCCCAGATGCTGAAGAATATGGAATTAAAGAAAGATTCTCTAACAAAACAGCAATAGCTCCTACGGCCTCTATATCAATAATTTGTGGCGGTGCTTCTCCAGGAATAGAACCTATTGCAGCAAATAGCTATACTCACAAAACTCTATCTGGATCTTACAATGTTAGAAACAAATATCTTTCGAAAGTTTTGGACAAATATAATAAAAATAATGATGAAGTATGGTCTAGCATAACTACAAATCAGGGCTCCGTTTCACATTTAGATTTTTTGACAGAAGAAGAAAAAGAAACATTTAAAACAGCTTTTGAGATTGATCAAAGATGGGTAGTGGAACTTGGAGCGGATAGAACACCTTTTATTTCTCAAGCTCAGTCAGTTAATGTTTTTATACCTGCTGATATTCACAAAAAAGAACTTCATAACATTCATTTTCAAGCTTGGAAAAAGGGTCTAAAGAGCCTTTATTATTGTAGATCTAAATCAATCCAAAGAGCTGAAAATATTAATTCTGGCTCTTCTACAGACGTTACAAAAAATGTTTATTCTAAGAAAAATAAAATCGAAAATAGTGAAAATAATGAATATGAGGAATGTTTATCATGTCAGTAGCAAAAATTAAGAAAATAAATCAGACTGTTAAAGAAAATGGATTACTTGTAGAAAACCCAGTTTATAAACCTTTTAGATATCCATGGTGTTATGATGCTTGGTTAACTCAACAGAGAATTCATTGGCTTCCAGAAGAAGTTCCTCTTGGAGACGATGTGAGAGATTGGCAAAAAAATTTATCTACTGAAGAAAAAAATCTCTTAACACATATATTTAGATTTTTTACTCAGGCAGATGTAGAAGTAAACAATTGTTATTTAAGGCACTATACAACAGTATTTAAACCAACCGAGGTTTTAATGATGATGACAGCTTTTGCTTCTATGGAAACAGTTCATATCGCGGCTTACTCACATTTATTAGATACAATTGGTATGCCAGAAACAGAATATTCGGCTTTTTTAAAATATAAAGAAATGAAGGACAAGTATGATTATATGCAAGGATTTAATGTTAATTCAAAGCGAGATATAGCAAAAACAGTTGCGGTATTTTCAGCTTTTACAGAAGGTTTGCAATTGTTTGCAAGCTTTGCAATCCTCTTAAATTTTCCTAGACAAAATAAAATGAAAGGCATGGGCCAAATTGTAACTTGGTCTGTTAGAGACGAAACTTTGCATTGTAATTCAATGATCAGATTATTTAATGAATTTATAAAAGAAAATCCTGATATATGGGACGAACAATTAAAAAAAGAAATCTACGAAGCATGCAGAACAATAGTTTCTCATGAAGATGCATTTATAGATTTAGCATTTCAAATGGGGCCCTTAAAAGATCTTACAGCAGATCAAGTTAAGCAATATATAAGATGGATAGGCAACAGAAGATTACAACAACTAGGTCTTCAACCGATTTATGATGTTAAGACTAATCCACTTACTTGGCTTGACACAATGCTTAATGCAGTAGAACATATGAACTTTTTTGAAGGTAGAGCTACTGAGTATTCTAAAGCTTCAACAAAAGGCACTTGGGCAGAAGCCTTTTCATAAAACTTGGACATCAAATATAAAACCTATTGGAGAAAAACCGGACTCAAAAGCAAATGGGGAGATATATTTTTAGAATTAATTGCCAAACATAATCCAAAAAGTTTTTTAGAAATAGGAGTTTTTTGTGGAGTAACATCCATGAATATATGCAACTTACTTGACTATCTCAACAAAGGTAAATTTACCTATATTGGAATTGATTTATTTGGAGAAAAAAAAAATACTCAAAATGACGAGATAGAGCCAAAATTTCTTACAAATCAAAAATTCTCAAATCCACTAAAAAATATTTATTATAATTTAATTCTCAAAGAAGATCTAAACTCTTTGGAAAGTGTAAGTAATTTTCTTAAAAAGTATAATAAAAATATTAATTTAATAAAAGGAGATACCAATGAAGTTCTTGAAAAGATAGATTTATCAAATATAGATTGTGTTTTCATAGATGGAGGCCATAGCTATAACACTGTAAAAAATGACCTTAATATTTTATATAAAAGCCTAAAAGGTAAAGAAAAAGTTTTAATTTGTGATGATTATGGAGATTTAAGTTATATACCTGAGGTGAGAAAAGCCATAGATGATTTTGTAAAATCAAACAAATTAAGACTAAATGTTATAAAAGATAGATTTGCGGAAATAATTACATAAAAATGAAAAAAATTATTACAATCTTATTAGCCTGGATAATAACGATAATTATTTCAATAATATGGGCTTACGAAAATGTTGATATTATTGAGTCGTTTAAAGCTAAATTAGAACAAAAAAAAGGTGCTCCCAAAACTGACTTTGATAAAAAAGTGCAAAGTGAGATAATTCTTGCTACCTCTAATTCATTTGATGTTAAGGCCGAAAAGATTATTTCTTTCAAAGGAAAAACAACTTTTTTATTAAACAGTTCAATTAGTAAAGATTTTAATTTAGACGATGTGTCTATTTTTTCCCAAAATGCTTTTGTTATAACTAATAAAAATAAAAGAAAATTAAATGTTAATGAGAATTTTACGCTTGAGTTCAATGGCGGAATAAAAACAATTATTTCAGTAGATGAAAAAATTTATGCCCTAATCTCATCTGTAAAAGATGATTGTTATTATGCTTCAATTGTAGATACAGAAGATGGCAAAGAATTTTTTAAAACCAAATGCTTAATAAAAGAATTAGAATCAGAAATTGATTTTAACGGATTAGGAAGCAGTTTTGTTCATGAAAAAGATAGGATATTATTGAGCGTTGGAACTCCTACCCAGGACTCTACAAAAATAAATTTCTTGGCTCAAAACAAAGATTCTTTCTTTGGTAAAATTCTAAGTATAGAAAGCAAGGAATTTTCTGCCAACTCTATTGAACCAAAGATTTTTTCTTTTGGGCACAGAAACCCACAAGGATTAACAAAACTTGGAGATAAAATATTTTCTGTTGAACATGGACCCAAGGGAGGAGATGAATTAAATGAAATAAAGTTTAAAGAAAATTATGGATGGCCCCTGGCATCATATGGAACAAGATACTTTTTCCACAATAATGGGAAATCTTACGAAGTAAGTCATGAAAACAATAGTTTTAAAGAACCGCTGCATGCACTCATTCCTTCTGTTGGTATTTCAGCTGTTAACAAATGTCCAACGAAGTTGGTAAATTATTATAAAAAAAATTGTTTATTATCTCTTTCTCTGCATGGCAATGAACTTAGGCCAGGAAAATCTTTATTGATTTTCTTGCTCGACAATGATTTTAAAACAGTAAATTCGGTTGAAAAAATATTTTTAGATGAAAAATTAATAATGAGACATTTTATGACAAATAAAAAAAATGAGATTTATGAGGATAGAGAGGGGAATATTTATGTATCAGCTGATAACGAAGGAGTTTATAAAATTTCTTTTGTTAATTTTAGATAATTATAATTGAATTTATCTTTGATTTAAAAGCATTACTTCTCTAACTTCTTCTCCTTTATATTTTGACAAAGGTCTAATTAACTTGTTCGAAGCATGTTGTTCCATTATATGAGCTGACCAACCAGTTATTCTAGACATCACAAATATCGGTGTATAAAAATCAATATCGATACCCATCATGTAATAAGTAGGACCGCATGGAAAATCTACATTAGGATAAATGTTTTTTCTTTCTAACATTACCTTCTCCAAAATTTCATAAATTTTTGTATATTTTTCTTTTTTAAGTAACTTTGCTACTTTAAATAAATAGTGTTTCATAGTAGGTACTCTTGAGTCACCTGTTCTATAAACTCTATGACCAAAACCCATTACCACTTTCTTTTTTGATAACGCATTTTCTATCCAGGATTTAGCTTTTTCAGGTTTGCCAATTTCTTTCATCATGTGCATGACGGCTTCATTAGCTCCTCCATGAAGAGGTCCTTTTAGTGAAGCAATAGCCCCAGTGATCGCTCCATGTAAATCAGATAAACTACTTGTAATTGTTCTTGCGGTAAAAGTTGAAACATTAAAACTATGTTCGGCATATAAAATCAAAGAGATATCAAAAGCTCTTACAATTTCCTTGTCTGGAATTTTATTAAACATCATTTTAAAAAAATTTTCTGAAAATGATAATTTCTTACTTGGAGAAATTATTTTTTTTCCTCTCCTAGCTCTAAAAAAAGCTGCTACCGCTGTAGGAGTTTTTGCAAATATTCTCATTGCTTTTCTCATATTTGCTTCTGGTGAATTATTTTTTGTGTCTTTATCTTCTAGAGACATTAAGCTCACACAAGTTCTAACAACATCCATAGGATGCGCATCCCTAGGCATTTTTTGGATATCTTGCACTATACGTTTTGAAAGTTTCCTTTCAGATCTTTCTTTCTTAACAAATTTTTTCAGTTGTTTTTTACTAGGCAATTCACCATGCAGAACCAAGTAAGCAACTTCTTCAAAATCACACTTATCACAAAGATCTTGAACTTTATAACCTCTATAGGTTAAGGCGCTTAATTCAGGAACAACTTGAGAAATCGTTGTTTCATCAACCACAATACCCAAAAGCCCTTTTTTTATTTCTTCATTCATTATTCGTGACCCTCTGTAGAAAAATCCGTAATTTTTTTTCCTGGAGTATTATACTTTTCATATTCTACAAGTTCGTATAATCTTTTTCTAGTCTGCATTTTGTCCATAATATTATTTTGGTCTCCATCCTCAAATATTGTTCTTAGGCCAATCTCTACATTACTCATTGCTAATCTTTGTGTAGTTACAGGATAGATGACTAAATTATACCCTAAATTTTCAAGTTCTTTTTTGTTTAATAACTTTGATTTACCAAATTCAGTCATATTTGCTAACAAAAAACCTTCTGAGGCTTTTCTGACTTTTTCAAATTCTTTTTCGTCTTTCATTGCTTCTGGAAAAATCATATCTGCTCCAGCATTTTCATATGCTTTAATCCTCTCTATTGTTTTTTCTATTCCTTCCACTGTATTAGCATCTGTTCTAACAATTATTAAAAAATTTTTATCTTTTCTAGCTTTCACAGCAATCTTGATTTTCTTAACCATATCGTCTTTAGATATAATTTCTTTATTGTCTAGATGACCACACCTTTTTTCATCAATTTGATCTTCAATATGACAACCTGCCAAACCTTTTTTTTCAAAAATCGATACTGTTTTTGCGCAATCTTTAAAGCCTGTGTCCGCATCAACTATTGAAGGCAAATCTGTAACTTTAGAGATTTGATTAGCTCTATAACTTACGTGATCTAAAGTGGTTAAACCAATATCTGGAATTCCTAAATCATTTGCCATTACTCCACCTGAAATATAAACACCATCAAAACCAATTTCAGCAATTAGTTTTGCGCACAAAGGGTTATAAGCACCGGGAAATCTTAATAATTTATTTTCCTTAAGACTGTTTAAAAAATCTTTTCTTTTCTCCCCAGCATTCTTTTTTGTAAAATGCATCGGTTTTTTATATTAAACCGCAAATATAAAAGCAAAGATTATTTTAAAAGTATAACAAAGGCAGTTAAAACCAGTAGAATTGCAAGTAAATATTCAATAACTTTTTTTACTTTTGTGTCTTTTACAAATAATCTTAAACTGTTTCCAAAAATAGCCCAAACACATATAGAAGGAAAACAAACTAATGCAGCTGTTAAAGTCAAAAAAGCTGTTGCTATTAAAAAATTTTCTTCTGTGGGAAAGAAAGCAGATACCACTGTTATAGCTATCGTCCAGGCTTTAGGATTAATAAACTGAAAAGCGGCTGCCTCATAAAACTTAAGGGGTCTTCCACTTTCTTTTTTTATTAAACTAAATGACCCGATTATTGTCCAACTTAAATATAGAAGGTAAATAAAACACAAAATCTTCATATAAAATTGCAGCTCTGGAAATTGTAAAAATAAGTTGCCCAAACCTAAAGAAACTAAAGATATTTGAACAATGTGTCCTGAAGGTATTCCAACTAAATGAGGAAGAGTTCTAGCAAAACCAAATTTCATTCCGGATGCTGTAAGCATGGCATTATTAGGACCAGGGGTAATGAACATTATAAAATAGTAAGTTATCAGAGCTGACAATAAAGAAAAACTTATCATAAATATTTTTCTATAATTTTTTCAAAATTTTGAAAATCTTTAATCAAAATATCATGAGGAATTTCTTTGGAAGACTTTTCGGTATACCCATCTTCGATTAAAACAAATGGAATCTTTGCATTTGACGCAGACATAGAGTCAACTTCACTGTCTCCCACCATTATAGTTTTTTTTAAATCTCCTCCTATGATTTCAACCACATCAGTTAAATGTCTAGGATCAGGTTTGTTAAAGGCAAATGTATCTGAGCCCGCTACATACTCAAAAAAATCAAATAACTTTAACTTTTTTAATAAGTCGACTGCCAATCTTTCTTGTTTATTAGTACAAATTCCCATAGAGATATTTTTAGATTTTGCCCATTTCAAAAAATCCACAACACCCTTAATTGGCTTACTGCTTTTGTCTATATTTTTGCTGTAATGGTTTATAAATTCTTTAATCATTTCTTTTTTAACTTTCTCATCCCTAATTTCTTCTTTAAAAGATCTTTGCATCATTACCCAAGATCCTCGTCCCGCAAGATGTTTAATATCTTTGAGATCTTTCCTGTGCAGACTAAATTTTTTCATAACGTGATTGTGTGCATTCATAAGATCAGGAGCTGTATCAACTAAAGTTCCATCTAAATCGAAAAGAATTGTGAATATCTGAGTCATTTTTATAAGTATTAAAAAGAAATATTTTGTGAGTTATGCCAATTCATTTTCTAATGTAAAGAGAAATTTTAATGAATACAAATACAAAAATAAATAAAGCAAAATCGTATAGGCTTATTCAAGAAAGACTTCGAAATAAAGCTCTATCAAAAGGAGTAAACTTAATTGCTCCAGAAACTATCTTTTTATCCAAAGATACTAAATTTGGCAAAAATGTTGTCATAGAGCCCTATGTAGTTATTGGAGCAAAAGTAAAAATTGGAAACAACGTTGTAGTAAAATCTTTTAGTCACATTGAAGGCGCTAAAATAGAAAATAATGTAATGATAGGCCCTTATGCTAGAATTAGACCAGGAACAAATTTAAAGTCAGGTACCAAAGTTGGAAATTTTGTAGAAACCAAAAACTCTAAAATAAATTCTAATTCAAAAATAAATCATCTTTCATATATAGGAGATACTTTGGTGGGAAAAAATTCAAATATTGGAGCAGGAACTATTACTTGTAATTATGATGGTATAAAAAAAAATAAAACAAAAATTTCAGACAATGTTTTTATTGGGTCTAACTCATCACTTGTGGCACCAATAAAGATAGACAAAAACTCTATTATTGGAGCAGGTTCAGTAATTACCAAGAATGTTAGAAAAAATTCTTTAGCAATAGAAAGATCTTCTCAAGTAGAGATAAAGAATTACAAAAAAAGAAAATAATATGTGTGGTATTGTCGGTATAGCTAGCAACAAATCTGTTTCAGCAAATATAGTTAATTCTTTAAAAAAGCTTGAATACAGAGGATATGACTCAGCGGGTTTGGCAACACTTAGTAATAATTTAATTAATGAAAAAAAATGTTCTGGTAGAGTTGAACAGTTAGAAAAAATTTTATTTAAGGCCCCGGCAGAGGGAAATCTTGGAATTGGACATGTGAGATGGGCCACTCATGGTATTCCTAATGAAATTAATGCACACCCTCACTCAAGTGAAATAGTCTCAGTGGTTCACAATGGAATTATAGAAAATTCAAATAATTTAAAAAATCAACTTGAAAAAAAAGGTTTAAAGTTTAAATCTCAAACAGATACAGAGGTTATTACCCTTTTACTTACTGAAGAATTAAAAAACAAATCTCCATTGGATGCAGTTCATGAAACTTTAAAAAAATTAGAAGGGAGTTTTGCGTTAGGCATTATATTTAAAAATTTTAAGGATATGATCATAGGAGCAAGAAGGGGGAGTCCTTTGGCTGTGGGATATTCTACTAATGAAAATTATCTTGGATCAGATTCTTATGCTTTAAAATCTATGACAAACAAAATCTCTTATCTAGACGATGGAGATATTTGTGTTTTAACTAAAGACAACGTTGAATTTTATGATTTTAGGAAAAAAAAGATAAATAAAAAAGTTTTACTTTTATCTGATGACAAAAATATAGCCCACAAGGGTGATTATAAAAATTTTATGTCAAAAGAAATTTTTGAACAACCAATTGCAATTAAAAATTGTATTAATGAATATATAGATAAGTCAAGGGATGAAATAAATTTTTACAATTTTCCAATTAAACCTGATTCCATTGATAAAATTATTCTTGTAGGCTGTGGAACAGCTTATCATTCGTGTTTAGTTGCAAAATATTGGTTTGAAGAATTTACATCACTAACTGTAGAAGCAGATGTTGCTTCAGAATTTAGATATAGAAATCTTAAATTTAATAAAAACAGTTTATATTTGTTTGTTTCTCAATCTGGAGAAACAGCCGATACTGCAGCAGCACTTGATTTATGCAAAAAAAATGGAGTTAAAACTTGTTCAATAGTTAACGTGGTTGAAAGTTCTATAGCAAGAAACTCAGATTGGGTTTTACCCATTCATGCTGGACCAGAAATTGGAGTTGCTTCTACAAAGGCTTTTACAGGACAAATGTTGTTACTTTATATGCTTTCATTAAAAATAGGAAATTTAAGAGGAGATATAGAAAGAAAATATTATCAAACAAAAATTATTAATCTAAAAAAACTTCCTGATTTATTACAAAACTCTCTTAAAACAGAAGACAAAATACAACTTGTGGCCAAAGATTTTTTAAAGTCTAAAGGCTCTATGTTTTTAGGAAGAGGCTTTTCTTTTCCAATTGCTTTAGAAGGTGCTCTAAAACTCAAAGAGCTTTCTTATTTACATGCCGAGGGTTATCCTGCAGGAGAAATGAAACATGGACCTCTTGCTTTAATTGAAGATGGTCTTCCAGTAATTGTTATTTCTCCTAATGATAAATATTTTCAAAAAACTATTTCTAACATGCAAGAGGTTATTGCTAGAGGTGGAAAAATTTTACTTATCACTGACAGTAATGATAGTGTTATAAGTGAAAATATTAGATTTAAAATTAATCTTCCGCATATAGAAAAATCTTTATCTCCATTTTTGACCACAATTCCTCTTCAATTACTTGCTTATCATGTAGCTCTATTGAAGAAATGTGATATAGATAAACCAAGAAATCTTGCTAAATCAGTAACAGTTGAATAAAAGCTTATTATAATATAAATATCCCTTAAGAGTTGAACATGAAAAAATGGACTTTAAATAGCTGGAAAAATTATCCTGCAAAACATCTTCCTAAATATGAAGATGAGAAGGAGCTTAATATGGTTTTAGGTAAAGTTAAAAAATATCCTCCTTTAGTTTTTGCTGGCGAAACAAGATCACTTAAAAAAGCCTTAGCAGAAGTAGTTAAAGGCAAAGCTTTTTTATTACAAGGAGGAGACTGTGCAGAAAGTTTTGCAGAATTTAACCCTGATAATATTAGAGATACTTTTAAAGCTATTTTACAGATGTCTTTAGTGCTAACTCATTCTGCTTCTTTACCAGTTGTAAAAGTAGGCAGGATTGCTGGCCAATTTTCAAAACCAAGAAGTTCTCCAACTGAAAAAAAAGACGGCAAAGAATTACCAAGTTACTTAGGAGACAATATTAATGGAATGGAATTTTCTGAAAAAGCAAGAGTTCCAGATGCAAAAAGATTATTTAGAGCTTACTCTCAATCAGCATCAACTTTAAATTTAATTAGAGCTTTTTCTCAAGGTGGCTTCGCAGACTTAAGACAGGTTCATTTATGGAATTTAGGTTTTATTAATAAAAAAACAAAAGGGAAGTACAAGGAAATAGAAGACAAAATTAGTGATGCTTTGTCTTTTATGGAAGCTTGTGGAATTAATCCTGAGAGCAACAGAAGACTAAGAACAGTTAATTTTTACACTTCTCACGAAGCACTTCTGCTTCCTTTTGAAGAAGCAATGACAAGAATAGACTCAACAACTGGAGAGTATCATGATACCTCTGCTCATTTTGTGTGGATTGGAGACAGAACCAGACAACCTGACGGAGCTCATGTAGAATTTTGCAGAGGTATAAAAAATCCTTTAGGAATAAAATGTGGTCCAACTTTAAAACCCGAAGAGCTGATAAAGCTCTGTAATATTTTGAATCCAGAAAATGATCCTGGGAGAGTCACTTTAATATCTAGATTTGGAGCTAATAATGTAGAAAAATTTTTACCTAAATTAATTAGGGCTATTAAAAAGGAGGGCTTAAACGTAATTTGGTCATGTGATCCTATGCACGGTAATACGATAAAAGCTGCGAATGGATTAAAAACTAGACCTTTTGATAGCGTTTTAAAAGAAGTAAAAAATGTATTTGCAGCACATCAATCTGAAGGCAGTTATGCCGGAGGCCTTCATATTGAGATGACTGGTCAGGATGTAACAGAATGTACAGGCGGAGCCCAAAAAATTTCAGAAAAGGATCTGTCGAATAGATATAGAACTCATTGTGATCCTAGATTAAATGCAAATCAGGCTTTAGAGCTAGCTTTTCTTATTTCTGATGAAATAAAGAAAAATTCGACATATTCAAAAAATATTATTCAAGCAGCGTCTTAATAATTATTATATAATTATTAAGACATAATCCTGAAAAAGGGAGAAAGTTTTATTTTTATTTATGGAAGCAAAAAAAAGGGTAGAAATTATAACAAAGTGGATAGATGAATATTGTAAATCTATGCCATTTGTACCGAAAGCATTAGTGGTTGGTATATCAGGAGGTATAGATTCTTCTGTAGTAAGCACCCTATGCGCTTTAACTGGAAGAAAAACAATAGTTTTAAGTATGCCGATAAGGCAAATTAAATCACAACATGATTTGAGTGTAAAACATGGAGATTGGCTTTCATCTAAATTTAATAATATAGATTTTAATCTGGTGGAACTAGAGAATATATTTAACTCTTTTAAGGAAACTCTTAATAAATTTAATAATGAACATGGGTTAGCGAATTCAAGAGCCCGAATAAGAATGGCCACTTTATATCAAGTAGCTGCATCAAATTCAGGAATAGTAGTTGGAACAGGAAACAAAGTAGAAGACTTTGGTGTTGGTTTTTATACAAAATATGGTGATGGTGGTGTAGACATTTCTCCAATAGCAGATTGTACAAAAACTCAAGTTTGGGAAATGGGAAAACATCTAGGAGTATCCGAAGATATTATAAATGCAGAGCCCACTGATGGTTTATGGGAGGATGGAAGATCAGATTCTAAACAGTTAGGTATGACATATCAAGATTTAGAAAAAGCGATGAAAAACAAAAATGACCCAAACTATAAAAAATATTTAAAAATTAGAGAAAAAAATCTTCACAAAATGAATCCAATACCTGTATGTAAATTTGATAATGAAACAACTTAAAATTTCAAACACATTAAGCAAAACCAAAGAATTGTTTAAACCAATTAATCCTAAAAACATAACTATGTATGCTTGTGGCCCTACAGTTTATGACGACCCTCATGTTGGAAATGCACGTTCTTTAGTAATTTTTGATCTTTTGTTCAGAGTACTTAAAAAGATTTATGGAGACAACAATGTTACTTATGTAAGAAATATAACTGACGTTGATGACAAAATTATAGATATTGCTAAAGAGAAGAATTTACCAATAGAAAAAATAACTAAGGAAGTAACAAAACAATTTCATTCTGCTTGTAAAAACCTAAATTGTTTAAATCCTACAGTTGAACCTAAGGCCACAGAGCATGTTGAGCCTATGATAAAAATGACAAATTCTTTAATAAAAAAAGGCTTTGCTTATGTTAACAAGGGACATGTTTATTTTGAAATCTCTTCATTTAAAAATTATGGAAAACTTTCTAATAAGAACCTAGATGAACTTAAAGCAGGATCAAGAGTAGAAGTATCTAGCTTTAAAAAAAATCCTTTAGATTTTGTTCTCTGGAAACCTTCAGAAGACAAAGATCCAGGGTGGGATTCACCATGGGGTAGAGGTCGTCCTGGATGGCATTTAGAATGTTCAGTTATGAGTGAAAAATATTTAGGAAAAGAATTTGATATACATGGAGGAGGACTAGATTTAGTTTTTCCTCACCACGAAAATGAAATAGCTCAATCATGTTCTAATAATTCCACAAGGACAATGGCTAACTATTGGATACATAATGGATTTTTAACAATGGATAAAGAAAAAATGTCAAAATCTTTAGGAAATATAGTCAGCATTAGTAATGCCGTTGAAGAATATAATGGCCAGATCATAAGACTCGCTCTTTTGAGCTCTCACTACAAACAACCTCTAGATTGGAATAAAAAATTATTGGATCAACAAAAAAATACACTTGATAAATGGTATTCATTATACGATAAAAAATTCAATAACCAAGAAATACCAGACTGCTTTGAGTGTTTGTTGGACGATCTTAATACGCCAGAGTACATTTCAAAATTACATGAACTTTATAACGAAGCCTTAAAAGGAGACGATAATAAAAAAAAATCTTTTAATAATGCTTGCCGTCTCATTGGTATTTTTAATGAAGATAAAAATAGTTGGGAAAAATATAAAAAAAAATCAGTAAAAGTTTCAGAAAAATTTATTATAAGCCAAATTAATGAAAGACTTAAAGCCAGAAAAAATGGAGATTTTAAGCTTGCAGACAAGATTAGGGATGATTTATTTAAAGAGGGAGTTTTGATTGAAGACAAAAAAGATAAAACAAAATGGAAATATAAATGAGTAAAGAAAAACTATATATCTTTGACACAACTCTTAGAGACGGTGCTCAGACTGAAGGTGTAGATTTTTCAGTAAATGATAAAAATAAAATTGCAAAAACTTTATCAAAAATTGGAGTTGATTATGTAGAAGGAGGATGGCCTGGAGCCAATCCAGTAGATACAGAATTTTTTGATAAATCTCCTGACCTGGGTAGTACGAAATTCACGGCTTTTGGAATGACCAAAAAGAGCGGAGTAAGTGCCGATAATGATCCAAATTTATCTTCTTTAGTAAATGCAAATTGCAAAACTGTTTGTGTGGTAGGAAAAACATGGGATTTTCAAGTAAAAATAGCTTTAGGAATCAAAAATGAAGAAAACCTCAAAAACATAAAAGAAACCGCCAAACATTTTATAAAAAATAAAAAGGAGTTCTTATTTGATGCAGAACATTTCTTTGATGGTTATAAAAATAATCCAACTTATGCATTAGATTGTTTAAAACAAGCATATGATGAAGGAGCAAGATGGTTAGTACTTTGTGACACTAATGGTGGAACTTTACCAAATGAGGTAGGAGATATAGTTCATGCTGTTTCAAAAATTATCCCGGGCAAAAACTTAGGTATTCATGCTCACAATGATACTGAAAATGCAGTTAGCAATTCTTTAGCTGCAGTTTTAGCAGGAGTAAGACAGGTTCAGGGAACTATTAACGGCTTAGGTGAAAGATGTGGTAATGCAAATTTAATGTCTATAATTCCTACTTTGTTTTTAAAAAAAACTTTCAATGAAAAATATCAACTTAATATAAAAGAGGATAAACTTTCATCTTTAACAGAATGTTCAAGATTTTTAGATGAAATTCTTAACAGAAAACCAAATAAAAATATGGCCTATGTTGGAGCTTCAGCTTTCTCACATAAAGGAGGGCTACACGTTTCAGCTGTTAAAAAAGATCCTAAAACTTATGAGCATATAGATCCCAAATTAGTAGGCAACCATAGAAATATAATTGTTTCACATCAGGCAGGCAGATCAAATATTTTATCAAGACTTGAGAATTATGGAGTAAAAATAGATTCAAAAGATCCAAAAGTAAAAAAAATTTTAGACGAGGTAAAAGGAAGAGAATTTAGCGGATATTCATACGATGGAGCCGATGCTTCATTCGAACTTCTTGCTAATAAACTTCTAGGCAAGTTACCAGAATATCTCAAAGTAAAAAATTATAATGTAAATGTACAAAAATCTGATTCAATCAAAACAACTGCTGATGTAACATTTTTAATTGATGGAAATGAAATAAAATGTTCAGGATCAGGAAATGGACCAGTAAATGCTTTAGATAATGCAATTAGATCTAATTTTAAAAGAGTTGAAAAATATTATAAATATTTTTCTGATCTAAAGCTACTGGATTACAAAGTAAGAATATTAAATACTGGAACAGGCGCTACTACAAGAGTTCTAATTGAGAGTACAGACAAAAGTGGAAAAAGCTGGTTCACTATTGGAGTTTCTCAAAACATAATAGAAGCATCCTTTAAGGCTTTGATTGATAGTTTAGAATATAAACTTTTTAAAGAAAAAGCTCCTGCTAATATAAATGAAAAATAAGTTTGGTTTTGTTCTTATAAGACCTCAACTAGGTCAAAACATAGGTTCTTGCGCAAGAGCATTAAAAAACTTTGGTTTTTCTAATTTGAGTATAGTCAACCCTAGAGATGGATGGCCTAACTATAAAGCTCGTATGACATCTGTTGGAGCGTTTGACATGTTAGAAAAAGTAAAAGTTTATAAGAATACTTTAGATTCAATAAAAAACTTTGATTTAGTATTTTCTACTACTGCAAGAAAAAGAAATATTAACAAGAAACATATTTCTATATCTAGTTTTATCAAAACTATAAAACAAAAAAGAAATCTAAAAATTGGGATAATTTTTGGCCCAGAGGCATCAGGGTTATCTAATGAAGACCTGTCCTATTCAAATGCAATTATTCAGATACCTACAACTAAAAATTTTAGATCAATGAACCTTTCCCATTCTATGGCTATCATTTGTTATGAAATATTTCGATCAATTAACGAGGCAAAATTCAAAAAAGAAAAAAAAACTATTAAAATTTCATCAAAAAAAACTATGAATAAATTTATTAAACATCTAACAAATCTTTTAGATAAAAAAAATTTTTTTAACCCTAAAGAAAAGAAAGAAGCCATGATGTTAAATATAAATAATCTCTTTTATAGATTTGAACCAAACGATAAAGAAGTGAGGATTTTAGCTAGTATTATAAGTAGCTTGAGTAAAAAAAACAGGAAAGCGTAATTGACAAGCACCCCACAAAGATTATAAACACTCTTCAACAAATATGACAAAAAGGCTCAAAGCAAAACACAAAGTTGATAGAAGGCTAAAGGTAAATCTATGGGGTAGACCTAAAAGTCCATTCAATACTAGAGCTTATCCACCTGGTCAGCATGGCCAAGCAAGAAAAGGCAAACCAACTGATTATGGGATTCAGTTAAACGCAAAACAAAAATTGAAATCATATTATGGAAACATAAATGAAAGACAGTTTCGTAATATATACAGAAAAGCTCTTTCCAAAAGAGGAGACACTACTGAAAACTTAGTTGCGCTTTTAGAAAGCAGATTAGACACAGTAATATATAGAGGGAAATTTGCACCAACTGTTTTTTCAGCCAGACAATTAATTAACCATGGTCATATACAAGTTAATAAAAAAAAAGTTAATATTTCAAGTTATTTAGTAAAAGAATCAGATGTTATTGAAGTTAAAGAAAAGTCAAAAAAACTAAATATTATAGAAGGATCACTTTCAAATAAAGAAAGAGATGTTCCTGAATATATTCAAGTAGACAATAAAAACAAATCAGTAAAGCTTGTGAGGATTCCTAAGTTTGCTGAAGTTCCTTATCCTGTTATAATGGAACCTAGTTTAGTAATCGAGTATTATTCTAGATAATTTTAAATTAGAGATTTATCTTCAAGAACTTTTTTAAGATCACCTTTTTCGAACATTTCTTTTACAATATCACACCCCCCAATAAATTCTCCTTTAATATAGAGTTGAGGAATTGTTGGCCAATCACTGTAGTCTTTGATTCCTTGTCGCAAATTCTGATTCTCTAAAACATTAATACCCTTAAATTGAACATTAAGATGTTTCAAAACATTTGAAACTGCCATCGAGAAACCACACTGAGGAGAATCAGGAGTTCCTTTCATAAAAAGACAAATATCATTTTTTTCTATCATTTCTTTTATTTCATCTTTTATATTCATTTTTTTATCTCTTCGGTCGTAATTGATAAAGCGTGAAGTTCATTTCCCATTTTTCCTTTCAAAGACTTATAAACTAATTTATGCTGTTCAATCTTAGATTTTCCACTAAAAATTTTTGATGAGATTTTGGCTGAATAATGGTTGTGATCTCCTGCAAGATCTTTGATTTCAATATTGGCATCTGGAATTGAGTCTTTTATTAAATCTTTAATTTCTTTTTCAGATAAAGGCATTAGTAGTTATAATACCATTTATTATTAATATTAAACAGATCTTTAATATTTATTTTTAACTCACCTTTTAGCTCAAAAGTATTTTTTTGAGTAAAGCCTATAATTTCTTGAAAAATATTGTTTTTTTTAGATAGTTTCTCAACTTTTTCTAAATTTTTTTTTTCTATTTCTATCAAATACCTACCTTGGTCCTCTCCATAAAAATATTCAAATATATTACTAAGTCTTTTTGGTTTTTCTATCTTTATACCATAATTTGAACCTACACACATTTCTGCTAATGCGACTATTAGACCTCCTGCAGATATGTCATGAGCAGATTTGATAAGATTACTTTTTATTAAATATAAAATAAATTCTCCATTATTTTTTTCATTTAGAAGATTAACTTCTGGTGGAGGTCCTTCATTTATAGAGTAAATTTCTTCAAAAAATGTGCTTTGGTCTAAGTGACCAAAAGTTTTTCCTACTATTAATACTGGATTTTCTTCTCCCTTCAGTATGTGGTTTACTTTTTTGATTGGTTTTGAAACTAAACCAACGCCTCCGATAACTGGAGTAGGATAAATATTTTTTTTATTTGTTCCATTGTAAAAAGAAACATTTCCAGATACCACAGGGTAGTTTAAGTACTCACATGCTTCTTTAATTCCCAATATAGACTCTGCAAACTCTCCCATAATTTCAGGATTCTCAGGATTTCCAAAATTTAAACAATTTGTAATAGCTATTGGTTTTGCGCCAACTGAAATTAGGTTTCTCCAACTTTCACAAACAATTTGTTTTCCACCTGTTTTTGGATGAGATTTAGAATATTTAGCAGATGAATCTACTGTTACAGCTATTGCTTTATCTTTGTTGTGAATTTTGATTACAGCTGCATCTCCACCTGACCTTTGTATCGTGTCACCCATAACCATCTGATCATATTGTTCTGTTATCCAGTTCTTATTAGACTGATTAGATGAGGAAAAAATTCTTAGAAAGCTATCTTCAAATTTAATTTTTTTTAAATCCTTAATATTTATTTTTTTTTCAGATAGCTTTATTTTATTCCATTTTCTTTGATACTGTGGAGCTTTTGAAGATAAAGCATCTATAGGTATATCAGCTACTATTTTCTGCTTATAATTAAGAGTAATTTTTTTTGTATTAGTTGTTTTTCCTATAACTACAAAATCCAAATCCCATTTGTCAAAGATCTTCTTTGCAAAATCTTCTTTATCTTTTTCAAGAATAATAAGCATCCTTTCTTGACTTTCGGAAAGCATCATTTCGTATGGACTCATTCCTTCTTCTCTACATGGAACTTTATCTAAATTTAATTCTATTCCTAGATCACCTTTAAATGCCATTTCTACACTTGAAGAAGTAAGACCTGCAGCCCCCATGTCCTGAATGGAGATTATTGAATTATCTTTCATTAATTCAAGACAAGCCTCCATTAATAATTTTTCAGTAAAAGGATCTCCAACTTGAACAGTCGGTTTTTTTTCTTCAGAATTTTCATCAAACTCAGCTGATGCCATTGAAGCTCCATGAATACCATCTCGACCTGTTTTAGAACCAACATATACAACGGATTTTCCTATACCTTTTGCTTTTGAGTAAAAAATCTTATCTTTTTTTGCATGACCTACGGCCATAGCATTAACTAAAATATTTTCATTATAAGTACTATTAAATTTTGTTTCTCCAGCAACTGTTGGTATTCCTATGCAATTACCGTAGCCTCCAATTCCAGAAACAACACCATGTAAAAGATTTCTAGTTTTTTTATTTTCAGGAGAACCAAAATGAATTGAGTTTAATAAGGCTATAGGTCTTGCACCCATAGTAAAGACATCTCGTAAAATTCCACCCACCCCAGTAGCTGCACCTTGATAAGGCTCAATAAAAGAGGGATGATTATGACTTTCAATTTTAAAAACTATAGCATCTCCATCTCCAATATCTATAACACCAGCATTTTCACCAGGACCCTGTATTACGTTTTTATTTTTTGTGTATAGATTTTTTAAATGAAATTTAGAAGATTTATATGAACAATGCTCATTCCACATTGCAGAAAAAATTCCCAGCTCTAAAAGATTTGGCTCTCTATCAAGTAATTCTTTAATTTTAGAATATTCTTCTAATTTAAGACCATGTTCTTCAACTAATTTATTAGTTATCTTCATTATTTAACCTAACAAACTTGAAAAAAGATTGATCCCATCTTCGCTTGAAATTGTTTTATCTACCATTCGTTCAGGGTGAGGCATCATTCCTAAAATATTTTTATTTTCGTTAAAAATTCCAGCAATATTATTTAAAGAACCGTTAGGATTTGAGCCTTCATTTATTTCACCTTTTTGATTACAATATTTAAAAGCTATTAAATTTTTATCTTCAAGCTTTTTTAAGTTTTCAGAATTAATAAAATAATTTCCTTCGTTATGAGCAATATTTAACTTAATTATTTGTCCTGATTTATACTTTTTACAAAATTTATTATCATTTTTTACAACTTTAACGAAAACATCTTTAGATAAAAATTTTAAATTTTTATTTCTTAATAGTGCACCTTTTAACAAACCAGTCTCTATTAAAATTTGGAATCCATTACAAACACCTAATATTAAACATCCATGGTTCGCCGCTTTTATTACTTCATTTATAATGTTTGATTTTGCTGCGATGGCGCCTGATCTTAAATAATCTCCATATGAAAAACCTCCAGGAATTACAATTAAATCTGATTTTGGTAAATCTGAATCCTTGTGCCAGACCATTCTGTTTTTAAATTGTAACTTTTCTAAAGCCACAGCAATATCTCTGTCACAATTGGATCCAGGAAATACAATAACGGATGAATTCATTATTAAAGTTTATTTACTTTAAAATCTTCTATAATTAAGTTTGCTAACAGTTTTTTGCACATCTCATCAACTTTATTTTTTGCTTTATTTTCATCCTTTTCATTAATTTCAATTTCAAAATATTTACCCTGACGAAGCTCTTTAAGAGTATTCATTCCCATATTTTGCAATATTTGTTGAATAACTTTTCCTTGAGGATCTAGCACATCTTTTTTCAAAGTGACTGTTACTGAAAATTTCAATTTATTTTTTTTTGAATTTTACCGAAGTAGGTTTGCCAAATTTAACTTCGCTGACGTTTGTCTCTTCTGGCATTATGCCCAGTCTTCTAGCAACTTCCTGATATGCTTGGATAATATTTCCAAGGTCCTTTCTAAATCTGTCTTTATCTAATTTACGTTCACTCTTAATATCCCATAGTCTGCATGTATCAGGACTAATTTCATCAGCAAGAACTATTTCTTGTTTGTCATTTTCCCAGACTTTTCCGTATTCAAGTTTAAAATCTACTAATTTAATACCAACCCCTCTAAACATTCCTTGAAGCAAATCATTTATTCTATGGGTCATTGAGTCTATCTGTTCAATTTCTTCTTTTTTGGCCCAACCAAATGCGTATATGTGTTCTTTAGAGACCACTGGGTCTCCAAGATCATCATTTTTATAGCAGTATTCTAGTAAAGGTTTTTCAAAAACTGTACCATCAGCAATTCCCAATCTTTTAGATAGAGAGCCAGTAGCTATATTTCTAACTATAAACTCTAATGGAAAAATTTCTGCATGTTTAATTAATTGTTCTCGCATGTTTAATCTTTTAACTAAATGTGTTTTTATTCCACATTGATTTAAATTCATTAAAATATGTTCAGATATTCTATTATTAAGAACTCCTTTACCTTCTACGTTGGCTTTTTTAAGATTATTAAAAGCAGTAGCATCATCTTTAAAGTGTTGAATTACTAAACCTTTTTCTTTAGTTTCGTATATTATTTTTGCTTTACCCTCGTATAATTTTTTGCCTTTATTCATAAGTAATTATTTTTTTAAACTTCTTCTAAAAATTATATTAATTTTTCTTGTATGGTAACTAAAATTAAATAATTTTTTCAATTTATTAACAGGTATTTTTTTATTAATTTTATTGTCATTTAGCAGGTTCTCATAGAAAGATGTTTTGTTATTCCAAGATCGCATAGCATTTTTTTGAACTAATCTATAAGCCTCCTCTCTACTATAACCCAATGTAGTAAGTTCCAATAAAACTCTTTGAGAAAAGAACAAACCGTTTGTTAAATCTAGATTTTTTTTCATATTTTTAGGGTAAATGTTTAAATTTTTTACAACGTTATCTAGTCTGTTAAGCGCAAAGTCCAAAGCAATTGTTGAGTCTGGGCCAATATTTCTTTCAACACTGGAATGTGAAATATCTCTTTCATGCCAAAGAGCTACATTTTCTAAAGCGGGCACAACACTAGATCTTATCAGCCTAGCTAAACCTGTTAAATTTTCACTTAAAATTGGATTTTTTTTATGAGGCATTGCTGAAGAGCCCTTTTGCTTTTTTCCAAAAAATTCTTCAACTTCTGAAACTTCTGTTCTTTGCAAATGTCTTATCTCAGTTGCTAATCTTTCTATTGAACTTGCAATAATAGCTAAAGTAGAAAAAAACTGAGCATGTCTATCACGCGGAATTACCTGAGTGGAAACAGGTTCAATATTAAGTTTTAATTTTTTTGCAACATGATTTTCTATTCTTGGGTCGACATTTGCAAATGTTCCAACTGCACCAGAAATTGCACAAGTTGAAATTTCTTTTATAGAATCTTCCAGTCTTTTTTTGTTTCTATAAAACTCTTGATAAAATGTTAACATCTTAAGACCAAATGTTATTGGCTCAGCATGAATTCCGTGACTTCTCCCAATACACAAAGTAAATTTATGTTTAACAGCTTGCTTCTTTATTGATGACAATAGAAAGTTTATGTCTTTTATTAAAATTTCACCTGACTGTTTCAATTGCAAATTAAAACATGTATCTAATACATCTGAAGAAGTCATACCTTTATGTAAATATCTGGCTTCTTTACCGGCCTTTTCGGTTATAGATGTTAGAAAGGCGATTACATCATGTTTTACATTTTTTTCAATATCATGGATTCTCTTTACATCTATTCTTGCTTTTGATT
>CACFNH010000007.1 GCA_902567685.1 uncultured Pelagibacteraceae bacterium | reverse complement strand
ACAATAATATATTCATCAAAATCTAAACTTACTTTAAGCTTAGAGAGAGATTTTTTAAAACTATTTTCTAATTTGAATTTTCTATATTTTCTATTTTCAGTTAATTTATATAATCCTTCGATAAAAAATTTGCCTTCTTTTTTTTTACTTAAGTCCAATTTTACACTACTTTTTCCAAATAATATTTCTTTAACATCATTTTTAAGAAAGGAACTTTTATAATCTTTATCAAAAATGATGTTAGCTTCACTTAGAGAACCTGTTAAATTGTAGCTGTAATCTTTTAGTTTCAATGTTTTATCTAGACTGAATTTAAATTTATTTAAAAAATTACCTTTGACTGAAATTTTTTTGTTTAAATAATCTAGATCGGGGAATAATTTAATTAATTCTGACAATTTTTCTTTATCTGAGTCTAGTTCTGTACTTAACGCTCCTTCTATTAGAAGAATATTTTTTTGCTCAATACTGATTGATCCGTTAGTAACGGGAATACCCATTAAATCAAATGATATTTCATTAACTAAAACTAAATTTCGATCAGCAATAAAATTAAAGCTAGCGTCATTAACTTCAATTTTGTCAAAAAAATTAACATCTGTTTCTTTCAAATTTCCATTAAGTTTATATCCTGACAACTCTAGATTTTCTAAGAAGTTTAAATCAATTGAGCCTTTTACGACTCCTTTAGAAACGTTGTTTAAAATAAAACTTTTAAGATTTGAAGGTTTTGTTCTTACAATTAATTTTTTTAAATTTGAAATATTTAAATCATTAAAAGAAATATTTGTTCTGTCCACACGTATTTCTTTTTTAAATATTGAAAAAAAGTCAAAATAAATATCTATTTTATTTATAGGTAAATCAATATTGTAATATTTAATTTTAGGATTATTTGTGTTGAGAAATATGTTGAATTTTTTTAGATCTAGCTTAACTTTTATTTTTTCCAAATTAACTTCTAAATTCTCTCCGCTGTCTTTAATTTTGCTTGATATTAAGCCATTAAATCTATCCGTCTCAAAACCTTTGGTGGATAAAAGAATAACCAAAAAAATCAACACCAATGATACAAGGCTAAAAAAAGTTAAAAAAATCTTTTTCATTAAGATTTAAACAGTCCTCCTTCTATAAATTCATCAATATTTCCATTTAAAACATCGTCTGGATTTGTGCTTTCTATTTTGTTTCTCAAATCTTTAACTAGCCTATAAGGTTGAAGCACATAAGATCTTATTTGATGGCCCCAACCAATATCAGTCTTAGCGCTGATATCTTTTTGGGACTCTTCCTCTTTTTTTTGAATCTCGTGCTCATATAGTCTTGCCTTCAATATCTTATAGCAAGTTTCTTTATTTTTATGTTGAGATCTTTCATTCTGGCATTGAACAACTATCTTGGTTGGTAAATGTGTAATTCTTACTGCACTGTCAGTCGTGTTGACATGCTGGCCTCCGGCACCACTTGATCTATATGTATCAATTCTTAAGTCCTTTTCATTTATTTCTATATTGATCTCATCGTCTATAGCAGGATAAACCCATATACTTGCAAAACTTGTATGTCTTCTGGCTCCACTATCAAAAGGAGAAATTCTAACTAACCTATGGACTCCGGACTCCTTTTTCATTAAACCGTAAAGATAATCTCCTGTAACTTTTAAAGTTGAAGATTTTATTCCAGCCTCTTCCCCTTTGTGTTCGCTTATAATTTCATATTTGAAAGATTTCTTATCAAACCATTTTAAATACATTCTTCTTAACATTTCTGCCCAGTCTTGGCTTTCCGTGCCTCCAGCACCCGCATGAATTTCTAAATAAATATCTAAAGAATCGTTTTCCCCAGACAAAAAACAATTGATTTCATTTTTTTTAATTTTTTTGAGTATTTGTTCTGATTTTTTTAAACAGTCAGATAAAATTTCTTGATTTTTTTCTTCTACTCCTAAATTATATAAATCTTTTACATCCTTGATTTCAGATTCTGAATTTTTAAATGATATAGAAATATTTTCGAATAATTTTTTTTCTTTAAGTATCTTTTTTACTTTGTTTTTATCTTTCCAAAAATCCTCTTTTGATACCGCTAGATTTATTGAGTCAAGTTTTGAAGATATTTTTTCTTTTTCAAAGATACCCCCTAATATTATTAAGTGATTTTTCTGCTAGAATTATTTTTGACTCAAATGTTTCCATTAGTAGAACTGTCTAAACTTTATCATTCTATCATAACTATTATTAATATCGAAATAGTCATTTTTCATTTTTTTAACACCATCAAATTTGAATGGTTCAATTATAGCTTTTGGATCATTAAATGTTGTTTTTTGCCCAGTATCATAATTGATGGGTGCAAAATAAATATTTTTAGGAATATTAAATTCTTTAAAATCCTCTTTATAAAGAGCTTTTTTAATAAAACTTTTAAAAATTGGCAAAGCTGCTTTTGATCCAGTTTCGTAGCGTCCTAATGATTGTGGATTATCAAAACCTATATAAACTCCTACTACTAAATTAGAGCTAAAACCTATAAACCATGCATCAAAGTTATTATTTGTAGTTCCGGTCTTTCCAGCAAGAGTAACGCCCATATCTTTTAATTTCTTTCCTGTGCCCCTTTTAACAACTCCCTCCAAAATTGAGCTTATTTGGTATGCCGTTTCTTCACTTACTATTTGTTTGTAGTTATTTTTAATATTAGGTATTTCATCTCCATCTTTTGAAAAGCGATCACAACCTATACATTTTCGTTTGTCTGCATTGAATATAGTTTTTCCTCTTCTGTCTTGAATTCTATTAATTAAAATTGGATCAATTTTCTTTCCTCCGTTAACAAAAGAAGCATATGCTGCTGTGATGTCTATCAGAGTTGTTTCGGCTGAGCCTAATGAGACAGATAATAGCTCAGGAATATCATCATAAATGTTTAATTCTTTTGATAACTTTAATATCTTTTTTAATCCTAAATCTTCTGCAATTCTAACTGTCATTAAGTTTCTTGAATATTCTATTCCCTTTCTTAATGTCGAAGGACCATAAAATTTTTTTCCATAATTTTCTGGTTTCCAGTTCTTTAATCCAATTCCTTGCTCAGCTATAAAAGGTGCGTCTAGAATTATTGAATTTGGAGAATATTGATTTTCCAAGGCTACAGCATAAACAAATGGCTTGAATGCTGATCCAGGCTGTCTCTTAGCTTGTGTAGCTCTATTAAATTCACTTGACTTAAAACTAAATCCGCCAACTAGTGCTTTTACTTTACCAGTGAATGGGTCTAATACAACTATAGAGCCATTTACTTTTGGATATTGCTTTAATTCCCAATTTTTTTTCTTTTCATTTTTTTTAACAAAAATAATATCTCCAATTTTAAATTTTTTAAAAATATTTTTTCCTATTGCCCATTTAATATCTTCAGCTTTTATTTTACCCAGTATTTTTTTATCAATGGTCTTAATAAATAATTGATCTTTTGTAACATCTGTTATTTCAGCAAAACTCCAATTTAATGTAGGGTCTATTTTTTTTCTTGTTAATATATCTTTCCAATCATTATTTGAGAGCTTATTTGAAATAGGTCCTCTCCAACCATGCCTTCTGTCGTAAGACTCTATACCTTCTCTAAGAGATTCTAAAGCGTAAATTTGATAATTAACATCAAGAGGTACTTTTATGGATAAACCTTCTGCGTACAATTTTTTGAAACCATAATTTTCTTTAATACTCCTTCTTACTTCTTCTGAATATGAATTAGCTTCATTAATAAGTTTTATTTTTCTTTTTTTTAATTTAATAGGTTTTTTTTTTAAACTTAAAAATTTATTTTTATCAATGAATCCATTATCATTAAGATTATTAAGAACTAAATTTCTTCTAATTTTTGCGATTTCAGAATGTTTAAAGGGATTATACCTGCTTGGAGCTTTTGGTAATGCTGCTAATAATGCTGACTCAGAGTAGTTTAGCTCTTTAACAGATTTGTCAAAATATTCTAAGCTAGCGGCAGCAACTCCATAAGTACCTTCTCCTAGATAAATTTGATTCAAGTATAATTCTAAAATTCTCTCTTTTGAATAAGCTTTTTCAATTCTAAAAGCTAGTATAGCCTCTTTGATCTTTCTTTTTAAAGAAACTTCATTGGTTAAGAGAAAGTTTTTAGCTACTTGTTGTGTAATTGTTGATGCTCCCTCCAACCTTTTATTATTAACTATGTTTTTAAAATTATTTATTGTGGCTCTCACAATTCCCTTGGCATCTATCCCTGGATGCTTAAAAAAATTTTTATCTTCTGCAGATAAAAATGAATTAATTACTTTTTTTGGTATTGATTCATAAGGTATGAACAGTCTTTTTTCTAAGGCGTATTCGGCAATTAGAGTTCCGTTTTCTGAATAAACTCTGCTTGAAACTGGAGGTTGGTATTTTGCCAATTTTTTATAATCAGGAAGTCCAGAAGAAAAATACCAAAACGCGGAAAAAATTAAAAAAGTAAAAAATATTAAAACTACAATTGTAAGCTTAATTGCATAATTAAATAATTTTTTCATCTTAAACCAGGTAATGCTTAAATTTTGGCTATCTTAAGGCATATTTGCTCATTTATAAAAGGTGCTATTTTTATAAAAATTTTGTATAATAATATTATGAAAAATTTCAAAGAGAAAACACAAAAAATTATTATTAAAGGAATTCACTTAAAATGGAAAAGAATTTATACATTGATGCTTCGCATCCTGAAGAAACAAGAGTCGTACTTAAATCAAACTCATCTATTGAAGAGTATGAGTATGAAAATAAAAACAAGCTAAATTTTAAAAATAACATTTATTTAGGTGTAGTAAGTAGAGTAGAGCCATCTTTACAAGCAGCTTTTGTAAATTTTGGCAGAATTAGACATGGGTTTTTGGCTTTTAATGATATCCAGTCTGACTACTATCAAATACCTACAGACGATAAAGAAAAATTAAAACAAGCTGAAGAAAAAATAAGAGAAGAATTAAAAAACTCTTCTCCAGAAGAACCAGTTAGTTCAGAAAGTGTTAAAAATATCGAGGAAAAGCAAGATGTTCTTGTTGATGAACATGTAAAAGATCCTGAAACTATTAATAATACTGATAGCAATTCAAATAATATAAAAAACAACAATGAAAATATTCATGCCCATAAAAGAGAAAAGTTAAAAAACACATATGGTGTAAAAAAATATAGAATTCAGGAAGTAATAAAACCTGGTCAAGTTGTTCTTATACAGGTTATAAAAGAAGAAAGAGGACAAAAAGGAGCTGCTCTTACAACTTTTATATCACTTGCGGGAAAATATATTGTTTTAATGCCTAATACTGCAAAAGGAGGAGGTATTTCTAGAAAAATAATGCACCCTTCTGACAGAAAAAAAATTAGAGGTATATTAAATGAAATTGAAATACCTAAAAGTATGGGAATAATTGTAAGAACAGCTGGGGCAAATAAAACAAAAAATGAAATAGAAAAAGATTTTGATAACACGATAAATACTTGGGAATTAATAAGAAATAAAGCAGTTGAGTCTAACGCTCCATCTTTGATTTATGAAGAAGGTGACATAGTCAAAAGAGCATTAAGAGATATTTATGATAATGAAACAAAAAATATATTCGTTGAAGGAAATGAGGGATATCAAAAAGCCAAACTATTTATGAAAGAATTAGTACCTAAAAATGTTAAATTTGTTAAAAAATATAGAGGGAAAATTCCTCTGTTTCACGACTCAGGAATTGAAAAAGAACTTAATAATATTTTCGAACCTGTTGTAAAACTTAAATCAGGAGGATATTTAGTTATAAATCCCACAGAAGCTCTGGTATCCATAGATATAAATTCAGGACAGTCCATCAAGGGTATAAATATTGAAAAAACAGCACTTAATACAAATCTAGAAGCAGCAGAAGAAATTGGAAGACAAATTAAAATAAGAGATCTATCCGGTTTAATAGTTATTGATTTTATAGACATGATGAATTTCTACAATAGAAGAATGGTTGAAAAAAAAATGCGTGAAAGTGTTAAAAAAGATCGGGCTAGAATTCAAATTGGAAGAATAAGTAATTTTGGATTACTAGAAATGACTAGACAAAGACTAAGAGAGGCTTCAATTAAGTGGGAAACTAATCTTTCGATTGAGTCTTTTTCGTTAAAAATAATTAAGAAAATAGAAATGTTAGCTTTTACTAATAAGATTAAATCTATTAAAGCTTCTATTCCAGAAAAGGTTAAGACTTATATTGTGTCTTTTTTAAAAAAAGAAATTGATTATTTTCAAAAAAAATATGGATATAAAATTGAATTATCTGGAGACTCTGATCTCTTGATTCCAGAATATAGTATAGAGTTATTAAATAAAAATAAAAAAGTTGTAAATAAGATTGAAAATATAAGTAAAAATGAAAAATTAAAAAATGAAGAAAAAGAAAATAAAAAGAAATCTTTTAAAGATCAAAAAGGAAAAAAGTCAATAAAAGTGAAAAAAAATACCAAAAAAAATATTAAATCTTCTCCACGTACACTCTGGGTAAGGAGAAAATAAATTATATTAATCCTTTTGTAGGAGAGCTTGCTGATCCAAAATATTCTTTTTCCATCCTTCCTGCTAAAAAGGATTGCCTGCCTGAGATAACTGCATTTTTTAATGAGTTGGCCATTAATGTTGGTTCTTTAGATTTAGCTATTGCACTATTAACTAAAACACCATCACAACCAAGTTCCATAGCAATTACTGCATCTGATGCTGTTCCAATTCCTGCATCGACAATGACGGGTACTTTAGATTGTTTTATTATTAATGACAAATTAACTTTATTTTGAATTCCTAGACCAGAACCAATAGGAGAAGCTAAAGGCATGATAGCCGATGCACCAACGTCTTCTAATTTTTTTGCCAATAATGGATCGTCACTACAATAAACTAATACTTTGAATCCTTCTTTTACCAAAACTTTAGTTGACTTAATAGTTTCGATCATATTAGGAAATAGAGTTTTTTTATCTCCTAACACTTCAAGTTTAACCATTTTCCAGCCTCCCATTTCTCGGGCCAACCTAAGAGTTCTTAGTGCATCTTCTGAATTAAAACATCCTGCAGTATTAGGTAAGTAAATTATTTTTTTAGGATCTAGGTAGTCCATTAAAACAGGTTTTTTTTTATCTAATATATTCACTCTTCTAACAGCTACAGTAACTATTTCCGCTCCCGAAGCTTTTACTGCTGCAGCAGTTTCTTTAAAATTTTTATATTTTCCAGTACCAACTATTAGTCTAGATTTGAAAATTTTATTTGCTATTTTAAAAGTATCTTTTTTCAAAACTTTATCCCCCACCTATAAAATGGACTATTTCAATTTTATCATTATTTTTAATCAATTTTTCTTTATATTTTTTTTTAGCAATAATCACTCCATTCAACTCTACTGCCACTTTGCTGTCATCCAATTTATGTTTTTTTATCAGATCAAACACTGAAAGTTTTTGTTTTATTGAAACTTTTTTACCATTTAATTGTATTTTTGCCATATTTCAGATAATTATTTATCTTATATCGAAATAATGAAATATAAAATTGTTGTTATCAATGGTCCTAATCTTAACCTTTTGGGCGAAAGAGAAAAGGAGAAATATGGTAGCATTTCCCTAAAAGACATAGAGTTGGAGTGTTTGAAATACGCAAAAAAAAATGACATCGAGTTATCCTTTATGCAATCTAACATTGAGGGTGAGATAGTTAGTTTAATTCAAGATTGCAGGAATCAATATTCTGGTTTAATAATTAATGCTGCTGGCTACACTCATACCTCTGTTTCAATTCTAGATGCTTTAAAGGTATTAAAGATTCCAATTATAGAGCTACATATAACTAATATTTACAATAGAGAAGAATTCAGGCATAAATCATTTATAAGTAAAGTTGCAACAGGTATAATTTGTGGTTTTGGTGTGGAAGGTTATACAATGGCTATTGAGGCTATGAAAAGAATATTAAAAAATGAAAATAGATAAAAAATTAATTAAAGAACTTGTTGAGAATTTAGATGAATTCAAACTTACAGAGCTTGAATATCAAGATGGAGACAAAAGAATAAAAGTTTCCAAAGGAGGAAAAATTGTTGAAGGTTCTAAAAGTAGTTCAGTTATACCGAGTAACAAGGCTGTTTTAAGTAGTAATGAAGATGAAGGAATAAGAGTCAAGTCCCCTATAATTGGAACAGCTTACCTGGCTCCAGAACCTGGAGCAAAAAAATTTATTCAAGTAGGAGATAAGATTAAAAAAGGACAAACAGTAATGATTGTTGAAGCAATGAAAACAATGAACCATGTAGCTTCAACAAATGATGGTGTTGTTAAAAAAATTTTAGTAAATGATGGTCAGCCCGTAGAATTTGGTCAGACTTTAGTTCTTCTTAAATAAAATAAAATGTTCAAAAAAGTTTTGATTGCTAACAGAGGTGAAATTGCTGTTAGAGTAATAAGAGCTTGCAAAGAATGGGGAATTTCTACGGTTGCTGTACATTCAGACGTCGATTCTGAATCTATGCATGTAAGACTTGCTGATGAAAGTGTTTGTATAGGCTCTCATCAGCCTCAGAATAGTTATTTAAATATTTCCTCTTTAATGTCTGCAGTTGATTTGACAGGCGCTGAAGCAATTCATCCAGGTTATGGTTTTTTATCTGAAAATCCAAAATTTGCTGAGGTTGTTCAAAAACATGGAATTAAATTTATAGGACCAAGTGCAGATTTGATAAGAAAAATGGGAGACAAAATAGAAGCTAAAAGAATAGCAAAAAAATATGGTCTTCCTATAATTGAGGGCTCTGAAGGTAGCGTTAAATCACATCAGGAAGCAAAAAAAATATGTTCAAACATAGGTTACCCAGTTTTAATAAAAGCATCGGGAGGTGGAGGTGGCAAAGGAATGAAAATTGTTGAAAAAGAAGAAGATTTAGAGAAATTATTTTTAACTGCAAAGACTGAAGCTAAAAAATATTTTGGAAATGATGAGCTTTATATTGAAAAATATTTTAAGAATCCTAGGCATATAGAAGTTCAAATAATGTCTGGTAAAAATAGAACTGTTCATTTAGGTGAAAGAGACTGTTCTGTTCAAAGAAGACATCAAAAATTAATAGAAGAAACTCCTAGTCCAATTTTAACAGATTCTGAAAGAAAAGATTTATTATCAAAAACTGTAAAGATGGTAGAAAAAATTGGATATGAGGGAGCTGGAACTGTGGAGTTTATTTATGAAAAAGGAAAATTCTACTTTTTAGAAATGAATACTAGAGTCCAAGTAGAACATCCTGTAACTGAAGTACAAACAGGCATTGACATTGTTAAAGAACAAATGTGGATTGCTTTCTCGGGTGAAACAGCTTTAAAACAGAGTGATATAGATCCAAGAGGACATTCAATCGAGTGTCGAATTAATGCTGAAGACCCTGCAAATGACTTTCAGCCAAGTCCAGGAATTATAAAAGTTTGTCATCAGCCCTCAGGTTTTAGAACAAGAGTAGACGGTTCAATTTTTCAAGGATGCAAGATAACACCATATTATGATAGTTTAATAGCAAAAGTAATCTGCAAAGGCAGAAATAGAAAAGAAGCTATTCAAAGAACTTTAAGGTCTTTAGATGAATTTGTTATAGAGGGAATAACTACAACAGTAGACTTACATAAAAAAATTCTTAATCATAAAAAATTTATTGACTCCAATTTTGATACTAATTGGATGGCTAAAGAAAAATTTTTTTAAACGTTCTCACAACTTACCAACCATACATCATAGACAGGATGATCTATAGGTTTTAAAGAAGGACTCGAGGAGAAAGTCCAACCATTGAAAACAAAAACTTTTTCATCTTGATTGTCTGACAAATCTTTTATTTGTATATATGCAGCTTCTCCTGATTGATTATTTGAATTTACTTTTCCACATTTGATAGCTTTAATCTCAAGAAGTCCAAACTTTTCTGTTTGGCCCAATTTAATATTAATTTCAGTTGTCTTAGCTGTAATTTTATCTAACCCTAAAACATTAACACTTTTACTTCTATTTTTAGATATCTTTTTGTTTTTTTTCTTAATTTGATTTGTTTGGTCATTTTTAACTTCTAAATCATCATTTTCAACATCTTCATAACTAGGCTTAAGTTCTTCTAAATTAATTAAGGGAACCGTTAAAATTTTATCATCTGCTTTTAAATTAAAATTAAAAAATAATAAAAAGATTAGAATACTTTTAACTTTTCCAAGTTTCATATTTTTTTTTATCATCCATTTTTGAAATTTTATTTGGTTTATAAGAATTTTCAGTTCCAGTTAAATTTTCAGAATGTTCCTTTTGCCAAAAAAATTTTTTATTTTCCTTATTTGGAATTTCATTAACTGTATGATGCATCCAAAGATACCATTCAGAAGTTATTTGTGAGGCTTCTATTTTACCAGAATAAACAACCCACCTTTCATCTTTCTTGCTTCTATAGTACTTGTTCCCAAAATTATCTCTCCCAACAAGTTTTCCAAAAAATAAAGTTTTTAAAAAAGTTCCAAATGTTTGTCGGTGCCACCAAGTAAAAATTTGTTTTAAGTTAATCATAATTTAAAATTTAAAATCCACACACTTTATAAGTGTATAATTATATCATAGACACTTACTATATTTAATATATATCTACAATAAGGCAGATTCCTAAAATCTTATGAAAAAATTTATAGTAGAAACTTATTATACTTGTACTTTTAAAACTACACATACTTTGGATGAGCTAAATGATAATGAGCTATCAAAAATTGATAATAGAAGTGATGGTGATGTGGAAGTTATAGATGTTAAACTTAATAATAGAAAAACTAGAAAAATTGGTGCTGAAAATAAAGTTTTAAGCTCTGGTGAAGAAAAAACAAAGATTATAGATACAAATGTTTTGGAAAATGATCCAAAAGTTCAAACAAATGAAAATCTATTATCTAATAAAATTAAAGGAAAAATCGGAAAAAGATTCAGAATGCCTGACAGAAGAAAAGGCTATATACAAAAAGCATCAATAGGTGATCATAAAATATATCTCCATACAGGAGAGTATAATGATGGGAAAATAGGTGAAATATTCATAGACACAAATAAAGAAGGTGAATTAGTTAAAGCATTGATGAATAATTTTGCAATAGCAATTTCTTTAGGGTTACAATATGGGGTTCCATTGGATGAATTTGTTGATGCTTTTATAGATACTAAGTTTGAGCCTTCGGGAAAAGTTGAGGGTAATGATAGAATCCTAAGCGCTACTTCAATACTAGATTATGTATTTAGAGAATTGGCAATCTCTTATTTGGGAAAAGAAGAGCTTGCTCATACTCCATCTATAATTAGTTCTGCTAGTGATGATAAAGGTTCTACTGATGACAAATTCTTAAAAATAGTGAAGAACATTACTTCCAAAGGTTTTGTTCGAAGTAATTATGAAGAAAAACTTGTTGATTTAAGCGATATTAGAATTAATTTAAAAACTAAGAATTAATTTTTTTTAAAATCTAATTTTATACCAAGTTCTTTTAATTGTTTGTCCCCAATTTTTGACGGTGCCCCCATCAATAAATCTTCAGCATTTTGATTTAGAGGAAAAAGAGTAACTTCTCTAATATTCTTTTCATCAGCTAATAACATAACTATCCTATCGATACCTGGTGCCATGCCTCCATGGGGAGGAGCTCCGTAAGAAAGAGCATTTATCATTCCTGAAAAATTTTTATCTACCATCTCTTTTGAATATCCAACTTTGCCAAAAACTTTATATAGATATTCTGGAACATGATTTCTGATTGCTCCAGAAGATAATTCATATCCGTTACATACAAGATCGTATTGATGGGCCAAAATTTTTAAAGGGTCTTTTTTATCGAAATCACTTATGTTTTCTTGTGGCATAGAGAAAGGATTGTGACTAAAATCAATTTTTTTTTCTACTTCATCATAATGATACATTGGATAATCTATAATCCAGCAAAAATTAAATTTTTTGTTGTCTATCAACTTTAATTCATTTCCAATTTTTTGTCTTGCTATTCCAGAAAATTTTAATGCCTCTGATATTTGATTGCAGACAAAAAAAGCTGAGTCTTTTTCTGTTAATTTACAAATTTTAAGTAATTCTAAAACTGCTTTATCTGAAAAAAATTTTGCTATCGGTCCTTTTCCAGTAATTTTATTATTTTGTTTTTCAAAAGTTATATAAGCCATACCACTTGCACCTTCCTTAATGGCCCAATTATTTAAGTTGTCAAAAAAACTTCTAGGTTTTGAAATTGTATTTGGAACGGGTATTGCTTTTACAATAGCTCCTTTTTTTATGTTTTCTTTAAAAATCTTCAAAGAAACTTCACTTGAAGAAAATATTTTTGTTACATCAACCAATTCTATGGGATTCCTAAGATCTGGTTTGTCTGTTCCATACTTGTCTAAAGATTCTTTGTAAGTTATTTTTGGAAATGGGTTTTTATTTACTTTTCTGTTTTTGCCAAATTTTGTAAATAAATCATAAAATATTGGTTCAACAACTTTAAATATATCTTCTTGTTCAACAAAAGACATTTCCATATCAAGTTGATAGTGTTCTCCTGGACTTCGATCTGCTCTTCCGTCTTCATCTCTAAAACAAGGTGCGATTTGGAAATATCTATCAAAACCTGATATCATTATCATTTGCTTAAATTGTTGAGGCGCTTGTGGTAGTGCATAAAATTTTCCTTGATGTGTTCGACTAGGTACCAAAAAATCTCTAGCTCCTTCAGGGCTAGATGCAGTTAAAATTGGGGTTTGAAATTCTAAAAAATTATTTTCAATCATTTTATTTCTTAAAAAAGAAATAACTTTAGATCTCAACTCAATATTTTTATGCATTTCATTTCTTCTCAAATCAATAAATCTGTATTTTAATCTAATTTCCTCTGGATAGTCTTGCTCACCAAAAACAGGCATGGGTAATTCTTTTGAAGAAGAAAGAATCTCAAAATTTTTTATTTTAACTTCTATCAAACCTGTGTCTAAATCTTTATTTTCTGTATCTTTTGCTCTTTTGATAACAGGTCCTGATATCAAAATAACTGACTCTGGTTTTAGTTTTTCCAAGATTTTAAAATTCTTATCTTTATTTTCAATTACACATTGAGTAATTCCAAAATGATCTCTAATATCTAAAAAAAGTAAATTTCCATGGTCTCTTTTTCTGTGAAGCCAACCTGAAAGTTTTACATTCTTTCCTATATCTTTTTCTCTTAGTTCAGAACAATTATGAGTTCTATATTTATTCATTTGTTTAGTACTTTTTTTATTAAATTAATATTTATTGATTTTCCAGCAGATAAAGACTCAAAATCAACCTCTTTAATAAATTCAAAGACTTTTTCGTAAGATCTATCAATATTTTTTAAAATATATTCCAATGATTTTACATTAACTTTAATTTGTTTATCAGAAAAGGATTTAGTTAAAATAACTCTTAATAAGTCATCAGTTGGAAGTTTGATTCCCAAATGAATAAAGCTATCAAATCTTGATCTAAGATCTTTAAGGTCAACTACTATTTTTTTGATTGAAATTAAAGAATTAATTACAACAAATTTTTCTGTTTGATAGGCTGCATTTAGTGATGAGTATAATAATTTTTCATCAATGTTATTATTATAATTATCAATAATTAAACAATCTTTTGATTTAAAGTTTTTTAATGAATCGTTGTTAAAATTAGCAGCTTCAATAAGTGATGCGTTCATCTTTTTTTTTAATATATTTGAAAGGTGTGTTTTTCCACAACCTTTTGGTCCAAAAATATTAACATGCTTACCTGGCCATTTAGGCCAATTTTCTATGAGTTTATAAGCTTCAAAGTTGTTTGAGGAAACATAAAAATCATTTTCATAATAAGTTGTTTTAAATGGAAATTTAAAAATTAATTGGCTCATAATAAACTCACTAACCACTTATTGTCTATGTTATCTAACTTTATACCTCTCTTATAAAATTTATCTTTTATTTTATCTATTTTTCCTAAATACTTAATTCGAATTTTCGCATAGTTTTCTGACAATTCAAGAACATAAAAATTTTCAATTAATTCTATATCTTTTAAAACCATCTGAATTTTGAGAAGATCATTTTGTTTTTTTATATCTGCAGTCAAAGTCAAAAAAGAAGGAATTCTATTATCAATCAAATTTTGTGATTTCCAAATTTCATTTATTTCAGTTTTGATTTTTTTTATAATACTTTCAAAATCTTTATCTCTATCGTTTGTATTCGGGTTAAGGATACTAAAATTTTTAACAATATTATTATCTGAAAAAGTCCCTTTCAAAAAGACATCTATCTTTTCTTCTAAAACTTTAATGACCAAAAACATATAGTTTTCAATATCATAATTAGACAAAATTTCTTTTGAGTCTATTGATTCCAACTTTTCTTTGTTTGTTTCTATGAATTGAATATCTTCTAGACTTTCTACAGGCAAAATATAATTAACAAACTCATTATTATTTTTATCATTTTCTTTGACATTCCAATTTTTAAAAAAATAATTGTTAGAAAATAAATATAATTCATTATTTTCAACTAAAACAGGAAATAGTACTAAGCTTGTTTTAGACACATCGGCATAGGAAATACCTTTAGAATAAAAAAAGTAATTCATTCTTTCTCTATCAAAAGTTAAATTAACCTTAAAATCATTTGAATTGTTCTTATCTTCACTGACTAATATTTGGTAAGAGGAAACCATTTCTTTAACTTCTGTTATGCTTGTTTGTAAAGCTGTCTTTTGATCTTTCTTTAACAAAATTCTTTTTATAAGTTTTTTAAAACCTTCTTGAAAAGCTGTATTAAGCAATTTTTCTTTCTTTTGGCTGTCCTTTCTTTCAACTATTATATTATCAACATAAAATATATTTCTCTCTGAAAAAACATTTCCAGTTTTAAAGAAAAATACTATTATAAGTAGACAGAAAATAATTTTGTTCATTGTTTAAATAATTATCATTTTATTAATGGAAAAAACAAAAAATAGTTATAAAAAAAGCGGAGTAAATATTGCTCTTGCAAATAGTTTTGTAAAACATATAGCAAAAATCTCAAAAAAAAATGTCAGAAAAAAGAATAAAAACCAAAGTTCAGATAATATTGGAGCTTTTGGATCAACATTTGATATAAGCAAAATCAAAATTAAAGACCCTTTAATTGTCTCTAGTACAGATGGAGTTGGTACTAAACTTGATTTAGCAAATAGATTTAAAAAATTTCATACAATTGGCATAGACCTTGTAGCTATGTGCGTTAATGATTTAATTGTTCAAGGAGCAAAACCATTATTCTTTTTAGATTACATAGCTGTAGGAAAATTAAATCTTAAAAAGATTAAGTTAATACTAAAAGGTATAGTTAAAGGGTGCAGGATATCTGATTGTGAATTAATTGGAGGAGAAACTGCAGAAATGCCTGGCATTTATGAAAAAGATAAATTTGATTTAGCTGGATTTTCTGTTGGTATTGTTTCAAAAAAAAAACTCCTTAGTAAAAAAAATGTAAAAGATAAAAATATTATCTTAGCAATACCTTCTAGCGGTATACATTCAAATGGTTATTCATTAGTTAGATCAATATTAAAAAAAAATAAAATTCCAAAAAAAGTAAAAAATCAATTATTAAAACCTACTAAAATTTATACTAAAGAAATTTTAAATTTAGTTAAAAAAAATTTAATTAATTCTGCCTCTCATATAACTGGTGGAGGGCTTTTAGAGAATATAGGAAGATCAGTGCCTAACGATCTTTCTATAAATATAGATTTATCTAAAATTAAAACTAAAGATATTTTTAAGTGGATAAAAAAAAGAAATATATCCGATAAAGAAATGATAAATACTTTTAATTGTGGGGTTGGATTTTGTATAATTATTAAAAAAAAAAATATTAAAAAAGTAAATAAATATTTTACAAAAGAATATATGCCTTATGAAATAGGTTATATTTCTAAAAATAAAAAAAGATTTAATTTATATAAAAATATTAGATGGTAAAAAAAAATACTTGTGTTTTCATTTCTGGAACAGGCACGAATTTAAAGGCTTTAATTAAAAGTTCTAGAGAATACAATTTTCCTATAAATATAAAGTTAATTATTTCTAATAAAAAAGATGCTTTGGGTTTGTTGTATGCAAAAAGATATTCTATACCTTTTAAAGTTGTTAAAACTAAAGATACTTTATTTGAAAAAAAATTAATAAATATTTTAAATGAAAAAAAAATAAACCTCATTTGTCTTGCAGGATACATGAAAATATTGTCAAAAAGTTTTATAAATTCCTTTAAAGGAAAAATTATCAATATACATCCCTCTTTGTTGCCTCTATATAAAGGAACTAACACTTTTTCTCGTATTTTGAAGGCTCAAGAAATAAAAACTGGTTGTACTGTTCATTTTGTTAATGAAAAATTAGACTCAGGTAAAATAATCTTACAAAAATCTTTTGAGATTGGTAAAAATGAAAGTATTCTATCTTTAAAGAAAAAGACGCAAAAAATTGAACATAAAGCCTTTTCTCAAGCAATTACCAAGTTGTATATGTTGGTTTAATTTTTAAAAAAAAAATTAATCTCTTTTTTAGCATTATCTAAAGAATCTGATCCATGAACTGAATTTTTATCTATTGAAATACCATAAAGTTTTCTAATTGTATTTGGATCTGCATCTTTGGGATTAGTTGCACCCATAATTCTTCTATTTTCCGAAATGGCGTTTTTACCCTCTAGAATCATTACAAATATCGGGCCTGATGAAAGATACGAACATAAGGCATCATAGAAAGGTTTTGATTGATGAACTTTATAAAATTCTGCAGCTTCTTCTTTTGAAATGTGTATTTTTTTACTATCTTTTATATTTAAATTATTTTCTGTAAATATTTTTTTTATCTCATCTACTAAGTTTCTTTCTACTGCATCAGGCTTAATAATTGATAAAGTTTTTTCAATCATTTTTTTCGTAATGTTTTTTAATAAAATCATTTAATAGCCTAACTCCAAAACCTGTGGCTCCCCCTGAATTCAAACTTGCAGCCTTTTTTGAAAAAGCCATTCCAGCAATATCAAGATGAGCCCAAGGAGTCTTTTTTAGAATAAACCTTTGCAAAAACTGAGCTGCTGTTATTGAGCCGGCACCTCCAGCATAATTAATGTTTTGCACATCAGCGTATGCTGAATTCATTAATTTATCGTAATTTTTGTGAAGTGGTAATCTCCAAACTTTTTCATTGATCTTATTTCCAATCTCATGAAGTTCCGAAGATAATTTATCATTATTAGAAAATAATCCTGCATATTCTTCTCCTAAAACCATGATAATAGCTCCAGTTAAAGTTGCTAGGTCTACTATAAATTTAGGATTAAATTTTTCTTCTGTGTATGTTAATGCATCTGCTAATACTAGTCTACCTTCTGCATCAGTATTGAGTACCTCTATCGTTTTTCCAGAGTAAGATTTAACTATATCTCCAGGTCTTTGAGCATTACCGTCAGGCATATTTTCTACTAAACCAACTACTCCAATTGCATTAACCTTTGCTTTTCTTATAGCTAGACATTTCATCAAGCCAACTACAACTGCAGATCCGCCCATATCATATTTCATTTCTTCCATAAATCTTGCTGGTTTCAGAGAAATTCCTCCAGTATCAAAGCAAACACCCTTTCCAACAAAAGCTAATGGTTTTCCAAAATTTGACTTTCCTCCATTCCATTTCACAACAACTAAAAATGATTCATTTGAACTACCTTGGCCAACTCCAAGTAAAGAATGCATTCCAAGTTGTTTAAGATTTTTTTCATTTAAAATTTCAACTTTCAACCCTAGTTTTGCAAGCTTCTTAATTTCTTCTGTATATTTTTTAGGATTTAAAACATTTGGCGGTTCAGACACAAGGTCTCTCGCTAAAAACACTCCTTCTTTTATTGAAGATAAATCTTTATATTTAGATTTGATAGAATTTAAATCTTTTACAGTTAAATCAATATTTTGAACAGTTTCATCTTTTTTAGATTTATATTTATTGAAGTTGTAACTTTTTAGTTCAAAGCCATAGGAAAATTCTAAAACAATATTATCAGAAACTGACTCTGCAGACATAGAAATATTTTTAATATTTTTATCTAATTTTAAATAAGATTTTAGTGAAGCCCCAAGATTATTGATTTCATGTGTTTCAAGGTTTTTTTTGACAATTACCAAAAAACATTTTTGATTTTCTGATAAATCAAAAGAAAGAATTTCTTTTTTATTATTTTTAGAAACTTTTTTTAAGAAAGAATTGATCTTATTAACTGTTTCTGCTTTTACTGTTTTGTTAGCCCTAAATTTAAGTTCACTAGGTATAAAAAAACCAATATTTGCCGCTTTTGAGTTAAAATTGCTGTTAAAATTTATCATATTTAAACCTTAGATTGAATTTTCTTTATAGTTGATTTATTTATATATCAAATTCAATGCTTAAAAACAAAATTTATAAGTACTTTACTATTGAGATTATTAAATCATTTATCACCATTTTATTTGCATTTACTGCAATAGCATGGACTGTCAGAGCAGTAAATTTTTTAGATTTGATAGTTGAAAATGGACATTCTATAAAAACTTATCTTTTGTTTTCAATTTTAAATATAACCAACATAATAACAAAATTTATACCTATTTCTTTCCTTCTAGCCTTAATCTTTTCTATTTTAAAATTTGAAAGGCAAAATGAACTAACAATACTATGGATGGCAGGTGTAAATAAGATAAAATTAGTAAATTTATTTTTTCTTATTTCTATATTGGCTTTAATAGTTCAACTTTCTTTTGCAACTTTTGTAACTCCAAATGCTCTTAATAAATCAAGAAGCTTAATAAGACTTTCAGATTTTGACTCTGTTTCTTCTGTAATTAAAGTTAATGAATTTAGTGACTCTTTTAAAAAACTGACATTTCATGTTCAAAGTAAAAATGAAAATAATGAAATGAAAAATATTTTTATTAGAGATGATGGCAATTTCTTAAAAGGATTAGTTTCAAGTAAAGAAAAATCTGTCAATACTACAATCATAGCTAAAACTGGTTTTATAAACAAAAAAAAATTAATACTCACTGATGGTTTAATACAAACTCAAGATTATGAAGGGAAATTAAATAATGTAAGTTTTAAAAAAACTGAAATTTTAATAGATGCCTTAAAACCTAGATCTATTATTATTCCCAAATTACAAGAAACTCCGACTTTTGTCTTATTTGAATGTTTTAAAAAAAAAGAATTAGACTCAAACTTAGAATACTTACATAGTTGCCCAAGGAATAAATTAAATAGTGAAGTAATTGCAACAATTGCTAGAAGAGTTGGAATGCCTCTTTATATTCCCTTGGTTTCTTTGATTTGCTCCTTTCTATTAATTTCAAATAGAGAAAAAAAATATAGGCCCCTAAAAAATTATATATATTTTGCTGCCTGTTTTTTAATTCTTATTATGGCTGAAATATTAGTTCGATATTCTGGTCTTTCTAAAATAAACACAATTCTTTATTTTTTATTTCCTTTCCTATTAATGCCATTAGCTTATTTAATATTAGTTAAAAGTTTAGCTTTTGAAAGGATTAAATAATGAATAAAGTCATAAATAAATATCTAATATTTGGTTTTTTAAAAATAATTTTTAATACAGTATTAATTTTTGTTTGTCTTGGAATAATACTCAACCTATTTGAAGAAATAGAGTTTTTTAAAGATTTAGATCAAAATATTAGTTTACCATTTTTGCTTACAATTATGTTTATACCCAATCTTATTCTTAAATTATTGCCTTTTATAATTTTTATCGCATCTATGTGGTATCTGATATCTATTAAATCTAATGGTGATTTACTTTCACTTAAAGTTTTTGGATTCTCAAATTTAAAAATTATATTTATTTTATCTTTCACAGCTTTCTTATTTGGAGTGGCTGTTCTCTTAGTGGTAAATCCTTTGACTTCTTCTATGATTAAATATTACGAAGACACAAAAGCACAATATTCTAAGGATATTGATCACCTTATCTCAATAAATAAAAATGGTGTTTGGATGAAAGAGATTTATGAAGAAAAACTTAGAATTGCAACAGCTAAAAAAGTAGAAAAAAAATTTTTAAAAGATTTAACAATTTATGAATTAGATAAAAGTACAAATAAAATTCTATATAGGATTGAAGCAAAAAAAGCTGAGATCTCTACTAACACCTGGCAGCTTGAATCTGTTAGGAAGTTTAATCTAAAAGATAATGCAAATGAAGAATCTTCCTTGTATCTTGAAAAGTATAAGATTAATTCTATTTATAATATTGAAAAATTAAACAATCTCTACAGAAATCTTGATACAGTTTCATTCTTAAATTTAGTTACTGAGTATAATAGTCTCAATGATCAGGGATATTCAAAACAATTGCTAAATGAAAAATTAAACTCCTTCTTCTCACTTCCTGTTTTTTTATTTTTAATGGTAGTTTTGGCTTCTATTTTTACAGTCAGTTCAATAAATAAGCCACAAAATCTTTATTATATCTTCATATCTATTATATGTTGCGTGGTAATTTACTATTTTAAAGACTTGTCAGTAGCTTTAGGTCAGACTAATAGAATTCCCCTAACATTAGCTGTTTGGATACCTGTGATAGCAATAAGCCTGTTTTGTTCAATTGGAATTATACAGATTAATGAAAAATAATTACTTTATTTATATTTTCATATTTATTTTTTTTATAATCAAGAGCTCCTTTTCGTATAGTGATGAGCTAAAAATTAATTCATCTAAAATTAATGTAGATAAAAAGAATAAGATAATTATTTTAGAAGGAAATGTTAGCGCAATTGACAGTAAAAATAATAAAATTTATTCTGAGTCTGCTAGATATAATAAGAATGAAGAGCTAATAGAAACTATTGGTGAAACTAGAATAATTACCTCTGAAGGTTATCAAGTAATTGGAAGTGATATTATGTTTGATAATAAGAATAAAGTTATCACTTCAGATGGTAGCACCCAAATAAAAGATAAAGATGGAAATCAAATTTTTGTAGAAATGTTTAAATATATTGTTAACAAAAATATGTTTTTTTCAAAAGGCAAGATAAAGATTAAAGATATTAATAATAATGATTACAATTTTTCAGAAATCTATATTGATGAAAAGAAAAGAAAGATAGTTGGTTCAGATGTTAAAGCCTTTTTAAATCAAGAAAATATTAAAATAAATAAAGAAAATGAACCAAGATTTTTTGCAAACACCATGACTCTTACTAAAGATAAAAATGAAATAAATAAAGGTGTTTTTACATATTGTAAAAATAGAAAAGAAGACAAATGTCCTCCCTGGATCTTACAATCAAAAAAAATTGAACATGATGTAGCAAAAAAAACAATCTATTATAAGGATGCAATTTTAAAAATTTATGATTTTCCAATATTTTATTTTCCAATTTTCAATCATCCTGATCCCACTGTAGATAGAAGATCTGGAGTATTAATGCCCTCTTTTAGTGATAACAAAAATTTAGGTCCCGGTATTGCTGTACCATATTATTGGGCAATTACTAAAGACCGAGACTTAACTTTAACTCCTAAACTTTATACATCTGAAAATCCTTTACTATTACTAGAATACAGACAAGATTTTAAAAAATCTTATCTGTTGGTAGATGCTGGTCATACTCCTGGATATAAAAACACATCTATTACCAAATCTAAGGGTTCTAAAAGTCATTTCTTTTCTCGTTTTGAAATGAGTCTTATTGATGAAGAAGATAAAAATAGTAATCTTGAAATCAATTTACAAAAAGTAACTAATGATACTTATCTTAAAGTATATGATGTACAAACCTCTTTGGCTGATAAAGATGTTAACGTTCTTGAAAATACATTAAATTATGACTATCAGAAAGAAGATCTTTTTTTTGGAGCAACTTTTAGCGCATTTGATAATTTAACTAAACAAGATAGATCAAAATATGAATATCTAGTCCCATATTTAACTTTTGAAAAAAATCTTTCTACTAATGAAAAATATGGAATATTTGATCTGTCTTCAAATCTTAGAGTAAGAAATTATGATGTAAATAAACAAACAGAATTTTTTGTAAATGATGTAAATTGGAAATCAAATAAATGGATAACTGGAAATTTCTTAACAAATCAATTTAAAGGACAATTAAAAACTGTTAATTACAATGCAAAAAATACTTCAGAATATAAAACAGACGGTACATCTTCAGAGCTTTCAGGTGCATTGGGTTATTTTGCAAATCTCGGTCTTTACAAAAATGATCTTGTAAAAAGAAATAGTCATTTTTTGACACCTAAATTACTTTTAAGATATTCGCCAGGACATATGAGAAACGTAGAAAAAGAAAAAAATCTTAATTATTCTAATTTGTTTGATATTAACAAAATTGATGAAATTGATGTTATTGAAAGTGGTTTAAGTGCATCTTTAGGAGTAGAATATAAAAAAAATAAATTAAACAAAGATGGCACTCCAGGAAATGAGGTGTTTTCTTTTGGTCTAGGACAAGTTGTTAATGATAAAGAAAATGAAGATATGCCTTCTAGCAGCTCCTTAGATCAAAGATTTTCAGATGTTGTTGGTCAATCAAAGTTTTATTTGGAAAATAATAAAGGAGAAATAAGTTATAATTTTGCTTTAGATCAAAACTATAAAGATTTCAACTTTAATGAAATTGATGGAAATTTAGTTTTTGGAAATACAAAATTTAATATGAGTTATTTGGAAAAGAAAGATCATAGGGGAACTGAGGAAAGCTTTAAATCAGGTATAGATATTTTGGTTAATGACTCGGGCAAGCTATCATTCTCAACAAAAAGAAATCTGCTTACAAATTCTGCAGAATTTTATAATTTGAGCTATGAATATATCAATGACTGTTTAAAAGCTGGCATTGTTTTCAGAAGAGAGTTTTATACAGATAGAGATATAGAGCCAGATAGTTCAATTATGTTTACAATTTCAATATTGCCGTTTGGTGAAGTAAATAGCCCCACTTTAAGTAAATGAAAATAAAAAATTTAATTAAGATATCTATACTTATTTTTTTTTTCGTTTTCACTTTTTTAAATGTTTTCGGAAAAATTAATAGCTCAATAGTTGTTAAAGTTGGAAATGAAATTATAACTAATTCTGATCTAAAAAATGAAATACAAACAATGCTTTTATTATCTGGGAAACAAATAAATCAGGAAAATATAGATGAAGTGAAAAATATTGCTATTCAAGCTTTAATAAGAAATTTAATTAAAAAGAATGAAATTAAAAAAAAGAAAATTTCAAAATATAGTGAAGATGAACTTAATGTATATTTATTAAAAGTATGTGAAAGGTTAAATATTGATATATCAGGTTTAAAACAGTTTTTTGCCATCAATAAATTGAATTATGATTTTTTTATAGAAAAAAATAAAACTGAATTAATCTGGAAAACTTTAATTTACTATACTTACAAAAATCAAATTGATATCAATACAATTGAAGTAGAAAATGAAGTTAAAAATAGAGTTAAAAATAAAAAGGTTAGCTTAGAGTACAATTTATCTGAAATAGAGCTTTCATTGAGTAATCAAGATGTTGAAAAAATTTTAAATGATGTTTATCAAGTTATTAAAAATAAAAGTTTTGAAGAAGCGGCAAAAAAATACAGCATCTCAAGTTCTGCGTCAAAAGGTGGTGAGATAGGAATTTTTGCAGAAAAAACATTATCTAGTGTTTATCTAAACGAATTAAAAAAAATTAATATAGGGGAAATTACTAAACCTATTAAAAATGCTAACTCAATCACTATTCTAAAAATTAATTCAATGAATAATGTTAAAGAAAAAGACTTAGATTTAAATAAAATTAAAGAGGAAATCATTGCTAAAAAAAAAGAAGAAAAATTAAGTTTATTTTCTAGATCTCATTTCTCTAGTATTCAAAATAAAACCCTAGTTAAATTCCAATGAATAAAAAAATTGCAATAGTAACTGGAGAACCTTCTAGTATAAATTCAGAAATAATAGCTAAATCTTGGAAGAAAACTAAAAAAAAATATAAAAAAAATATTTTTTTAATTGGAAGTTACTCATTAATAAAAAAACAGCTTAAAAAACTTAAAATTAAAATTCCTATTATTAAGATTAATTCTATTAATGAATTTATTTCATCAACAAGTCTAAAAATATTTGATGTTCCCCTTCAGCCAAATTATATTCTACATTGCATAAATAAAGCACACATGCTTGCAACAAAAAAAAAAATAATTGGTTTCATTAATTGTCCAGTAAGTAAAAATATATTTAAATCAAAATATTCTGGTGTAACTGAGTATTTAGCAAAAAAAAATGGTGTAAAAGATTCTGCTGTTATGATGATTTATAATAAAAATTTATCTGTGGTTCCTATATCAACCCATATTCCTGTTAGAAAAATTTCTCAAAACTTAAATAAAAAATTAATTGAAAAAAAAATAATAACTGTAAATAATTTTTACAGGAATAAGTTAAAAAGAAAGCCAAAAATTGCAGTTTTAGGTTTGAACCCACATAATGATGAATTTCGTCCTAGATCTGAAGAAAAAAAAATTATAATACCCGTAATTAAAAAATTAAAAAAAAAACGATTTGATGTTATTGGGCCGTTCTCAGCAGACACTATTTTTTTTAATAAAAAAAAATATATATATGACATTATAGTTGGCATGTACCATGATCAAGTTTTGCCTTCTTATAAAACTTTATATGGCTTTGATGCAATTAATGTCACTCTAGGTTTAAAATATATCAGAATTTCCCCTGATCATGGTATTGCAAAAGATATGGTTGGATTAAATAAAGCTAACCCTTTAAGTCTAATTAAAGCTATTGAATTTATTTTTAAGATTTAGGATGCTTAAGCCAAAAAAGTCTTTAGGACAAAATTTCTTAATTGATAAAAACATAATTAAAAAAATAGTTTCATTAGGCGGAATAAAAGAGTCTAATATTATAGAAATAGGCCCTGGAACAGGTAATTTAACCAAAGAAATATTAAAATCTGATCTTAAAAAAATAGTTCTTATAGAGAAAGACTACAATTTATGTAAAATTTTAAGAGAAAATTTTAAATCTAAAAAAGCTATAGAAGTTCTAAATAACGATATATTAAATTTTGACATAGAAAATAAAATAAAGAAAGATTGCATAATTTTTGGTAACCTCCCCTACAATATTTCTACACAAATTTTAATAAAATTAATCAAAATAAAAATTTGGCCTCCAAAATATAAAAGATTAGTATTAATGTTTCAAAAAGAAGTAGCTGAAAGAATTTTAGCTGAACACAATTCTAAAAAGTATGGAAGACTTAGTGTTATTTCAAATTGGAGGTTAAAAGTTGCTGCTAGTTTTAAAGTTTCTAAAAACTGTTTTTACCCGAAGCCTAAGGTTGATTCAATGGTTTTAGTTTTTGAGCCAGTTGTAAATAAAACCTACAAAATTCAAGATATAACAAATTTAGAAAATATAACTCAAATTTTTTTTTCAAAAAAACGAAAAATGATAAATAAAGCTTTTTCAATAATTTTTAAAAATTCCTTATTCTTTTCAAAAAAGTTAAATATTAATTTATCTGATAGACCTGATCAAATAACCAAAGACCAATATTATAAAATTACTGAATGTTATGAAAAATATAAAAAAAATATTTAAAATTTTTTTAATTTATTCTAATATTTTCTCCTTTTCTAAAAGAATTATTTTTTCAACTTCTTTAAAACAGGTCTCAAGATTATCGTTTATTACAACAAAATCATAATCATTCTGATGGGCTAAATCATTTTCATACGACTTTAATCTTTCTGAAACAACTTCAGGCTTATCTTGATTTCTTTGAATTAATCTTTTTTTTAGTTCTTCTTTGCTTGGAGGTAGTATAAATATTTTTGTTAATTTAAGCTCTTTGTGTTCAGATAATTGTTTAGTTCCTTGCCAATCAATATCAAATAAAATATCATTTTTATTTCTTAAGAGGTCTAAAACAGATTTTTTAGAAGTTCCATAATAATTACCAAAAATTTTTGCATGTTCATAAAACTCATTATCTTTAACTTTTTCTTTAAATTCATTTTCTTTTAAAAAGAAATAATCAACGCCCTCAACTTCATTGGGTCTTGGTTTTCTTGTAGTATGTGAAACTGAAATTTTGAAATTCTGATATTTTTGTTGAATTTTTTTACTAATAGTAGTTTTTCCGGCACCAGAAGGTGATGAAAGTATAACCATGATACTATCATCTTTGTTTACCATTAATAAATTTACAATAGCCTTTATATTTAATTAAGAGGATTTGCTCTCAATAAATTTAATCGCGTCACCAACTGTAAGAATTTTCTCTGCCTCACTGTCTGAAATTTCAGATCCAAACTCTTCTTCAAACGCCATTACTAGTTCTACTGTATCTAGACTATCTGCTCCAAGATCGTCAATAAAACTTGCTTCGTCTGTAACTTTAGCTTCTTCTACACCAAGGTGATCTGCGACTATTTTTTTGACTTTTGCATTTACATCTTTTGACATTTAATTCCTATTTTTGAATATTTGATTTATTTTCTTATTAAATTATTCGTTATGATTGTCAAGCCATATACATTCCGCCATTAACATGTATTGTCTCGCCAGTTATATATGATGAGGATTCTGAGCATAAAAAAGCTACACAGTTTGATACATCTTGCCCAGTTCCTAATCTGCCCATTGGTATTCTTGATGTTAGAAACAATCTTACTTTTTCAGCTATATTTTGAGTCATTGAAGTTTCTATAAAACCCGGAGATACACAATTTATAGTTATGTTTTTTTTAGCATATTCAATTGCAAGACTTTTGGACATTCCTATGATTCCAGCTTTTGAAGCTGAGTAATTAGCTTGACCCAAATTACCTGAATGAGCAACTATAGAGGTAATGTTCACAACTCTTCCAAATTTATTTTTTAACATTTTTTTTATTGAGTGTTTAGAAAGTAAAAAAGTTGAAGTTAAATTAATATCAATAACTTTTTTCCATTCTTCATCTTTCATTCTTAAAGAAAGGTTGTCAGCATTAATTCCAGCATTGTTAACAAGTATATCTAAACCGCCAAGCTCTAAAGAACAATTTTCCACAAATTCTTCAATTTTTAAATGATCTGAAATATCAAATTTTTTAACTAAAACTTTAGGGAATTTTTTTTTAATGTCATCTAATTTTTCGGTCTTTGTGCCAGTAGCTAAAACTATTCCTTCAAGATCGGTAAATTTTTTTACTAAAGCGTTACCTATTCCTCCTGTTGCTCCAGTAATTAAAATTTTTTTGTTCTTAAAACTCATTTTATATTATTTTTAGCTTCTTCAATAGAATTTACGCTCTTGGTATTAGCATCTTTTATAATTCTTTTAACTAAACCTGACAAGACTTTTCCAGGTCCTATTTCAATAAATTCATTAATCCCGTTTTTTGACATATTTATGATGCTCTCTCTCCATCTCACTTTAGTATAAATTTGCTCAACAAGAAGAGTTTTAATTTTTTTAGGATCATTTTCTGGTAAAGCAGTAACATTGCTTATAATTTCAAAATTTAATTTTTCAAAATTTACAGGTTCAATTTTTTCTTTCATCTTTTTTGCCGCATCTTTCATTAAAGAACAGTGAAAAGGTGCACTGACAGGGAGTAAAATTGCTTTCTTTTTTTTTTCTTTTAAAATATTAAGTAAGTCAGTTACTGACTCTTTATTTCCACTAACAATAGTTTGTCCGTCTGAATTATCGTTTGCTATTTCGCAAACTCCATTTTTGTTAAATTTAGTTATTAGCTGATTTACTTCATCAATTGTAGATCCAAGTATTGCCAACATTGCTCCCTTGCCTACAGGTACCGCATCTTGCATAGCTTTTCCTCTTTCTCGAAGTAAAAATAAAGCATCTTTAAACTTTAATGAACCGCTGCAAACTAATGCACTGTACTCACCAAGTGAATGTCCAGCAAAATATTTAAAATTTTTTGTATTCATCCCCATCTCTTTTTGCAAAATATTATATATAGCACAACTAACAGTTAGAATTGCTGGCTGTGTATTTTGAGTAAGTTTTAATTCACTTTCAGGTCCCTCTAAAATAATTTTGGATATCTTAAAATTTAAAATATCATCAGCTTGTTCAAAAATATTTTTAGCTAAATCAAAATTTTTGTAAAATTCTGAACCCATGCCTACAACTTGAGAACCTTGACCTGGAAATAGTAAAGCCTTCATTTATAAATTATTTAAAACCATATTTTTTAATTGAATTAATAGAAATACATATCAAAGATTTTATATTTTTTAAAAAGTTTAAATTGTTATATTTTTTATTAATATACCAAAGCCAGTATAGATTTTTCAATTTGTTGCTATTTAGTGAACCACGTGTAATTCTATAAAATGTGCTATTTTGTTCAAATTTAAAAGCAGAATTAGTTTTTTTTAATATTTTAGATTTAAATGGAAAATCTTCTAAAATATCAACCTTAGGAAACTTAGTTGCTCCTACAAGTTTTCTCGATAAAATCATAGAGCTAGTTCCAATTGAACTATTGTTAATAAACTCTTCATAGTTAAAAGATTTCGGAGAATTTATCTTTTTTTTATAAACTAATTTATTGTTTTTTTGTAAAAAAGGCGTGTAGTCAGTATAAGTAAAATTATAATTGTTTTTTTCCATAAAATTAATTTGATCTTCTAATTTATTGTTACTCCATAAATCATCAGAGTCGATAAATGATATATATTTTGAATTTGATTTTCTTATTGCCAAATTTCTTGAAAATGAAACTCCCATTTTTCTTTAAATAAATAATAATAATTTGTTTGTGAGAAGAATATTTTTTTAATATTTTTCTAGAATTATCTGTTGAACAGTCATCTACTATAAAAAGTTGCCAGTCTTTATAGGTTTGCTTTAAAACTGAGTTAATGGTCTCTTCTAAATATATCCCTTTGTTATAGTTGGGTAAAATAATATCGACCTTGGTGTTCATATTATAAAATGGTTTCTAATATATTATTACTATTGAAATGAGTCTTTTATAATAGTATAAAACCGTTCTTTAATATAAATAAAATAAGCAGGTATTGATAGTAAAAATGAGTTTTTACGAACACACTTTGGTAGCAAAACAAGATCTATCTTCGGCTGAAATTGAGAAAGTTCAAGCCAAATATAATGACATTATTAACGGCTCGTCTGGTAAAGTTG
>CACFNH010000006.1 GCA_902567685.1 uncultured Pelagibacteraceae bacterium | reverse complement strand
TGTTCAACATGAGTAAAAGTTTTGGTGCTGAAAATTGAAAAAAGTATGATTAATATACTAAGTCTTTTCATATTATTAAAAGATCTATAGTATTTGACTTAAGAAAAGCTTTGTTCTGTCTGATTTAGGATTTGCAAAAAAATCTTTAGTTTTAGCTCGTTCAACAATCATCCCTTCGTCCATAAAAACTACCTCATCTGCAACTTCTTTTGCAAAACCCATTTCATGAGTAACCACTATCATGGTCATTCCTGCTTTTGCTAGATTTACCATAGCGTCCAAAACTTCTTTTATCATTTCGGGATCTAAAGCAGAAGTAGGCTCATCAAACAACATTATTTTTGGTTCCATGCATAAGGCTCTAGCAAGTGCAGCTCTCTGTTGTTGTCCACCTGATAATTGTCCAGGAAATTTCATTGCTTGGTCTGAAATTTGAACTTTTTCTAACTGTCTCATTGCTTGTTCTTCTGCTATTTTTTTTGGAGTTTTTTTTACCCAAATAGGCGCCAGGGTACAGTTGTCCAATATAGATAAATGTGGAAACAAATTAAATTGTTGAAAAACCATCCCAACTTCAGCTCTAATTTTTTCAATGTCTTTAGTTTTTTCAGACAACTCAAAGCCATCTACTATGATTGTTCCTTTTTGATGTTCTTCAAGCCTGTTAATGCATCTGATCAAAGTAGATTTACCTGATCCAGAAGGACCGCATACTACAATTTTTTGTTTCTCAGCTACGTCCAGATTAATATCTTTTAAAACTTGAAAGTCGCCAAACCACTTGTTTACTTCTTTCATTTGTATAATTGGTCCTGCCATAAAATATTCTTATCTGTCTGTTTTGTACTTTTGTTCTAAATTTTGGCTATATCTGCTCATAGCATAACAGATAATCCAAAAAACTAAACCCGCAAAAACGTAACCTTCTGCAGCAAAACCTAACCATTTAGGATTTGTTTTAGCCATATCTATCATACCTACTAATTCAAGTAGTCCAACAACTAAAATTAATGGGGTGTCTTTAACTAAAGCTAGAAAGGTATTAGCAATTCCAGGTATTATTAGTTTTAATGCTTGTGGCAATATTACTAAAAGATGAAGTTTCCAATAATTCATTCCTAAAGATTTGCCCGCATCATATTGCCCTCTGGGTAGTGCCTGAAGACCTCCTCTTATAACTTCTGCCATATAAGCAGCTTCAAAAAGTGTTATAGCTATTATAACTCTAATTAATTTATCCAAAAAAGTACCATCTGGTAAAAACATTGGAAACATTACTGATGCCATAAATAAAACTGTTATTAAAGGAACCCCTCTCCAAAATTCTATAAAACCGATAGATGAGTATCTAATTACTGGAGCAGAAGATCTTCTACCCAAAGCCAAGAGCATTCCTACAGGAAAACAAAAAAGTATTGCAAATATAGAAATGATAAAAGTTAATGCTAAACCTCCCCATTCGTTAGTTGGTACTTTGTTCAAGCCAAAATTACCTCCAGAAAGCAAAGAGATTAAAATAAATGGAAAAATAAATAATAAGAAAATGATTACATATTTTTTATTTTTTGGAGAAACAAAAAATGCTGCACCGACTATCAAAAATAAAGAAATAAAAGCTACATTTATTCTCCAAATTTCATCATTTGGATATAAACCATACATTAATCTTTCAAACCAAACATTAATAAACACCCAGCAAGCTCCACTGCCAGTACATTCCTCTTTACTAGTACCTGAAAAATTTGCATCAAAAAAAGCCCAATTTAAAAGTGTCGGCATTCCTTTGATTAATACAAATATAACCAACAATGTTAATATTCCGTTAAACCAATTTATATTTATATTTTTGTTAATTATGTCTAAGTTCTTATTCCCACTATATTCAATTCGAATTAAATGGAGACCAATAAAACCAAATAGTAATGGAGTAAAAAAACTTAAAATTTCAGGTAAAAAGAAAGTAATATTTTTATCAAAAAATGAGTTAGAGATTAGATCAAAAATACCTAAAGTAAAAAAAGTAGCACCTAAAAATATATAGGTGTTCAATTTATCCCTTCTTGGTTTTAAAAATGTTAAGTTTCCTATCATTTTTCCTTTATAGCTATTTTCTTATTATACCAATTCATAAACATTGAGATTAAAATACTTAGAGTTAAGTATGTTAACATTGTTATAGAAACTATCTCAATGGCTCTACCCGTTTGCATCATTGCAGTTCCAGCAAAGACTAAAACTAAATCAGGGTAAGCAATTGCAGCTGCAAGAGATGAGTTTTTTGTTAAATTTAAATACTGGTTAGTAGTTGGTGGTATTATTATTCTTAATGCTTGAGGCATAACAACTAATCTTAAAGTTTGACCCGGAGTTAAACCTATAGAGGCTGCAGCCTCTTTTTGTCCTTTTCCCACACCCATAATTCCAGCTCTAACACATTCGGCTATAAATGTTGCTGTGTACAAAGAAAGAGCTAGAGCTAAAGCTATAAGTTCAGGAATAATTCCTACACCACCTTTAAAATTATAAATTGTAGTAGTTTGTTGTATCAAAGTAGGATATTCAAAACTTAAACCAACATTTCCTAAAAAAACTCCAAGAAAAGGAAGGGCTATTAGTAATCCTAAAGATATAAAAAAAGCAGGTATTCTTTGACCTGTTGCTTCCTGTTTTCTTTTTGCATAATTGTAGGTCAAAAATATTCCAACAATAGCTAATAATATCGAAGAAAGTAAAAATGAAAAATTTGTCCAAATAAATTTTGGAATAAACCAGCCTTTAACTGTTAAATAAGAAATATCAAAAAAATTTATTGCTTCTTTTGGTAGTGGCAAAGCCCTAAGTGCTGCAAAGTACCAAAAAAATATTTGAAGAAGCAATGGTATATTTCTAAAAATTTCTACATAGATTTCTGCAAATTTTGATATTAAGTAGTTAGGTGATAGTCTTGATATACCAATGATGACACCTAAGATAGTTGCAAAAAATATTCCTACAACAGAAACTAAAATTGTATTTAAAAGACCTACTAAATAAGCTCTACCATAAGAGTAGGAACCGTCATAATCTATTAAGGAAAACTGAATATCAAAGGATGCTTCTTGTTGTAAAAAACCAAAACCAAAAACAATTCCTCTGTTTCCCATATTAACTTGGGCATTAAAAGTAAAATATCCAAGAACAAAAACTATAAAAAAAAGAGTTAAAGCTTGAGGTAAGTACCTTTTTAATCTAGGCCTATCATCAAGAAAATCCCCTATTCCAGAAGCTAAATTTTTAATTTTCATCTTTATTACTAAAATAAAAAAAAGGGCTAGATAAATCTAGCCCTTTTTAATGTATTTTTAAATATAATTACCTTGCTGGCGGAACGTAAAGAATTCCTCCTTTAGTCCACAGTTCATTTGGACCTCTGCTAGGTAGAATACCTGTGTCAGCAATGTTACGTTTATAGCTTTCACCGTAGTTTCCTACTTGTTTGATAATTCTTAAACTCCATTCATTATCTAAACCAAAAGCAGCTCCAAGTTCTCCTTCAGCTCCAACAAGTCTTTTAATTGCTGGGTTTTCTGAGTCTTTCATTGAATCTGCGTTTCCAGAGTTAACTCCATATTCTTCTGCTTCAATCATAACGTTTAGCGACCAACGAACTATATCTTCCCAAACTGAATCACCTTGACGAACAACAGGGCCTAAAGGCTCTTTTGAAATCGTTTCAGGTAAAACTATATGAGCATCTGGGTCTTTCATTTTAGTTCTTTGTGCAGCTAAGCCTGATTTATCTGTAGTGTAAGTATCACATCTACCAGAATCATATGCTGCTACTACTTCGTCAGCTTTTTCAAACACAACAGGTTCATATTTAATTCCTTTAGAATTAAAAAAGTCTCTCATGTTTAGCTCTGTAGTAGTACCAATGTTTACGCAAGCAGACATACCACTTTTAAATTGACTTGTAGAAGTAATGCCAGAGTCTTTTCTTACCATAAAACCTTGTCCATCATAGAAATTTACACCAACAAATGTTAAACCAATGTCAGCATCTCTTGATAAAGTCCAAGTAGTGTTTCTAGAAAGTACATCAATTTCACCTGAAGTTAATGCAGTAAATCTTTCTTTAGCACTTAATGGAAAGTATTTAACTTTATTAGCATCACCTAATGTTGCAGCAGCTACTGCTCTACATACATCTACGTCTACGCCAGTCCAATTTCCTGATGCGTCAGCATTAGAAAATCCTGGAAGTCCTTGCGAGACTCCACATTTTACGAAACCAGCTTTTTTCGTGTTTTGTAAAGTTTTAGATTTTTTAGAACCAGCACCACCACCTTGTTGGCCGCAAGCAACCAAAAGCAAAGAAGCACCAATCACCAAAATCAAACTTTTTAAAGATTTAATCATAATAATGATTCCCTCATTTTTTATTGTTAACAATACTTTGAAAGTAACTTTCAAAGAATATAACTTAGTATTTAATATTTAAGAAAGCAGATCAAGGGGACATATTATTTTTTCATACTACATATGGTAAAAATAATAATTCTTATCAATATAGGACTTTTTGCAACCTTTAGTGGCGCGCCCTGGAGGATTCGAACCTCCGACCCTCGGTTTAGAAAACCGATGCTCTATCCAGCTGAGCTAAGGGCGCAAATGAAATATTATCTAACATCTTTTTAATAAAATTAAAAGCAAACTAAAAGCAAACTAAATGGTCAATATAAATTGGGGTCTTTATTCCAAACTTGTCCTTAATCTTATGTTGATGTTCATGATGAGAGTGTACAAAGACTGGGATAACTTGGTTTCCTTTTGTTTTAAGAGTGTAGATAAAGTTTGTGCCTCTAAATTTTCTATCTATAACCTCTAATATCAGTTTACTTTTATCATCATGATCTAAATCTTCAGGTTGTATTAAGAGTTTAACAGAAGATCCTATTTTTTGTTTTTTGACAAACTTACCTTTTATTGTCCCCAGCTCATTATTTTTAAGAGCATCTTCTCCTATCACTTCAGCATCTATTAAAATTCCTCTATTCAAAAACTTAACAACATCAATAGAATTAGGATAGTGATATATATTATAAGGAATATCGAACTGTTTTAAAGATTGGTTTAATAAAATACCACACTTGTCAGCCAAATAAAAAGCTTCATAGGAATCATGGGTAACCACAATTGTTGTTATATTTAATTCCTTTAAAAGATCTTTTATTCTTTTTTGTAACTCATCTTTTAAACTCTGGTCTATATTGGAAAAAGGTTCGTCTAATAAAAGAAGATCAGGTTTTGACATTAAAGATCTAGCCAAAGAAACTCTTTGCGCTTCTCCCGCACTTATCTCATGAGGATATTTTTCCTTCAAATCTTCCAAATGTAGAAGGTTAATTAAATCTTTATCTGAATAACGAAATTTTGTATTTTTATTTCTTTTAGAACCAATATTAATATTGTCTAGCACATTGTAGTGTGGAAACAATGAATTATCTTGAAAACACAAAGCTATATTTCTTTTTTCAGGTTCAAGATTATAGTCCTCTGAAGAAATAATTTTTCCTTTTAATTTAATTTTTCCAGATTGTAAATTTTGCAGACCAGCTATAGTTCTAAGAATTGTGGTTTTACCAATTCCTGAAGGTCCTAATAGACAAACAATATCGCCTTCTTTTTTTATTGTAATTGAAACATTATTAACTTTATTCTTTTTACTAGCTGAAAAAGTTGCGTTTTCTATTTCAAGAAAGTTTGAATTCATAACCTTTATTATAATATAGCTCTATTTCTCTGAAAGTATATATCTAGAAACGAATATTATGAATATACTCGCCCACATAACTAAACATAATGAAGGAAATGCAGCAGCCTCTAATAAATCTTGTGCAGCATATGAATATGCCTTTGTAGCAAACGTTTCAAAATTAAAAGGACGAAGTATCAATGTGATTGGAAGTTCTTTTATGATTTCAATAGCAACTAAAACACCGATAAGAAAAATGCTATTTTTTAAATAAGGCATGTGTATACTTATAAAAGTTTTAAATTTTGAATAACCAAGTAGATATGCGCTATCATCAATTGATTGATTAATTTTCAAATAACCTGACTTAATTCCATTAAAAGATAAAGAAAAGAATCTAACAAAATACGCTATAATCAAACCAAAAATAGATCCAATAAATAAATTTTTAAAACTACCAAAGCCAAACATTGAAGTAAAAGTATCACTTAGCCAAGAAATAAAAGTAATGAAAGCTACTGCTAATATTACGCCAGGTATTGCATATCCAGAAATAGAAAAAGCTGACAAATAATTTAAAAACTTACTTTTTGATATTCTATTTCCATAATTGGCTACAAAAGAAAACACTATTAAACACATGCTTGATACAAAAACTAATAAAAGTGTATTTAAGTTAAGTGACCATAGATCGATATCTTGAAAATATTTTGGAAATTTGATGGTCCAATAACTCATTTGAGCTACAGGAAATAAAAAACTAAAGAAAAATAATAAAGAACAAAAAGTAAAAGGTAGAATAGATTTTTTCCCTTTTAGTTCAATTTTGGGAATATTTTTAAAGCCTCTAGTTGGTTGATGATATTTGGCTTTTTTTCTTGAATAAGTTTCAATGATAAACAAAAATAAAATAAAAAATAATAATAAAAAAGATAATTGATTTGCAGTTGAAAGATCATCAAAAGAAATCCAAGCATTATAAATACCAGTTGTTAATGTTGAGACACTAAAAAAAGATACAGTTCCAAAATCTGATAGAGTTTCCATAGCAACCAAAGAAAGACCTGCAACAACAGCTGGTCTAGCAGAAGGTAAAATAATTTTAAAAAAACTTTCTTTAGAAGAAAGTCCTAAATTTTTTCCTACTTCAATTAAATTTTGGGATTGATATATAAAAGAAGCTCTAGTTAATACATAAACATACCCAAAAAGGGAAAAAGAGATAGAAAAAATTGATCCTGTTAACCCATCAAATTTGGGTATGTATTTATTGAACTCACCATCTCCAAAAAAGAAAGTTAAAATTGAAAAAGCAGTTCCGTAATTTTCAAAAAAGGCTGTAAGGGAGTAACCGTATATATAAGCAGGAACAGCAAATGACAAAATTAATGCCCATTTAAAAAAGTTTACCCCTGTAAATTTATAAAATGATACAAAGTATGCAGCTGAAACTCCAAAAATAAATGTTAATGTTAAAACTCCTATGAGAATTAAAAATGAATTAGTAATGTAATCTAAGAGAAAAGTTTTTTTTAAAAGCAAATAATAATCACTCGTGGTTTCAAAAAAACTGCTGAACACTGTAATTATAGGTATTGCAACTATTAATGTTATTAGTAGGGAGCTTAAATACCAAATATTAAATTTTTGAGTTTTTATCATCAAAAAATGAAGACACTATTCTTTTAATTTCTTTAAATTTGAGTTCAGAAACTTTTCTATCTCCAATTCTCCTTTTTATTGTTTTGGTAGATTTCAAACAAGGATCACATCCGGTAGAAAGAGTGTTTAAATTATATTTTTTACCGGATGTTTTTTCCATACTTAACAAGTGAGATATATAGAAATTCTAAATCTCTATTTCCAGCCCGCCTCTGTCATGATCTTCAAAGCTTCTGCTTGTCTTTTTCCATAAGAAGAAACTTTAGTTTTTAGATCTTGTTTAAATCCTAGACCAAATTGAGCAATTAATGGGCTTGGTTCAACACCACTAATTATTGGGTACTCAAATGTATTATTAACAATATGCTTTTGAGCTTCAGGTGTTACTAGAAACTCTAAAAGTTTAATTGCATTTTTTTTATTAGGTGCATATTTTAATATACCGCCACCACTAATATTCATATGAGTTCCTCTTCCTTCTTGATTAGGAAAGAAAGGTGTTACCTTTTTTGCAGCAGCTTGTTGCTCTGGACCTTTTTTTCCAGATAACATCAATGCAACATAATAAGTATTAGCAACAGCATAATCTGCTTCTCCAGCTGCTACAGCTAATATTTGAGCTCTGTCATTACCTTTTGGTGTTCTAGCAAAGTTAGAAACGATTCCTTTAGCCCATTCAGAAGTTTTCTTAGAACCATTATTTTGAATTAATGAAGCAACTAAAGATTGATTATAAACGTTATTAGATTTTCTAATGACAACCTTTCCTTTATATAAAGGATTTGCTAAATCTTCATATCTCATATCTGATCTTGGCGTGGTCTTAGAGGGATTGTAATAAATTACACGTGCCCTTTTAGCTATTCCCGTCCAATATGCTGTCCTAAAATTAGAAGAAACTGCTTTTTTAATTCCCGAAGAACTTGCGCCTCTTTGAAACATGCCTTCAGATTGGAAAGCTCCTAGTCTTCCAGCATCAGCTGTTATGTAAAGATCTCCTATACAATCCTTACCTTCTGCCTTTATTCTTTTCTGTAAAGCTTTGTCTTTTCCTAAAACTACATTTACTTTAATTCCAGTCTTTGCAGTAAATTTTTCATATAGCTGGACATCAGAGTCATAATGCCGAGCACTAAAAATATTTACTTCATTCGCGTTTGCCGTCCCAAATATTAGACCCAAATACGCTAGTATCATTATTATTTTTTTCATTTTTATTTTCCTTCTTTTTATTTTGAAAGGTATCTCTAGTTGATAATGATAATGATTATCAGTTGCAATAATGTCGCAGATATACGCCTATTTGAGCTGATTTTTATTGGTATTAGATAAGTCAACACCTGTATCAGGGTCAAGTTCAATACCTAAAGGAGTAATGTCTTTTGGTAAAGGAGTAAAAGTTGAATCAGGATTGTCCTCGTATTTTCTTCTGGTCAATCTAAAAATTCCAAAAAAAGCTATAATTAATAAAAAGATAATTAAATGAATAAAAAAACCATTTGGTCCTAAAAAATTCATTAACACTGAGCAAATTATTGGTCCTGCAATTGCGCCCAAGCCAAATACTATATTTAAACCAGCTCCTGCTGCAACAAACTTTTCTTTTGGTATATAATCGTTAACAAGTGCAAGATTTAAAGCAAATAATGGAAGTGTCATTCCAGCTAAAAGAATTATGAATATAAATAATTTAGTTTTATCCATAGTAGTTTCTGAAGAAAAATAGTTAAATCTAAACATCTCTTCTATAAAGAGATTGTCAAAAGACAGGCCTGAGGCTCCAATTGAAAGAAAAGCAAATATGGATGAAACTATACAACATCCAATAATAACTATTCTTCTATCATAGTTGTCAGATAATGAACCAATTGGCCACTGAAAGAGTGCACCTGTAAGAGTTACAGAAAATAATAATATAGAAATCTCAAAGACTGACAAATTCATTGTAACTGCATAAACAGATAGCATTGTAAATACAGCTGAAAAAATAAAACCTGAACAAAAAGTAGAAAAACTTCCAAAAGGTGAAATTTTAAAAAGTTCTTTAATTTTAATAGAGCTTATTTTTTTAAATGTTGGAGGCTTACGTTTTGTAAGAAGTATTGGAATTAAAGATATAGAAAATAACAAAGAAATTAATATAAATGGTTCATAGTTTTTAGGACTACTTACGTTTAATAGAAGATTTCCTAAAGCAAATGCAAAAAAAGTAATAAACATATAAAGAGACAATACTTTTCCTCTTGTTTTATTTGTAGCTCTATCATTTAGCCAACTTTCAACAATTATAAGTATGCCTATCATGCTAAAACCAGTTAAAAATCTTGCTAAAGTCCAAATAAATGGATCTACAAAGACAGCATGAACCAATGAACTTAGGGAAGCCATTGAAGCAAAAGCTGCAAATACTCTTATGTGACCTACTTTACCAACAAGATTCGGAATCATATTGGCACCTACAAAATATCCAATAAAGTACCCAGACATCATTGTGCCTGTAGCAATAAAATTAAAATTTTCTAATACAGCTCTAACTCCTAATAGATTTCCCTGAAACCCATGAGAAATCATAATGACACTAAAACCGGTAAATAGAGCCCAAGAGTTTCTTAATAGTTTTCCCATAAATGAGGATTAGTTATTCCTTCATAATAATAATTGCAATGGATTATTTTATTAAATTATGTCTTTTTTAAGCTTAAAATGGAATGAAAAGCGATCGTACTTATGATTACAAATCCTCCAATAATTGTTTCTGTACTAGGTTGCTCTGTTATAACCAACCAAACCCAAAGAGGTCCCAAAATGGTCTCTAGTAGAAAGAAAAGATTAACCTCAGGTGCAGTGATATATCTGGGGGCTAAAGTTATCAATACAAAAGGTATTGTTACACATGCTATACACATGATTGGCACAATTGCTATGTCGTTCCCTCTCAAAATGAGATTTTCTGTAAAAAAGAAAGCTATTAAAGCTACTAATAATTTACCCATCATAGCAGAAGGAACTAAATTAATTTTTTTTGCAGATCTTATTATTACAGCTCCACCAGCTAAACCTGTCGCACAAATTAATCCTAAAAAGTTGCCTAAAACATCTCCTCTTTCAAAAGAATCTTTAAAAATATAAATTACTGCTAAAGTAGTAATGCCAATAGCTACCAATGTTTTTTTATCTGTATTTTCTTTTAAAAAAATAAAACTAATTACTGATGAAAGCATAGGCGCTAAAGCAATCATAATTAACGTATTTGCTACATTTGTATTGTTTATAGATATTACAAAAAAAACATTTGTTATTGCAAAAATGACTGCGTAGGCTACGCCGTGCCATGAATTTTCTATTAATTGTGAAATAAATTTACTCCTATAAATAATCAACAAAGCAAAAAAAACAATAAAAAAAGGTATAATTCCTCTATAAAAAATTAAATCCCAAGACGAAAGATTTGCTAATCTAATTAAAAGAGAATCTGGTGTGATAAACATGACTCCTATAAAGGCAAGAAACATTCCTTTTTTTTGATTGCTATATGACATATATTTATTTTGAATGCCTATACAAAAAAATATAATCGATCAAGTGTTTCCAGAAACTTTAAAGATTTTAAGCAATCTAATAAAATTTCAAACAGTCTCGGGTACTTCAAATCTAGATTTGATTGATTATTGTGAAAAACAATTAGATAAAGCTGGTGCCACCTCTTTCAAAACTTATAACAAGTCTGGTTCTCAGGCTAATTTATTTTCAACAATTAATGGAAAAGGAAATTCAAACAATAGTGGGATTATCTTATCTGGTCATACTGATGTGGTTCCCGCTATACCCAACGAATGGACTTCAGATCCATACAAGACAAGAGAAAAAGATAATAAAGTTTATGGTCGTGGAACATGTGATATGAAAGGATTTATTGCTTGTACTTTAGCTGTCGCACCTTTATTTAGTTCTAATAAATTAAAATCACCAATACATTTTTCTTATACATTTGATGAAGAAACTGGTTGTTTAGGCGCTCCTTTAGTTTTAGCAGACTTAAAAAAAAGAAATATTAATTTTTCAGCTTGTATAATTGGTGAGCCAACAAATATGAAAGCTATAACTGCTCACAAAGGATATAATGAATACATAACTCACTTTACCGGGTTGTCAGGACATGCCTCAAATCCAGAAGGCGGTGTTAGCGCTATTGAATATGCCATTCGATACAGTAATAAACTTATGGAATTAAGAGATGAACTTAAAAAAAGAATATCATCTAAAACATCTTTTTCCCCATCTTATTCAACTCTCCAAATAGGAAAAATTTCTGGAGGTATAGGTGCAAATGTAATTGCAGATCACTGTTCTCTTGAATGGGAGGTAAGACCTATTAATAAGAATGATGGAGATTTCATTAGTAATAATATCGACACTTTTGCTAAAAATATTTTGTTGCCCGAAATGAAAAAAAATAATCCTAAAGGAAATATTAAGAAAGAAATAATTGGTGAGGTTGTAGGCTTTGACAAAGAAGAATCGTCAGATGCTGTGAATCTTGTTTGTAATCTAACTGGCGATAATTCAAAAGATACAATGTCATTTGGTACTGAAGCGGGATTGTTTCAAAATTCTGGTATAAGCACTGTAATTTGTGGGCCTGGATCTATCGAACAAGCACATACAGTTGATGAATATATCACATATGATCAGCTAAAAAAGTGTCTTAAAATGCTTATTTCTTTACAAGAAAAAATGGTTAATTAAATTTAACATTTTTAAAGTATTGATATGAGACTGTTTATTTTTACACTTATCTTTTTTAAATTTTTTTCTACAGCTAATGCCAATTCAATCTACTATTTAACAAAAATACCAAATTTACAGATTTATAACTTGGCGGCTATAAATGGCATTAAATACCTTAAAGCTGAAAAACCTTTTAAGGTTGGAATAGTTAAAAATAATGTCCAGTGTGACAGACCTAATATAAATGATATTGAAAAAAAGTTTAAAATAATTAAAAAAAATTTAGATATATATGAAAAAAATTTTTTGAATAAAATTAATCTAAGATATGTTGTTCTTTGCGAAAATCTTAAAGTAGCTGACATAAAAACTGCGGGAGTCCCAAATATAGCTGTTAAAACTCTTATTATTGATATCAAATCAGACCCAAAATTTTTTGAGAGGTCTATTCATCATGAACTGTTTCATATGGTTGAAGACAGTTATGAAACTTTATTTCCACAAAATAAATGGAATGAGTTTAATAATTCAAATTTTCAATATGCTGAATGCTCAACCTGTTCAAATAGATCTAATTTATCATTAGTTAAAAAATCTAATGGATTTCTTACTGAATACTCAATGTCTACAGCCTCTGAGGATATGGCTGAGGTATTCTCATTTTTAATGACAGATAAAGCAAATTTATCAAAAATTATTCTTAAAGACTCAGTATTAAATAATAAGGTTAACTTTATTGTGACTGAAACTAAAAAGATAGATAATAACTTTAAATTTAACGAATGATCGAAAAAGTAAAACAATCAACTTCGGAAAAATTATTATTAATTCTTTTCATAATATTAGGAGTGATAGCTATTTATATTTTTTTTATTTTGCCTCAAAAATGTTTATTTATAAAAGACTATGATCCAAAAAAACTATCTTTTAAAAACCCAGAAAACATTGCAATTTTAAATATAAATTGTGGAAATGTAATTATAGAACTTAATCCAGAAATTTCACCTAATTCAGTAAAAAGATTCAAGATGCTTTTAGAGTCCAGAAGTTATGATAATATTGCTTTTCATAGGGTTATAAAAAATGTTTTAGTTCAATCTGGTGATCTTGAATTTGGAAGAAAAGATAGTTTTAACTATCTTTATATTGGAACTGGAAAATCTGGTTTTGGAACAATAAATTCAGAATTAAATGAAAAAGTTGAATTTAAATTGGGCACTGTCGGTATGGCTAGAAAAAACAAATTAAATACTGAGGATAGTCAGTTTTTTATTTTACTTGAAGATGCGCCTTTGTTCCAAGGCGAATATACTCCTATTGGAAAAGTTCTTTATGGTTTGGAAATCTTGAATACAATAAGTGATGATCATAGACGAGAATATGTTCTAAGACCTGATTTTATAAATTCATTTAAATTGCTTGAAAATTAAATTTATCTATTAATTCCTCTTATCCTTTCAGATCTTCTTCTTAAAAGCTCTGCTGCAACTAAAACTAGTGTGGAAAGAAGAATCAGACAAGTTGCAACGGATAATATTGTTGGACTTAATTGTTCTCTTAATCCAGTCCACATTTGTATTGGAATTGTTGTATTATCTAAACCAGCTAAAAATAATACGATAACTACTTCATCAAAAGAAGTTACAAAAGCAAATAAAGCACCTGATATTACACCTGGTAAAATTAACGGTAATGTTATTTTCATAAAAGTATTTACAGGATTACTTCCAAGACTGGCTGCTGCTCTTGTAACACTATGATCAAAACCTGAAAGAGTAGCTGTTACTGTGATAACAACAAACGGTGTGCCTAAAATTATATGTGCTAAAACTATACCTGTGTGTGTTGCTGCTAAACCTGCTTTCGCCATAAAAAAGAAGATTGCTACTCCTGAAATAATTAAAGGAACAATCATCGGAGAAATTAAAGTTGCCATTATTATTCCTTTGTAAGGCATATATCTGCTACTTAGTCCTAAAGCAGCAACTGTTCCTAGAATAACAGCTCCTATTGTTGCAAATATTGCTATGAAAAAACTATTTTTTGCAGCTAGTCCCCATGGATTTTTTGTTCCATAAACCATATCTTTATACCACCTTAAAGAAAAAGCATCAGGATCTAATCTTTTCATTCCGTCTGTTATTACTAAAAATTCTTCAGCATTAAAGGATAAAGGAAAAATTACAAATAAAGGTGCAATTAAAAAGAAAAAAACACATCCACAGATAAAAAGGTAAACGTAATGCCATATTCTATAGTGTGGTTCTGTATATTTTGGTAAAGCCATAATTATCCTAATTTAATATTATCTATCCCTACTAATTTGTTATAAATCCAGTAAACAGCCAGAACTCCAGATAACAACATTAATCCCATGGCTGAAGCAAAACTCCAATCTAAAGTATATTTCATGTGATATGCAATCTGATTACTAATCAACGTTCCTGAAGCTCCGCCTACAAGTTCTGGAGTAATGTAGTAACCAATCGCAAGTATAAAGACTAATAAAGAACCAGCTCCAATTCCTGGTATTGTTAGAGGAAAATATACTTTCCAAAACGTTATAAACGGCGTTCCTCCTAAAGATTTTCCAGCTCGTACTAAGCTTGGAGATATTGTTTTCATCACACTATAAAGCGGTAAGACCATAAAAGGTAAGAGGATTTGAGTCATGGCTATATATGTGCCAGTTGCATTATACATCATAACAAGTCTATTATCGTCAGCAACAAAACCTATCCAAACCAAAAAATCATTTACGACACCTTGTTGTTGCAATAAAATCATCCAACTAGCAGTCCTAACAAGTAGTGAAGTCCAAAAAGGTAAAAGAACACAAATCATCAATAAGTTACTGTATTTCATTGGAAGTGTTGCGAGCAAATGTGCAATGGGATAGGCCATTAAAAAACACAATAGAGTTACATAAAAAGCTATTTTCAAAGTTCTCACCCATAATTTTTTATAAATTCTTCGGTCTTCTTCTACTTGAACAATCTTCCCATCTTCATTTTGATACATATCTACACCTTTTAAATATTTAGAATAAGAATATGCTGGGGCACGCCTTTGTATAGCTCTCCAATAATCAACATTACCCCATCGTTCATGTATATCCACAGTTTGTTCTTTGTAATTTCCTTCTTCAAAATTGTTCAGTTTTCTTCCGTATTTTTTTAAAATACTTTTGAATCCATTTTTTTCATAATTTAATTGTGTTGCTAATTTTCCATGTTCATCTTTATCAACTAAAATTTTAAAATCTTGATAAAAAGACTTAAATACTTCTTCAGAAGGAAGTTCTTTTCCATCCCATGTTTCCATCGAAGAAAAAGTTTTAGGAAGCATATTGGTAACCATACGATCATCAACACTATTAAAAAGCATTCCTACGATTGGAGAAATATAAACGATTAATAAAAAAAATAATAAAGGAGAGACTAGTAAAAAAGCTTTAAATTTATTTCTTCTCTCAACTTTCTTAAGACTTACCTCTAAAGGTATTCCGTCAGTTGTTAAAATTTTTTGTGTTTCACTGCTCATAAATAAAAAGGGCGGTTAGTTAATAACCGCCCTTAATATAATATATCATCTATGTCTTTAAAACTTAATTAAAGACCAGATTTCATAGCTTCCCATTTTTCGCCGATTTCTGTACCGTTGTCAGCCCAGAATACTGCATCAATTAGGATATAGCTTTTTGTATTGTTTGGATGAGTTGGCATTTGCCCCATCATGGCTGTTTTACCATCTTTGTACCATGGTTCACCCGCTTCAATAACTTTAAGAGAAGATTTTCTCCAAGGTGCGTAAGCAATGTACTTCGCAGAACCAGCTAAACCTTCAGTGCTAGTCATTTCTGCAATTGCTTTCATTGCATCAGCTTCGTTCGGTCCGCCTTTTACAACTACCATGTATTGGTAATCTAAACCTTGAGCATCCCAAACTTGTTTTAATGGTGCGCCTTCTCCAACTTCTGCGTTAAAGAATCTACCATTCCAACCTGTTGCCATTACAACTTCACCCTGCATAAGTAGTTCAGGTGGTTTAGCACCAGCTGACCAAAATACGCATCCACCGTTAGGGTCTTTGCAAAGAGCTTCCATTTTAGCCATTGCTTTTTTAAGACCTTTTTCCTTTGAAAGTTGTTTGTAAATTTTCTTTCCACCTTTACCTGGCTTAGTTCCAGAAGCTGCTAATGCCATCTCTAGATTGTGCATTGCACTTTTGTAAACACCTCTTTTTCCTGGCCATGTTTTAGTGTCAAAGAAATCTTTTATAGTTTTTGGTTTTTTGCTACCAATTTTTCCATCATGGTAAGCATATGTCCAAGAATATAAAATGTTTCCTACAGCACATTTACTTGGCATTGACGTAAAGAAGTCTTTACTCGCTTTAGTTCCATCTGGAGCTGGCGGAAAGTCTTTGTCAAAATCAAATTTAACAAATAAACCTTCATCACAGCCATTGATAGTGTCCATAGCGAAAACGTCCATTATGTCCCAAGTAATTTTTCCTGCTGCTTTTTGAGCTTTAACTTCAGATAATCCACCTGAATAGTCTACCCAATCAATAGGTATTCCTAATTTTTTTGCAGCTGGATCACCGTACCCTAATTTTTGACTTTCTGTGTAAGCTCCACCCCAAGATGCAACAACTACTGCATATGAAGTTGAAGAAACTGAAAGTGCAAAAACTAAAGTAAGTAATAGTTTGCTTAATTTTCTCATTTTTCCTCCGTTTAAACGTTTATTTATGGTTTATTACAACAATTAACAAAATTTAAGTCAACCTCTGATTTTAATTAATTATTGTTTAAAAGTAAGTGTTTTTTGAGTGAATCAATCTCAGATTGATTTAGGGTCTAGTGCTCTAGCATCATGACTGTTCCAGCCAACATTTATTTCATTACCAGGTTTTATATCCATTCTTGCTGAGCTGTTTGGAACTTTTAAAATGAATTCTTTATTACCCAATAAATTTAATCTTACTCTTGCATGATCCCCGTGGTAAATGACTTCTTCTATTTTTCCTTTGTGTTTATTGTCCATTTTTTCTTCTGGATCTATAATTGCTCTTTCAGGTCTTAAAGAAACTTTAGTTTTTTCTCCTTTTGTTTTTACTCTTATCGGATTAGAAAGTATTTCAGCACCGGTATCTAGTTTCACTTTACATTTGCCGCCAGAGATATCTATCACTTGTCCAGTAAACGTGTTGTTTTCACCTATAAATTCTGCAACAAATGAATTTACCGGCTCTTCGTATAATTTATCTGGGCTAGATAACTGTTGCACTTTCCCATCATTAAAAACTGCAATTCTACTAGACATAGTAAGAGCTTCACTTTGATCATGAGTAACATAAACTACAGTTACACCAATATTTTCATGAATATGTTTGATTTCATATTGCATACTTTCTCTTAAGTTTTTATCTAAAGCTCCTAAAGGTTCATCCATTAGAACTAATTGAGGATCGAATACTAGAGATCTTGCAACAGCAACTCTTTGTTGTTGACCGCCTGATAATTGATTAGGCATTCTTTTTTCAAATCCAGTTAAAGAAACCATAGATAATGCTTTATCAACTTTTTTATCAATATCGCCTTTTGAAAGTTTTCTAACTTTTAAAGGAAAAGCTAAATTTTCGTAAACTGTTAAATGTGGAAATAAAGCATAATTTTGAAAAACCATTCCAATACCTCTTTTGTGAGGTGGAATTCTTGAAATAGGTTTTGAGTCTAAATAAATTTCTCCGTTAGTTGGTGTTTCAAAACCTGCTAACATCATCAAGCAAGTTGTTTTTCCTGACCCTGAAGGGCCTAACATTGTTATGAATTCACCTTCATCAATGTCCAGGTTTAAATCTTTGACAACTAAAACCTTGCCGTCATAACTTTTGTCAACTTTGTCAAATTTTACAAAGCTTTTTGAAGATGTCATATGATATGAATATTAAGCATTTGTTAAAATTTATTTCAAGGTATTTATTCTTTAATATGTATTTCTCTAGACAAATTACAGAATAATTCAGCACCATTTTCTGTTACTCTTATTGCTTCACTAGCTTCTACTCCCCAGTCACCAAATTGCATCACAGCGATCATATGAAAAGTAACGTTAGGTTGTAAAACAGTTTTGTCTCCTTTTGATATATTAAGAGTCTGCTCTCCCCAGTCAGGAGGGTATCCGATACCAATTGAATATCCCGTTCTTGAGTCTTTTTTAATTCCGTATTTATCTAAAACTCCCCAAAATTTTTGAGCTACATCGTCAGCAGTGTTACCAGGTTTAGTTGCTGCAATACCAGCATCTAATGCTTCGTTGGTAGCTTTCATTGTGTCAATTTTTTTTTGATCTTTTTTTCCTAATAAAACTGTACGCGCCATAGGACAATGATATCTTTTATAAGCGCCTGCTATCTCAATAATAGTTGCTTCCCCTGAAACAAATTTATCTTCTGTTGCTGTTAAATGACTTGCTGAAGTTCCTTTACCTGTAGGTAGCAGAGTAGCTATACTTGGATAGTCTCCTCCGAATTCTTTTGTTCCATTAAATAAAGCTTTTTGAATATCTGCAACAGCATCACATTGTCTTACACCTGGATTAATACTTTTAAATGCAGTTTGCATTCCACTTTCAACTATACGTGCTGCAGATTGCATTAATTTAATTTCTGCATTTGATTTAACAACCCTCACCCAATTTACTAAACGTTCAGCATCTTTAAATTTTGCATTCGGTAAACCTTTTTTAATAGTCTCATAACAAAAGGCTGTAAAATAATGACTGTCCATTTCTAAACCAATACTGGATTTATCCCATTTTCTTTTTTTTATTATTTCAGCCAAATATTGATAAGGGTGTAATGGCCAAGTATGAATATATTTTTCATCATATTGGATTATATTTTTATCTTGTAAGTATGTTTTTATATAAGCGCCTCCTCCATCTTGTGACCTTACAAAACAAATTGGTTCGTCTTCATTAATATGAACTAAAACACATTGAGCATAATAAAAAGACCAGGCATCATAACCTGTTAAGTAGTTCATGTTGGATGGATCATGAGAGATTAATAAATCAATGCCCTTTTTTTGCATTTTAATTTTAACTTTCTTTAAACGATCATAATATTCTTGTTTTTCAAAAAGCATTTTAATCTCTTAAAAGTTTTCCGTAACCTTTTACTGAAGATTTGTATCCAACTGATCTTAAGGTGTCCCAAATTAAAGTCTGATTGCTAGATAAAACAGGTTTTTTTGTTTTTTTTTCCAGCTGATCAATAATTTTTAAAACTGGAAGTGCTGTGCAAGATATAAATAATGCATCAGCATTACTAGTATCTAGCTTTGCCAATATCTCTAATAGATATTTTGGGTCTACTTTGGCTATATCGGAGTCTAAATTTAAATTCAAACTAGCAAATGACAAGACTTCGATATTTTTTTTGGTAAAATATTCGAAGATTGTTCTATTAACTGAATCTGGATAAGGGGTAAATAAAGCAATTTTTTTAATATTCATTTCTTTGAAAGCTTTAATCGCAGAAGTTACTGGGGTAGTTACATAACAATCTGGTTTTGCTAACAAAATTTTTTTTTTAACATTGTCTTCGCCAATGGCTATTGTTCCAGATGTACATCCGTAAGCGATCGTATTTATTTTTTCGTCAGGCAATATTTTCTTAGCTACTGACTCAAGTTCATTTTGCATTTTTGAAAGATTTTCTTTTGTTAAAGGATTCTGGTTGTGAATACGATTAATAAAAACATCTAAGGGTAAATCTCTACACACAGTGTTAAAATCTCTCTCTATTGTGTAATCAGTGGACAAAACAATTAAACCAACTTTTGGATTAAAATCTTTTTTAAATTTTGATTCAATATGTTTAAAGTTTATAGACATGTCTTTTATTAATTATGTTGTGTTATGATGAAAATGTAAATAGTGAATCTCTATAGCTATATAGAAGTAATAGATTTTAGATGAGTTTTGAAATCTGAATTGCTGTATCACACATACGATTTGAAAAACCCCATTCATTATCGTACCAAGATAGCACCCTGCTAAATTTTTCTTTTATAACCTGTGTCTGTGTTGCATCAAAAACTGAACTATGTGAGTCGTGATTGAAATCTTTTGATACTAAGGGCTGTTTGTTTATACCAAGAATTCCTTTTAAATCACCTTGGGAAGCTTTGCTCATTGCTTCATTAATTTTTTCTGCTGTTACAGCTTGTTTTGTAACCAAAGTAAAATCAATCAAAGAAACATTTGGTGTTGGAACTCTTATAGCTGTTCCATCAAGTTTTCCTTTTAAACTTGGTAAAACTAAACTCATCGCTTTTGCTGCACCTGTTGAAGTTGGTATCATTGACCCTTCTGTTGATCTTGCTCTTCTTAAATCTTTGTGAAGTGTATCTAAAAGTTTTTGGTCACCAGTATAGCTATGAATAGTTGTCATGTATCCATATTCAATACCGAAAGTATTTTCTAATACCATGGCAACAGGGGCTAAACAATTTGTTGTACACGAACCGTTTGAAATAATGTTATGTTCTTTTTTTAGTTCTTTGCTATTAACTCCTTGAACAATAGTAAAATCTGCATCTTTTGCGGGTGCAGAAATAATTACTTTTTTAGCTCCTGCTTTAAGATGTTTCCCTGCGGTTTCTTTGTTAAGGAATAAACCTGTACACTCCAAAACAACATCTGCACCAATTTTTCCCCAAGGTAAATTAGAAGGGTCTCTTTCAGCAAAAACTTTTATATTTTGATTTAAAATCTTAAAACCGTCTTTTGAAGTTTGAACATCGTAATTAAGTGTTCCATGTGTACTATCGTACTTGATCAGATGAGCATTAGTATCAATAGATCCTAAATCATTGATTCCTACTACTTGAATTTTGTCTTTATAATTTTCAAGCAAAGCTCTAAGAATTAACCTTCCTATTCTTCCAAAACCATTAATTCCAATTTTAACCATAAGATTTATACGTATTTAAATACAACAACAAAATAAGCAACACAAATTATTGATGCTATCCACAAGAGGCTACCAACTAATCCTAGCCATGCTAAATGTATAAATGCACTCCCAAGCAATGATACAAACAATCTGTCACCTCTAGTAGTGTCTAAACCTAAGATTCCTTTTCTTGGAGATCCTCCCGGAACCTTTTTTTCCCAAATTAACATCACAGTTATACATAAGGCTATAAAAATAAAAAAAGCAGCAGTTTGCCAAGTCCAGGCCATCCATGAAAATAAATCAAAGTCAAAAAATCCTTTCTCTTTAGTTTTTCCAACTTGTTCCCAACCCGACGTTGTTGATGCTTGTAATTTTTTAAAAATCATACTCTCCCCATTGCAAATCCTTTAGCAATATAATCTTTAACAAAGTAAATTACAATTGCCCCTGGTATAATTGTTAAAGTTCCTGCAGCAGCTAATAAACCTAATTCATAACCTGAGGTGCTAGCAGTTCTTGTCATAGTAGCCGCTATTGGTTTTGCTTCTGTAGCTGTTAATGTTTTTGCTAACAATAATTCAACCCAAGAAAACATAAAACAGAAAAACATTGTTATTCCTATTCCTGCAGCAATTGTTGGAACAAATATTTTGAAAAAGAATCTTCCAAATGAATATCCATCAACATAAGCTGTTTCATCTAATTCCTTTGGAACTGCCGACATAAAACCTTCTAAGATCCAAACAGCTAATGGGATATTAAATAGACAGTGCGATAAGGCTACGGCAATATGAGTATCAAATAAATTTACAGAGGAATAAAACTGAAAAAATGGTAACGCAAAAACTGCTGGTGGAGCCATTCTATTCGTTAATAACCAAAAGAATAAATGTTTATCTCCCAAAAATTTATATCTGGAAAAGGCGTAAGCCGCAGGTAAAGCTGCAGCAACTGAAATAATAGTATTAAATACTGTATAAGTAATTGAGTTTACATAACCCATGTACCATGTGCTATCAGTGAAAATTTTAACATAGTTTTCAGTGGTAAATTTCTGAGGCCACAAAGAGTATGTATTTATAATTTCTGTGGTCGTCTTAAAAGACATATTAATTAACCAATAAATCGGCAGCATTAAAAAAATTATATATAATGTTGGTACTAACCACTTATATTTCTTCATGACTGCGCCTCATTTTTCATCATTAAATTATAAAATACCCAACAAACCAAAAGAACAATAAAGAAATAAATTAAAGACATTGCGGCAGCTGGGCCTAGATCAAATTGACCTAAGGCCATTTTTACTAAATCTATTGATAAGAATGCAGTAGTATTTCCCGGTCCTCCTCCAGTTAAAACAAAGGGCTCTGTATAAATCATAAAACTATCCATAAACCTTAATAAAATAGCTAACGTTAAAACTTTTTTCATTTTTGGTAGTTCTATGTATCTAAAGATAGCCCATCTACTTGCGCCATCAATTTCTGCAGCTTGATAGTATGCGGGCTGAATTGAATTAAGCCCAGCATAAGATAGAAGCACTACTAAAGAAGTCCAGTGCCAAACATCCATTAATATTGTTGTAAACCAAGCATCCCCGGGTTGCTGAGTAAAATTATAATCAAACCCTAATCCATTTAATGAATGACCAAGAAAACCAATATCTGGCAAAGCAAAAATATTCCACATTGCGCCTACAACATTCCATGGAATTAAAAGTGGCATAGACATTAAAATTAAACAAACTGGAACACCCCAACCCTTTTTTGGCATTGTTAAAGCTATACCAATACCTAAAGGAATCTGAATTAAAAGAATAATAAAAGTAAATGCAATTTGTCTTGCTAATGCTGCGTGAAATCTTTCTGATAGTAAAATTTGTTTAAACCATCTAGTTCCCTCCCACGCAAATACATTGTTCCCAAAAGTTTCTTGAAATGAGTAATTAACTACAGTCATTAAAGGAATGGCTGCATTAAATGCAACAAGGATGAATACAGGAATTACAAAAAACCAAGCTTTTTGATTAATAGTTTTATTCATTGTTCTATGATCCAGTTATCTCCATAAACATAAGTATATTTTTGATTGAAAGTTATATGAGCACTTCCGCTTGGAATTTCAGTAGATGAATTAGATAAAATTTTTATATTTCCACCGCTGCTTTCAGTATCAATAATTTTATGTCTTCCAGTATTACTCACTCTTTTTATTTTAACTGGGATTCCATTGTTGGAAAAATTAATAAATTCTGGTCTTATACCTAATTGAGTTTTATTAAAGTTTGATTTATTTGCAGTGTTATGGCTAGAAATTTTTTGACCACTAAAAATAACTTCACCATTTTTTATTTCACATGGAAGAATATTCATTCCGGGCGAACCGATAAAATGTCCAACAAATGTGTGCTTAGGTTTTTCAAAAAGTTCAACAGGTGTTCCGGTTTGAACAATTTGTCCTTCGTGCATTACCACGACTTGATCTGCAAAAGTTAAAGCCTCTGTTTGATCATGAGTTACATAAATCATTGTTCGATTAATTTTTTGATGTAATTCTTTTAGTTTAGATCTTAAAATCCATTTTAAATGTGGGTCTATAACAGTTAATGGTTCATCAAACATAATTACATTTACATCTGATCTAACAAGTCCTCTACCTAATGAAATTTTTTGTTTACCATCAGCTGTTAAACCAGAGGCTCTATTATTTAAAGTTGATGTTAGCTCTAGCATCTCTGCTATTTCTTTAACCTTGGAAGCTATTTCTGAGTCTGAAAGTCCTCTGTTTTTTAATGGAAACGCTAAGTTATCATAAACAGTCATGGTGTCATAAATAACTGGAAACTGAAATATTTGAGCAATATCTCTTTCAACAGGATTAAGTGTTGTTATATCTTTATCATCAAACAATACTTTTCCTTTTGTGGGTTTTAGCAAGCCAGAAACTATATTTAGTAAAGTTGTCTTTCCACATCCTGAGGGACCTAAAAGTGCATAAGCTCCTCCATCTTTCCAATCAATGTTGACTTCTCTAAGAGCCCAGTCAGCATTATTATTTTGTTTTTCTAAATAGCTGTGACTTAAATCTTTTAAAGTAATTTTAGCCATTGTTTACCAGCCTATTATTTTGATCAAAATATAAAAACTCATCTGTGTTCATATATAGTTTTGTATTATCGCCAACATTTTTTTGTTGAATACCGTTAGACAAAGAAACCCAATTTAAATTACCGTTTGTGAAATGAATTAAACTTTCAGATCCGCTTAATTCAGAAATCTGTACTTTCCCATTTATTTCGACAGAATTATTTCCTTCTTTGTAAGTAGTAATATTATGCGGTCTTATACCAATCTTATAAGTTCCATCCTTAATTTTAGTTGATGATTTCCACTGAACGCTGTTATCAGTTAATCTACAAATGTCTCCATTTTTTTTAATTTCAGCTATATTCATTGGTGGATCGCTAAAAACCTTAGCAGATATTAAGTTTTCTGGTTTGTTATATACCTCTAAAGTTTTTCCATATTGAATAACTTTTCCTTCTAATAATGTTGCCGTATTTCCTCCTATCATTAATGCATCTGATGGTTCTGTTGTTGCATAAACAACTATACAATCTCTATCTTCAAATAATTTCGGTAATTCCTCTCTTAATTCTTCTCTTAATTTAAAATCTAAATTAGCTAAAGGTTCATCTAAAAGAATTAAATCAGAATCTTTTACTAAAGCTCTTGCTAAAGCAGTTCTTTGTTGTTGGCCACCAGATAGCTCGTCTGGTTTTTTGTTTAACATTGCTGACAATTTTAAGAGTTCAGCAACTTTTCCCACTCTTTTTTTAATTTCATTGGAGTTGACACCCGTAATCTCTAATGGTGAAGCAATATTTTCATACACTGTGTAATTTGGATAATTAATAAACTGCTGATAAACCATCGAACAGTTTCTCTTTTGAACTTTCATTCCAGTTACATTTTTTTCATTAAACCAAATCTCGCCTGAGGTTGGTTTGTCTAAACCGGCCATTATTTGCATTAATGTTGTTTTACCAGCTAATGTAGAACCTAATAGAACATTGATAGTATTTTTCTCTAATTTAATACTTGTAGGATAAATATGAGTGTCTATTCCAACTTTTTTTTCTACATTTTTTAATTCTAGACTCATAATTCAAAATTTAATTTTAAAAAAAGGGGGCATCGAGTGCCCCCTTTTTAATTTAGATTAACCTATAACTACTTCCAAGCTCTCGCGTATGGAATAGTTTTTCCTTGAGGTTTCTCATCACGTTTTGCTTTTGGTGAACCTTTTTTATTTAACCAATAAGAAGCTTCTCTTGGTTTATTAAGTCTCGGTCCACATCCACCGTATGCTTTGCTAGCTTTATCAGCAGCTTCCATACGAGACATAACTAAGTCCATCTCTTCTGCAAGACGATCCATAGCTTGTTGTGGAGTAAACGCACCTGAGTTTACATCTCCAATTTGTTGCCACCAGATTTGAGCAAGTTTCGGATAGTCCGGAACATTGATACCTGTTGGTGACCAAATATTTCTGTTGTTAGATCTATAGAACTCAACAAGTCCACCAAGTGCTGGTGCTCTTTCTGTGAAAGATTTGTGATCTATTGAACTATCTCTAATGATAGTTAAACCAACGTGACTTTTCTTAAGGTCTACAGTTTTTGATACAACGAATTGAGCGTATAACCATGCAGCTTTTCTATTTTTAACTGGCGTAGACTTAAATAAAGTCCATGATCCAGCATCTTGATATCCAAGCTTCATGCCTTCTTCCCAATAAGGTCCTTTTGGTGATGGACCCATTCTCCATAAAGGCATTCCGTTAGCATCAACAACTTTATTGTTAGGATTTTTTCCTACTAAAGAAGCTGTGAACGCTGTGTACCAGAAAATTTGCTGAGCAACGTTTCCAGAAGATAGAGACGGTAAAGACTGATAAAAGTCCATAGCGGCAGCACCAGGAGGTGCGTAGTTTCTTAACCATTCATCCCATTTTCTGATTGCGTATACAGCAGCAGGACCATTAGCAGCTCCACCTCTTGATACAGAAGCTCCAACTGGGTTACAAGAACCTTTTTCCATTCTTATTCCCCATTCGTCCACTGGTATTCCATTAGGTTTTCCAACATCACCTGCTCCAGCCATTGATAACCACGCGTCAGTCATTCTCCAACCTAAGTCAGGAGCTCTTTTACCGTAGTCCATGTGACCGTAAATTTGAACACCGTCAATTTTCTTCACATCTTCTGAGAAGTATTTAGCGATGTCTTCATAAGCAGACCAGTTTAACGGAACACCTAAATCGTATCCGTATTTGGCTTTAAACCCTTTTTTAATTTCAGGTCTGTCAAACCAATCTTTTCTAAACCAATATAGGTTAGCAAATTGTTGGTCAGGCATTTGATATAAGTCGCCATCTGGACCTGTAGTAAACTGTTTACCAATGAAATCATTTAGGTCTAAAGTTGGTAAAGTTACATCTTTACCTTCTCCAGCCATCCATTTCGTTAAGTTAACAGCTTGTTGCATTCTAGCATGAGTACCAATCAAATCTGAGTCATTGATATAAGCATCGTAAATACTAACGTTAGTCTGCATTTGAGTTTGTACAGCCATTACTACATCACCTTCACCAAGCAATTGATGATTTACTTTAATTCCAGTAATTTCTTCGAAAGCTTTGGTTAAAACTTTAGATTCATACTCGTGAGTAGGAATAGTTTCAGATAATACTTTGATAGACATTCCTTTGAATGGCTTCGCAGCTTTCTGGAACCATTTTAGTTCTTTAATTCTCTCTTTTTCAGAAAGCGTAGAAAGACTAAATTCCCCTTTCGCCCATTTGCTTATTGCGTCTGAATAAGCAGATGTCGAAACTAAAGTGAAAGTAACAGCAATAGCTAATATATTTCTTAAGATCTTAAACATATTTTCCCCCATTGTTGTTTTTTGATGGAGTAATTAAAGCTGTTCTGAATATTGTTGTAAAGTCAAAATCAAAGAAAAATATACAATCTAGAATTGTATCAGTTAATTAAAGTCCTTTTAATTGAAGTAGACCAGCCTTTGATTAATTTTTTTCTCACTTTTTCTTTTATTTTTGGATTAAATTTATTATCTAGACGCCAATTTTTAGAAATATTTTTTAAAGATTTATAAACACCAATCTGAAGCCCTGCCATGAAAGCTGCTCCTAAAGCTGTTGTTTCTTGAACCTTGGGTCTCAAAACTTTTACATTTACAACATCCGAAAGAAATTGAGAAAACCAATTATTCATAACCATTCCTCCATCTACTTTAACTATTTTGGGTCTTAGACCATCGTTCTTCATAGCTTCAAATAGATCATAAGTTTGATATGCAACCGACTCTATAATTGCTCTTACTATTTCCTTTGGTCCCGTATCTCTAGTCAAACCACTTAGGACACCTCTTGCGTTTGCATTCCAATACGGAGCACCTAATCCAGTAAATGCAGGAACTAAATAAACACCTCTATTATCTTTCAATGATTTAACTATCTTTTCAGTTTCAGGCGCTTTCTTAATAAATTTCATTCGATCTCTTAACCATTGAACGCCTGCTCCAGCAATGAAAATTGATCCTTCGAGAGCATAAGTAGTCTTTCCATTTAATCGATAACAAATTGTCGTTAGAAGTCTATTTTTAGAATATATTTTTCTCGATCCAGTATTTAATAAAACAAAAGCTCCTGTTCCATATGTGCTCTTCAAAGATCCAGGTTCAAAACAACATTGTCCGACAGTAGCTGCTTGTTGGTCTCCAATAACACCAGTTATAGGTATAGATTTTCCTGTTACTGAGGGATGCGTATAGCCGTAATCATCTGAACAATCTTTAACTTCGGGAAGTATGTGTTTTTTTATCTTAAAAAGTTTTAAAATTGTATCATCCCATTTGTTTGTAGAGATATTATAAATCATAGTTCTACTCGCATTTGTAGCATCAGTTGCATGAACTTGTCCTTTTGTAAGTCTCCAAATTAAAAAGCTATCAATAGTTCCGAAAAGAAGTCTTTGTTTAGACATTAGACTTCTTGCTTGAGCTATATTATCTAATATCCATTTAATTTTTGTCCCTGAAAAATATGGATCAATTAAAAGCCCTGTTCTATTGAAAATCATCGTTTCTTTATTTTGTTTTCTTAATTTCTTACAAAAATCTTCAGTTCTCCTGTCTTGCCAAACAATAGCCTTGTGAACTGCTTTGCCAGTTTTTTTATCCCACAAAACGGTAGTTTCTCTTTGGTTGGTAATTCCTATAGTTAAAACATTTCCTCTAAGTCTTTTAGCTTTATTAATGACGTCCTTTAAAGTTTTTTTTGTAGTGTTCCATATTTCCTCAGGATTATGTTCAACCCAACCACTCTTAGGAAAATATTGAGTAAATTCTTTTTGAGATGAGTAAACGGGCTTACCTTTTAAATTAAATAAAATTGCTCTGCTTGAAGTTGTCCCTTGATCAATTGCAATAATAAAATCTTTTTTCATTATTTACAAAAAGTATATAAAACTGTTTTCTCTAATAAATTGGATAGATCTTTTTTGGAATATCTTTCTGGAAGAGTTGAAATATCAATTTGATTTGATTCTAAGAAACCTTTAACTGAAGATGCTTTTATTCCAAAATTAATACCTTCAGATAAATCTTTTCTTAAACCTGAAACGGAAACACCTGCTAACTTTCCTGTGTCTTCATAAACTATTGGGCCTCCGCTACTTCCAGGATTAAGAGCAGCATCAATCTGTATTCTTGTGCTATCGTCTTTAACACCTTTAAGAGAACTAATAATACCTGATGTAAATTTGATATCATCACTTAAAAACTTTCCAAACTGATATCCTGCAGCTATAACTCTCTCTAATTTTTTTGGAGATTTGTTTGAGAGTAAGATATAATCATCATTATTGATATCTGCCTTTAATAATGCCAAATCAAGATAGTCATCTTTTGCAATCAGTTTTGCTTCAACTTCTTTATTTTTGTACATAATTTTTGATTTGTTGTTACATCCTTTTACAACATGATGGTTGGTAATTATGTGTCCTCTATTATCAACAAAAAAAGCAGATCCTGATGATGGTTTGTTTTTTTTCTTTGTCGATTTTTTCTTAGAAGTTTTTTGTGAATATTCGGGATAAGTTTTTATGAACATCCATTTTTGAGATGCTCCATAATATCCTGTAGGTAAACTAACTTCAAAATAACCATCTTTGAATATAAAAGTTCTTCCAAGTCTTCGTTTATCACCCATAAAAAAATCGCCAGTCAACAAAGTTGGTGTTGCGGTCTTTTTAAGTCTAATTTTTACTTCTCCAACTCTCCAAAAACTTGCATTCTCATCAGTAAGAATTCCAAGATAATTATAAGCTGAAAGTATGTTGAAAGTATTTTTTATTACAGCAATCTCATATTTATTGTTTGATCCAATATAAACCCCCTCAACAGAGTCAAGGGATTTTCCAGCAAAATATTTTTCAATAAATTGATTTTTTGTTAATCCTTGAGGCCAAGGGTAATTCCAAACTCCAGTGGTATTTAATACTTCTGTCGAAGGACATCCGTAAAGAAAAAATGAAAAAAATATGACTCCTAAAATTTTTTTCATTAACTAAAATTCTCCCATTTAATTTCTAGTTTTTTATCCTCTAGAATAGCATCAATCATAGCTATCATTAAAGGGAGTTTTTTTTCATTAAAATCCTGCTTAACTTGCTTGCCTATTTCAAAAATTAGGTCTGCACCTTCCACGGTAATCTTTTCCATCTTTGTTTTTTTAGCCTGAGAAAAAGTCATTCCCTCTCCAAGGTAAGATCCCATTTTACTATTTCTGCCTCCACCAGAACTAACATAAAGATCTCCTAGTCCAGCTAATCCAGATACAGTTTCTTTTTTTCCTTTTAAATGTTCAGTAAAAATTTCCATTTCATAAATAGATTGTTTAATTAACGCCGAGGCTGTGTTTAAATAGTTTTTCTCCTTAATTTCGTTTGTAGCGTTATCACTACAAAGTCCTTTCGATGCCCCAACTGCCATCGAAAATATATTCTTAATTGCAGCGCAAACTTCAACTCCTATTAGATCATCGCTATGAGACGTATGATAATAATTAGTTTTTAATAAATTAGAAATTTTTTTAGCAGTTTTTATATCTTTGTTAGCTATTACAACGCTGCTATGAATTTTGTTGGCCAGTCCAGAAGCTAAACAAGGTCCTCCTAATGCAGATATATTTGTTTTCCTAATTCCTTTTGAGTGAAGTAAGCGTTCTAACTTATCTACTAGAAGCTCATAATTATTTTTATGAATACTTAATCCCTTAGTAAGCATCAACAAATATGGCATGTCTGTGTTTTTGTAAATTTTATAAATTTGTTCAGCTACCCATTCTATACCCTTGGAACTAATAGCAAGGATAATAAGATCAACTTTTGATTTAAAAATAGATTCAAATTTTTCAAATTTTAAAATATTTATACCTTGAGGAATATTTATTTTTATAGCGGGATGTAAGTTATTATTTTTTTTAAGTTCATCAATAAATTTATCTTCTAAATGCGTTCCTATGATACTTGTGTCATGATTATTATCTAAACAAGGGAAAGAAAAAGCAGAACCCATTGCACCAGCACCAATTATAACTATCTTCGACATAATTTAATTTTTAAAAAACATTTGTTTAATTATTAAAAATAGTGATATTAGCTCAATTTTTGCAATTGTCATAAATATAATGAGAAAAATTTTAGAACTTGTTAGCAAATTAGAAAATTTAAATTCATCCAAACCATAAAGATCAGATGTTGATGTGTTTGTTAAGGTAAGAAGAGATAGTTTAAATGAACTTTCAAAGCTCACATTATCAAAAAGCAAAATGCCAGATAAAATAAATAAGCTTATAAAAAAAGATATAAAAATTAAAAAAGATAATTTTATATTTTCATTATCCATCTTTTTATCTGAATACAATATGTATTGATTAAAAACATTGTTTGGTCTTACAAGCTTAATTATCTCTGTAAAGGAAGATTTAAGAAGAATAAATATTCTCAAAGGTTTAATGCCTGAAGTAGTAGATATTATAGATCCTCCTATTATTGTAAGAAATAAAAGATATAAAGAAAAATTATTACCAATTTCACCAATGCTTATTCCAGAATTTGAAATACTGCTTAAAGTATTTGCAAATGATTGAAAAATATCAAGTGTATCAACTGATAATAAAAGCAGAATAGAAAAGAAAACAGCTAATAAGATTATAAAAAAATCTTCATAATGCTCTTTCAAAACATTTTTTATTATAAAAAGATTATAAATAAAAAATATATTAAGCATTGAAAGCAAAAAAGATAGAATTAGAATTATTTCCTGTGTGTTATTTTTTATAATATGATCCAAAGAATTTGTAGGCAAAAAACCTCCTGATGAAATCAAGGTCATTGTAAGATTAAGACCATTGAAAAGTCTCACCCCTGAAATTGAAAATAATACAAAAACAAAGAAAGTTAATAATGAGTATAAAAAAAATATCTTTAATGAGATTTTTTTAAGACTTGCTTCTATATTTAAATTTTTCTCATCGCTATAAACTAATTTTGTTAATTTATAATTAAATTGATTGTTGGAAAAAAATAAAAATAAAAATATTAGAAAGTAAAGTCCACCAATCCATTGAGAGGATGATCTCCAAAGTAATAATGTAGGATCTAAATATTTGACATTATCAAATATTGAAAATCCAGTGCCTGTAATTCCAGAAAATGACTCAAAAATAGAATTTATAAAAGTAATTTGATAATTGCTTAAGTAATAGGGAATTGAGATTAGTATAGATACAACAACGTAGATTAATATTACTAAAAAAATTTGTTCATAAAAATTTATTTTTTTATCTATTTTTTTTCCAATAAAGTAAAAAGATAAACCAAGCAAAAATGATACTATGAGCGTAATTACATAAGAATTAAAGTTTAAAAAATAATCAAAGTATGAAGAGTATAAAATATTTAAAAAAGATAAAAAAGTTATAGGAAAGCAAAAGAGTCCAAGATAGTATGAAATACCTCTAAAATTCATTTTTTAATTATATAGAACTAACTGCAAAAATACTTTCGACTTCTTTTAAATTTTCTCTTTTTGCTAAAAAAACTACAAGATCCCCTTTTTCAAAAACAGAGCTTGATCTAGGGATGATAACTTCCTTTTTTCTAACTATGGCTCCAATTCTAATATGTTCAGGTAAATCAGAATCTTTTATTTTTTTGTTTAATAACTCTGACTTCTCTTGTATCTCTGCTTCAATAAATTCATATTCTCCATCAAGCAAAGAATAGACGGTTCCTATCGTTCCTTTGTGAACATGTTCCATAATTCTAGATACAGTTGTCATTCTTGGATCTACTAGATCATCAATGTTCAAGGAACTTTGCAACAAACTGTAATTAGACTTGTTAACTATAGCTATTGTTCTTTTATTAGGAGCAGTTTTTTCTGCAAGTACGCAAGCCATAATGTTATTTTCGTCATCGTTTGTTAAAGCTAATACAGTTTCGGATTCCTCAATTTTAGCCTCTTTTAATATTTCTTCGTCTAAACCGTCTCCATTAATAACAATTGAGGACTCTAATTCATTTGCAATCTCTTCTGCTCGTGATTTATTTTTTTCAATTATTTTAACTCTTGCTCCTTTAAAATTACTTTCTACTAATTTGGCCAAATTTAATCCAATATTTCCACCACCAATAATAAGAATTTTTTCTGCAGTTTTTTCATCATGACCAAATGCTTTTAAAATTTCATTCAATTGATCACTGCTAACAACTAGGTAAACTTTGTCTCCTTCTGTCATTTTGTCATTTTTCTTTAAAAAGATGAATTTTTCTTTTCTTACTGCTCCAAGTATTTTAGCTTTAAAATTTGGAAATTTTTCAGTTAAATTTTTTAAAGCAGTATTAATGACAGGGCAGTTTTTTTCAACTGAGATCTCAAGCATTTTAACTTTTCCATTAGCAAACGGTACACTGTCTAAAGCTCCAGGTGCTTCTAACCTTCTAAAAAGAGATTTAGCAACTTCAATCTCAGGAGAAATAATTACATCAATTGGAATATTAGATTTATTATATAATTTGCTCCATTTTCCCTCTAAAAATTCTTTCGATCTTATTCTGGCAATTTTTTTTGATATGTTGAAAAGTGAACTTGCCAATTGGCAAATAATCATGTTTGTTTCATCATTTCTAGTTACAGCAATAATCATGTCAGTTTTTTCTGCACCAGCGTTCTCAAGTACCGATGGCAAAGTAGCTCTGCCTACAATGCCTTTAACATCCTGAGTTTCGTTTATTTTTTTTATATCATCTTTGGATTGATCTATAACTGTAACTGCATGTCCTTGAGCTGAAAGTTGTTTGCTTATTGAGAAGCCTACTTTACCAGCTCCACATATGATTATATTCATGATTAATTTATACCTTTTATACCTAAAGATTTAAGTTTTCTATGTAGAGCAGATCTCTCCATGCCTATGTGGTCTGCCGTTTTTGAAATATTTCCCTGATTTTTTTTTAATTGATTTACTAAATATCTTTTTTCGAACTCCTCTCTAGCTTCTTTTAAAGGATAGGACATCGTATCATTAATTAAATCTGTATTGTTTTTATTTAAAGAACTTTTGCTTAAAATATCATTTAAAATTTTATTAATATTTTCTTTATTCTCATTCACTGAAAGAATAGTAACTCTCTCGACTAAATTTCGAAGTTCTCTAATATTTCCAGGCCAATCATAAGTGTATAAATTGTCATTACTGGTATCTATCAAGGCTTCAGGAACACCATTTAAATCTGCTAATTTTTCTTTGAAATAATTAATTAATAAAGGAATATCTTCTGTTCTTGAAGTTAAAGGAGGGAGTTCTATCGGAACAACATTTAGCCTATGATATAAATCTTCCCTAAAGTTTCCTTTACTTATTAAATCTTTTAAATTTTTTGATGAAGATGAAATAATTCTTATATTTGTATTAATATATTTAGTTCCATTAATCCTTTTAAATTTTTGATCTATAAGAACACGTAAAATATTTGCTTGTATTTCTAATGGTATTTCTGAAACTTCATCAATCAATAAAGTTCCTTTATTTGCTCTTTCAAGAACACCATAAGAAATATTTCCGTCTTCGTACTCCTCTCCAAATAATTCTTTCTCATACTTCTTTTCCTGAAGTAAAGCAGCATTTAAAACAATAAAAGGATTTTTAGATCTGAGTGAGTTTTTATGAATTTTTCTGGCTACCAATTCTTTTCCGGTACCAGTTTGGCCAGTGATTAAAACCCTACTCTCTACCGAAGAAAGTTTTTCTATAGTTTTTTTGACTTTTGTTATTTCTGGCCCTTTGCCCACCAGATCAAAAGAGTGAAAAAGTTTTTTTTCTAAACTTTCTTTTTGCTTTTTAAGATCAAAAATTTCAAGAGCTCTGGTCACATAATTTAATATTTTTTCTGTAGAAAACGGCTTTTCTACAAACTCATAAGCGCCAATTCTAATAGCTTCAACTGCAAGCTGTACATTTGCATGTCCTGAAATCATAATAACAGGTACAGTTTTATTAATTTTCATAATATGTTTTAAAAGATCAATTCCATCTCTATCGCCTTTGTCGAGTTTAATGTCTATTACAGCTAAATCTGGAATTTTTTTATTAATTTCAAAAAGGGCTTGGTCGTAATTTGCTGCAGATCTTACAACATAATCTTTTTCTTTTAAAATGTTGCAAATCAAAAAACGTATATCTGCATTATCATCTATTACTAAAATTTCACTTTTCATATTTTCATAGGTAGAGAGATCAAAATAGTGACACCCTCATTTTGATTATTAGAAATAACAAGTTCTCCTGAATGTTCATTAATTATTTTACTAACTATAGGTAATCCGAGACCAGTACCTTTTTTTTTGGTTGTAAAGTATGGTGTCATCACCTTTTTTGTATCTGAAATACCAGTGCCATTATCGGTCAATTTGATATCTATATAGTCATTATTCTTTCTAATTTCTATATGAATTTTTCCTTTAAAATCGTGTTTTTTTTGTCTTTTTTCTAAAAAAGATTCCTCTGAGTTCTTTATTAAATTAATAAAAACCCTATACAACTGATCTTCATCTCCAAAAATTAAAAGTTTTTCTTTTTCAGAAATTAATTCAATAACATTATTGGTAGACATTTTTATAAAATCAACAGCTCTTTTGGTAACGGAGTATATATTAACTTCTTTCATTATTGGTCTTGGCATTCTAGCAAAATTAGAAAATTCATTAGCAAGTTTTTCTATATCTTTAATTTGTCTATTTATAGTTTCTAAATAATTATTAAAATCTTTTTCACCTTCTAAAATTTTACGAGAATATTTTTCTCGAAGTCTATCTAAAGATAATTGTATAGGTGTTAGTGGATTTTTAATTTCATGAGCAAGCTTTCTAGCAACACTTTCCCAAGCAGAATATCTTTCTGCTGTTAATAGCTTTTCTTGTTGTTTTTTTAATCTTTCAATCATATTGTTAAAATTTTTATTCAACATCTTAAATTCTTCATCTGACTCTATATCTGGTACCTTGGCATCTAAAATACCTTTGCTTATATTTTCTGAAGCACCTATTAAATTTATTATTGGTTTGGTTAATCTAGTAGCAAAAGAGATTGCTATTACTGTTGAAAGAAATAATAACAATGTTACTAAAATTATATAAATTATCGCAAAAGTTACTTTTATTCCTGTTTGGCTATTTTCAACTGAGTAATAAAAAGTTACCGCTTCTTCAGTTTCATCTAAATAATTTAAAATTTCTGGTTCAATATCTCTTGAAATATAAAGGTAAGTGTCAATTAAACTACTCAGCTTAATCATTACTGATGTTTTTTTGTCAACAATATTTGACATTATTACAGGCAAACCTTCTAAAGCTTTATCAAATTCTTCTTCTGTTGGTGGGGCAAATACTGCGTCAATCTCTTTTGTTTCAGAAAACATTATGTTTCCAGAGCTATCAATTAAATAAACATCGTCTATTCTTCTCAAAAGTCTTTCTGATCTAATTATGTTTCTAAATCTATTTTTGTTAGAATAAAAAAGATTGGAAGCTCTATTAATTCCTACGCTCATTAAGAGAATGTCTGACTCAACAGTTTTTTTACTTTCTTCTAAATAATTTTTTGCAACATCATATGAATTATTTACAGCTTTTGTAATTTGATCATCAAAAAATTTCTGAACCCCAAAGTTAAATAAAAAAAGAGAAAAAATTGCAATTAGTAAAGATGGTAAAAAGGTGAATAAAGAAAAAAGAGATATATATTTTAAATTAGTTTGTGATCCAGTCTTGTTTCTCTTGCCAGCAGAGTAAAGTCTAATTACATTTTTAAAAATTAAAGAAAAGAAAACTATTAGCAGTATAATGTCTATTATAAGAAGAAATTGTAAATTTTTATCTGTTAAAGGAATAAAACCTTCATTAATAAAAGTAAGAAAAGTTAAAATCCCAAGAAAAATGCAGAGAAATGAGGATGCGATGATCCAGTGTAAGTCTTTTATAATTTTAAACATCTTAAATAATCATTAATAATTTATATAAATATAATATAACTTAATACAATGAGTTTTTGTTTGATTTTATTAGCAGGAGGAAATAGCAACAGATTTAACTCGAATCTTGCTAAACCTTACCACAAAATAGGAGGAAAAACTTTGCTAGAAATTTCATTGAACAAAAGCTCACTTTTTAATGAAATAAAAAAAACTGTTATTGTCTATAACGGAAAGCATCAAAAGACTTTATCGAAAATTAATCTAAAAAATGTGAAATTTATTAAAGGTGGAAAAACAAGACAAGAATCAACTTTTAATGCCTTGAAATATTTAATTAAACAAAAAGGAATTTCTAAAGTTTTAATACACGATTCAGCTAGACCAAATTTTTCCTCGAAACTTCTAAAATCTATTATCAAAAATATGAAAAATTATAAAAGTGTGATACCAACACTAAAAATAAACGATGCTGTCAAACAAAAACAAAAAAAATATATAATAGGCAAAAATCGTAATAATTTATTTATAACTCAAACTCCTCAATGTTTTAATTTGAAAGAAATCTATAATCTTCATAAATTTTATAAACATAGATACCTAGATGATGATTTTTCATTACTTAAAAATTTAAATAGAGTTAAGCTTTTAGAAGGAGAAAAAAATAATTTTAAAATTACTGATAAATCTGATTTTGATAATCTAAAAAATATTTATAAATCTAAAATGAAAGTTGGTATAGGTTTCGATGTTCATCGGATTGTTCCAAAAAGAAAACTTTATTTAGGAGGTTTAAGAATAAAGTCTAAACTTGGAACTTTAGGTCACTCCGATGGAGATCCTGTTCTACATTCAATAACAGACGCAATTTTAGGTGCTTGTCAAATGGGAGATATAGGAAAAAAATTTTCAGATAAAAGTAAAAAGTTTAAAAATATTAGATCAACTATTTTGTTAAAAGAAATTATAGAAGAGATAAAATTAAAAGGTTATTTTGTTAATAATATTGATATAAACATTATTGCTCAAACACCCAAGATTCAAAAATATAAAAATAAAATGATAGAAAATATTTCAAAATTGTGTGAAATTTCAAAAGATCAAATAAACATAAAAGGAAAGACGACTGAGAAGTTAGGTGTAATTGGAAATGAAAAAGCCATAGCTTGTGAAGTAATAACATCAATAATTAAATATGATTAATAAAATAAATTTTTTATTTGTTACTTTATTTGGAATTGGAAAAATTAAAAAAATACCTGGAAGTATTGCGTCTTTAGTTACATTATTTTTCTTATTTTTTTTATTTCATTTTTTAAAAATTTCACCAAATCTTTATTTATTTTTTTTAATTCTAGTTTTTTTTATTTCACTTTATGCGATAAATATTTATATAAAAGACTCAACTAACAAAGATCCTAAAGAAATAGTCATTGATGAATTTATTGGTCAATCAATTCCTATAAGTCTTTATGAAATTGCACACAATGCACCAAAAGAGTCTGATCAAATATTTAAATTTTATTTTATAATGTTCATATTATTTAGAATTTTTGATATCGTTAAGCCTTATCCTGTAAGTTATTATGAAAAAAATTTTAAAAACAGCTTTGGTGTTATTATGGATGATGTCTGTGCTGGTTTATATGTGGTTGCAGTGCTTGTTCTATATATGGTTATAAGTACATAAAAAAATGTTTATTTTAAAGTGAAAAAACTTTCTCAAAAAATTGTCAGATTATTAAGAAAAAAAAGACTTAAAATTTCTTTAGCTGAATCTTGCACTGGTGGCTTACTTTCAAGTTCTATTACTTCTGTAAGTGGTTCATCTAAAGTATTTACCTTTGGATTAGTTACCTACTCTAATCAATCAAAACACAGTAATTTGAAAGTGCCTAAACAAATTATCAAAAAACATGGTGCCGTAAGTATTCAGTGTTGTTTATCCATGGTTAATAATTTAAAAAAAATTAGTAAAAGTAATATTGCTGTTTCAATTACTGGAATTGCTGGGCCCAGTGGTGGCACTAAGCAAAAGCCGGTTGGATTAGTTTATATAGGTTTAAAAAAAGCCAATAATGTTAAGGTTAATAGGTATTTGTTTAAAAATAAAGGTCGTTCTTACATTCAAAGAGCAACGGTTAAAAAATCTTTAGAATTAATTCTAAACGTTCTTAAATAGCTTAATTGCTCTTTTTTCAAAAGCATCAGCTATTTTGTTCAAACCCAAATTAAAAGATTTTTTCATTATAGAATTAAGAAGATTATTTTTTAACTCAAAATCAATATCAAACTCTAATTGTGTCTGATCATTTATTTCTTTGAATCTCCACTCATTTTGAAGATGCTTTAAAGGTCCATCAATATTAGTAACGAGTATTTTATCTTTCTCTTTGTAATATAAAACTAAGCTAGTGTAGGTCGCATTTAAAAATTTTTTTCCTACTTTAAGATCACCCTTGATTTCAATTAAGTCTTCACTTTCATTTTTTTCATGAATTTTTCCTGCGATACACCAAGGAACAAATTCTGGATATTTTTCTATATCCAAAACCATATTTATTAAGTCTTTTTTCTTACAGGGAATAATCTTTTTTATTGAGGCAGAAGACATTCAAGTTCATTGCTTCTTGCTTCTTTTAACTTTTTAAAATCTTCGTCAGCATGGTAAGATGATCTTGTTAAAGGAGAAGAAGAAACTAATAAAAATCCTTTGGTAACAGCTATATCTTTTAGCTCGTTAAATTCATCAGGATGAACATATCTATCTAGTGGAAAATGTTTTGGTGAAGGTTGTAAATATTGACCAATTGTTAAAAAATCTACATTAGCACTTCTTAAATCATCCATCACTTGAACTATTTCATCCTTTTTTTCTCCTAAGCCAACCATAATTCCAGATTTGGTAAATAAATTAGGCTTTTTTTCTTTAACTGACCTTAAAAGATCTACTGAAGCAAAATACCTGGAGCCGGGTCTTACTTTTAAATAAAGACTTGGCACTGTTTCAATATTATGGTTAAAAACATCAAGATCAGCTTCTAAAACTTTTTCATAAGATTTGCCTTTTCTCAAAAAATCTGGAGTTAAAACTTCAACTGTAGTTTTAGGATTATTTTTTTTAACTTCGGATACAACTTCCTTAAAATGACTTGCTCCACCATCATCAAGATCATCTCGATCAACCGATGTAATAACAACATGGTTTAAATTTAGTTCATTTACAGCTTTGGAAACCTTAAAAGGTTCAAGAGGGTCTAAAGCTCCTGGCTTTCCAGTTTTAACATCACAAAAAGCACATGCTCTTGTACATGTGTCTCCCATGATCATAAAAGTTGCATGTTTTTTACTCCAACATTCTGTAATATTTGGGCAATTTGCTTCTTGGCAAACCGTAACAAGATTATTTTTGTTTACTATTTGCTTAGTTTGAAAAAATATTTGTGAGTTAACAATCTTTGATCTTATCCAATAAGGTTTTTTTTTAATTGGACTTGGAATATTTTTTATTTTTTCTGGATGTCTAGGTTTCATGATTATTTTAGTCTTATCAAAATTTCATCCTTTTTTCCAAATCTTAGTTTTTCTCTATATAAAGTATCTAAATAATCAAGATTAATATTTTCTGAAAGCAATCTGTTTTTTTTTTCTATCTCGTTTAATTTATGCGCCAGCTCTATTTCTTTTTGAATTAAAGACTCTTCTATATTTTTTTTCTCAAAAAAAGAAATCAAACCTCTTTCGCCACCAATTAAATTTATGCTGACATAAAGAGTTAAAAAAATATTTAATAAAAATATCTTTTTATTTTTAAAAATTTGAATAAGGCTCATATACGGATTTTAGCCATTTTAGCAGAACTTCCAAGCTCTTCTTCTATTCGAAGTAATCTATTATATTTTGCTACTCTTTCAGATCTAGTTAAAGATCCAGTTTTTATCTGTGATGAACCAGTTCCAACAGCCAAATCAGCTATAAAGGTGTCCTCTGAGTCACCAGATCTGTGTGAAATCACTGTTTCAAAACCATTGGAGTGCGCTAAATTAATAACATCTAGAGTTTCGCTCACTGTACCAATTTGATTTAATTTAACTAATATTGCGTTAGCAGATTTTTCTTTTATACCTTTTTTTAGTCTATTTATATTGGTGGCAAATAAATCATCCCCTACAATTTGAACATTGGTATTATTTGTAAGTTTTTTCCAACTTTCCCAATTATCTTCCCCAAAAGGATCTTCGATAGATTTAATTGGATGTTTTTTTATTAGTTCTGAATAATAATCTATTGTTTTTTCTTTATCCAACTCGTTGGCCGCCACATCTAAGCAGATTGAAACGTCTTCACCAGGTTTAAATCCAGATTTCTCAATAGAATTTATTATTAATTGAATAGCTTCTTCATCACTTTCCAAATTAGGTGCAAATCCACCTTCATCGCCAACATTAGTATTGCCAATTATTTTTTTCAAATTTTGAATTACTAAAAAACTTCTTCTCATCGCTTCAGAAAATGAACCTGTTTTTTCAGGACGAATCATAAATTCTTGGATATCTAAATTGTTATTGGCGTGAACACCACCGTTTATAATATTTAAAAGTGGAATTGGTAATTGAAAATTTTTAGGATTTCCTAAATGTCTGAATAAAGATATGTTTTTTTTAATTGCTGCTAGTTTGCAAGAGGCTATGGATACAGCTAGAATTGCATTAGCGCCAAGTTTTTTCTTTTGTTCAGTTCCGTCTAAGTCTATTAAAGTTTTGTCTATTTCTTTTTGATTGTTGATATCAATATTTTTTAAAGCTTTTGAGATTGGACCATTTATATTTTCAACAGCTTTAAAAACGCTCTTCCCTAAATATTTTTTATTATCTATATCTCTCAATTCAAACGCTTCATGGGTTCCTGTAGATGCTCCTGAAGGAACTATTGCTGAAACACTATGCTCCCCTTCTGTAAAAACTTCTGCTTCTACAGTTGGATTTCCTCTGCTATCAAAAACCTGTCGACCTTTGATATTCTTAATTTTTGCCATTCTTGATTAATTTGTCTATTTCGACTAACTGTTTTAATAAACTTTCCATTTTAGATAATGGAACCATATTTGGTCCATCAGAAGGAGCATTATCTGGATCTTGATGCGTTTCCATAAAAATAGCACCTACACCAACAGCAATAGCTGCACGTGCAAGATATTCTACAAATTCTCTTTGACCTCCACTTTTGTCTCCCATTCCACCTGGTTGTTGAACAGAATGAGTTGCATCAAAAACAACAGGATAACCAATTTTTGCCATTATAGGTAATGACCTCATATCTGAAACAAGAGTGTTATAACCAAAGCTTGCTCCTCTTTCTGTAACTAAAATATTTTTATTTCCAGAATCTTCAATTTTTTTTATAACATTCTTCATATCCCATGGTGCCAAAAATTGACCTTTCTTAACATTAACAACTTTTCCAGTTTTAGCTGCAGCAACCAACAAATCAGTTTGTCTGCACAAAAAAGCTGGTATTTGTAAAACATCAACATGTTTAGATACAATTTCACATTGTTCAGCTGTATGAACGTCAGTTAAAACAGGTATTTCTAATTCTTTTCTAATCTTGTCAAAAACAGGAAGAGATTTTTCAAGACCAGCTCCTCTTTTTCCTTGTAAGCTAGTCCTATTGGCTTTGTCATAAGAGGTTTTATAAATCAAACCTAAATTAAGTTTTTGAGTTATTTGCTTTAGTTTTGTCGCCATTTCAATGGCGTGTTTTTCATTTTCTAATTGACAAGGCCCAGCTATTAAAGTGAAAACGCTTGTATTAGAAATATTTAATTTTCCGCACTTTACAATTTTGCTTTCCATTAATTCATTCCCTTTCTTTTTCCAGCTGCTTTAATAAAAGATGAAAATAAAGGATGGGGCGTAAAAGGCCTTGATTTAAATTCTGGATGAAACTGAACACCAATAAACCAAGGATGATTTTTTAATTCTATTATTTCAGGCAGTGTCCCGTCTGGGGACATGGCAGAAAAAATCAATCCTTTTTTCTCAAATTCATTTTTATATTTCACGTTTACTTCGTATCTATGTCTATGCCTTTCCTTAATTTTTTTTGCTGAATATATTTTAGATATTAAAGAGTTATTTCTTAATATAGCATCATATAAGCCTAATCTCATGGTTCCTCCTAAATCTTTATTTGTTCCCTTAATTGTTTTCTTTCCCTTCTGCCACTCTTCTAATAGACCAACAACAGGGGTACAATTGTTTCCAAATTCACTGGTTGAAGCATCCTTAATATTTAGTAGATTCCTAGCTGCCTCAATAACTGCCATTTGCATACCAAAACAAATTCCAAAAAAAGGTATATTGTTCAATCTAGCATATTTTATGGCAGCAATTTTACCTTCGCTGCCTCTTTTCCCAAAACCTCCAGGAATAAGAACCCCTGAAACATTTTTCAGCAAAGATTTCACATCATCAACTCTTAGGTTCTCTGAGTCTACCCTTTTAAGATTGACCTTGAGATTATTGGATATACCTCCATGAGTTAATGCCTCATCTAACGACTTATAAGCATCTTTAAGATTAACGTATTTTCCTATAATTCCTATATTGACATCTTTTCTTGAGCTTAAAACTTTTGAAGTTATATTTTTCCATTTTGTAAGATTAGGCAATTTTTTATTTTTAAAACCAAAATAAGATAGTACTCTTTCATCAAGTTTTTCTTTATGAAAGCTAATAGGAGCTTCATATATTGTTCTTACATCAACTGTTTCGATAACATTGTCTATAGGAACATTGCAAAATAAAGATATTTTTTTTCTTTCACCTATTGGAATTTTTTTTTCTGATCTACAAATAATTATATCTGGTTGGATACCTAGGCTTCTAAGTTCTTTTACAGAATGCTGTGTAGGTTTAGTCTTTAATTCTCCAGATGCTTTTAGGTAAGGAACTAGTGTTAAATGAATGAAAAGACTATTCTTTTTACCTTTATCATTAGAAAATTGTCTTATTGCTTCTAAAAAAGGCAAACTCTCTATATCCCCAACTGTTCCTCCAATTTCACAAATTATAAAATCTTCATTCTTTACATTGTGAGATATAAATTTTTTTATACGATCAGTAACATGTGGAACAACTTGAACTGTTCCTCCAAGGTAGTCTCCTTTTCTTTCTTTTTTAATTATATCGCTGTAAATTCCCCCGGTAGTAATATTATCAGATTGAGTAGCTGAAATTCCAGTAAATCTTTCGTAGTGGCCTATATCCAAATCTGTTTCGGCTCCATCGTCTGTAACAAAAACTTCTCCATGTTGAAAAGGATTCATTGTTCCGGGATCAACATTTAAATAAGGATCTAATTTCCTAACTCTTACTTTAAAACCTCTTAACTGAAGTAACGATGCTAAAGATGCGGAAGAAAGTCCTTTGCCTAGTGATGAAACCACGCCGCCAGTTACGAATATATATCGCGCCATGGAAGTATCTTATACTTGATTATTTAAAAAAAAACAAAGCTTATTTAGAGGATTCTGGTATTTGTGGAACGTTGGAATCTTTTTTTTCTTCTTTTTCGAGAACAGATTGGACTTCACGAATTTCATCTCTAGAAATTACAACTAGTGCAATGCTTGTTGCTATAAAAAAAGTTGCAACAATAGCTGTAAATTTGGTTAAAAAAGTACCTACTGAACGCGTAGATGTGAAACTATCCTGTGAAACACCAAGGCCGAGAGCCCCACCTTCTGATCTTTGTAAAAGAATCACAATAACTAGTAAAACTGCTAAAATGACATTGAAGGCTATTAAAAAATTTTCCATAGCTTCTATCTATAGTAATTCTTTATTATATCAATAAAATTTTTAGATGATTTTGAGGCTCCCCCAATTAAAAAACCATCAATTTCCTGTAATGATCTAAATTGACCTATATTAGAACTGTCCACTGAACCGCCATAAAGAACTTTTATAGATTTTTTTGTCTTAAAAATATTGCTTAAAACTTTTTTAATAAATTTTATTGTTTTTGATAAATCTGAAGATTTAGGAATTTTTCCAGTACCGATAGACCAAATAGGTTCGTAAGCTACTATAATATTATCTTTATTTAGTTTTTTTTCTAAAACTTTTGAAAGTTGCTTTTTTAAAGTTTTAAAAGTTAATTTGTTTGATCTCTCTTTTTTGTTCTCACCAATACAAAAAATCACTTTTAATTTATTTTTCAGAGCAAATGTAACTTTTTTCTTAAGCATATCCTCAGTGTCACCTTCAGCTCTGTTGTCTGAATGACCTACAATAACATATTTTGCTTTAATTTTTTTGATCATGTAGGGACTTACTGCTCCGGTGTTTGAGCTAAAATTGTCTTTATGATAACAGTTTTGACTCCCAATACTAATTAACTTTTTTTTAAAAATCTTAGAGAAAGATTCTAGTAGTGTATATGGAGGGGTTATTATAACCCTATATTTTCTGTTATATTTTTTATCGGACTTTATAAAAGTATTAATTTTATTCACTATATTTATTGATTTAGGAACTCCAAACATTTTCCAGTTTCCAATAAAATATCTCATGTTATTTGCCATAATAATGAATTTGATCTATAGGTGTATTAATTATTACAAAAGACTTTAATAGAATATAAAAATGCTTTCATCAATAGGAAAATTTTCTAAATCTTTATCAGTCAAGATACTAGTGGGTATAATAATATTACCATTTATTTTTTGGGGCATGGGAGATATTTTCAGAGGAGGCAATCAGAATATTATAGCTACAATAGACTCTGAAAAAATAAGCACACAAGAGTTTTTTAACTATCTAAATAGATTAAATCTTAATGAAAAAGAAAGAAAAGAGTTAAACAAAACAGATCTGTTAGAAAGAATTTTATCTGAATATATAGGAAAAAAAATTGTTAACCTTGAGATACAAGACCTGGGGATTACCCTTAGCGATACTTCCCTTAAAGATATTATAATTAATGATAAAACTTTTTTTAAGGATGAAAATTTTTCTAGAACAGAATACGAAAAGTTTTTACTAGAAAGTGGTTTAAATGCACCACAATTTGAAAACAATTTAGCTGAGCAAGAAAAGAAAAGGCAATTGTTATCTTTTTTGTCTGAAGGAGTTTATGTTCCTGATTTTTTAATACAAAATGCTTTTAATAAAGAAAATCAAATCAAAGATATAAAATATGTAGATCTTAAAGACTACTATGAGTCAAAAAAAATTGACGAAAAAGAAATAAATAAAACTTACAATGAAAATAAAAACTTGTTTGAAGAAAAATATAAATCTATAAGTTTTATAGAGCTTGACCCCGAAAGATTAACAGGACAAAAAGAATATTCTA
>CACFNH010000005.1 GCA_902567685.1 uncultured Pelagibacteraceae bacterium | reverse complement strand
TCTAAAAATATACTACAATCAAATTCTAAATACTCTTCATTTATTTTCCCCTCAGGTTTAAAGTTTAATAAATTAGACTTAGAATTTAATTTAAAAGGTGAAGGCAGCGAATGTAATTTGCAAGCTGCTTCTTTTCTAGACAAAAATGATCATCAAGAAATTAAAACAAGAATGAATCATTTGGCTCCTAATTGTAAAAGTTATCAAAGAGTTAAAAATGTTTTAAACTCTGAAGGAAAAGGTGTTTATCAAGGTAAAATTTTTGTTAAAGATGTTGCGCAAAAAACTGATGCTTATCAATTGAGTAAAGCAATGTTGTTAAGTGACAGCTCTGAATTTGATTCAAAACCAGAATTAGAAATCTACGCTGATGATGTTAAGTGTTCTCACGGATCAACTTCTGGAAGTATAGATGAAGACTCAATTTATTATTTAATGACCAGAGGATTGAATAGAAAAGAGTCCATTAAATTATTAGTTAATGGTTTTTTAAATGAAGTAATTGAAATGATTAAAAGTAATTCAGTGAAAGATTTTGTTAAAAACAAGTTAGAAGGGCAAATTCATGGATATTAAATCTATTAAATCACAATTTCCTATATTTAAAAATAAGTTTAATGGAAAACCATTGATTTACCTCGATAACGCAAACTCATCTCAAAAGCCGAAAAATGTTATTGATAGAATTTCTAAATTTTATTCAAAAGAATTCTCAAACATTGGAAGGAGTGTTCACACATTAGCTGTAACAGCAACTAATAGGTTTGAAGAATCTAGAGACTTAATGAAAAAGTATATTAATGCAAAATCGAGAGAAGAAATAATATTTACAAAAAATGCTACAGAAGCAATTAATTTAGTTGCCTCAACTTATGGAGATAAATTTATTAATAGAGGAGATGAAATTTTAATAACAGAATTAGAACATCATGCTAATTATGTTCCTTGGCATTTTCTAAGACAAAAAAAAGGAGCTATAATTAAATTTGCTAAATGTAATGATAGAGGTGAAGTAGATATTGATGAGATAAAAAAACTAATAAACAATAAAACAAAAATTATTGCAATTACACACTTATCAAATGTTACGGGAGTAATAATGCCAATAAAAAAAATTGTAGATTTAGCCAGTGAGAAAAAAATTCCAGTTCTCGTAGATGGTTGCCAAGGTGCTCCACATTTAAAATTAGATATGCAGGAGCTTGGTTGTGATTTTTATGCAATTTCTTGCCACAAAATGTATGGACCCACTGGTGTAGGAGTTTTATATGCAAAGAAGAAGTGGTTAGATGTTTTACCACCTTATCAAGGTGGGGGAGGAATGATAGAGGAGGTAAAAAAAGAGAGCATTACATTTCCTGGCAGCCCTACAAAATATGAAGCAGGAACTTTACAAACGGCTGAGGTGGTTGGTTTTTCTGAGTCTTTAAAATTTATAGAAGATGTTGGAATAAAAAATATTATGCAACATGAAAAAGAAATTCTAGAGTATGGGCTGGAAGAAATAAAAAAAAATAATTCAGTGAGAATTATTGGAGATCCAAAACATAGAGGTTCAATAATATCTTTTACAATCAAAGGAATTCATCCTCATGATATAGCAACAATTCTTGATGAGGATGGAGTTGCTATTAGAGCCGGGCATCATTGTTGCCAAATTTTGCATGAAAAAATGGGTATCTCAGCTTCAGCAAGAGCTTCTTTAGGAATTTATAATTCAAAAGATGATATTGATGCCCTTAGCAGTGCTATAAAAAAATGTAATAAGGTATTTAATACTTAAATGGATATTAAAGAATTATACCAGGAAATAGTTTTAGATCACGGAAAAAATCCTAGAAACAAAAATAAGTGTGAAGGGTTTAATAAAGAAGCAAAAGGTCATAACCCTCTTTGTGGTGATAAAGTACAAGTTTTTTTAAAATTAAATAACGATAAAAAAGTAGAAGATATTTCTTTTGAAGGAGAAGGTTGTGCAATATCAATAGCTTCAGCCTCTATTATGACAGAGACTATAAAAGGAAAAGAATTTAATGTTGCAAAAAAAATCTTAGAACATTTTATAAATATGCTTAAAGAAGGTTCTAAATTAAGTATTAATAGCCTAAGCCAGGATGAAAATACGACAATGATGTCTCTTTCGGGCGTAAAACAATTTCCGATGAGGGTAAAGTGTGCTACTTTAGCTTGGCATACATTTATACATGCGGCAGAAGGAAAAGAGGAAACAGTAAAGACAGAAAAATAGGGTTATGAGCAACTTAAAAGAAAAAATAATTAAGGAAATTAAAAAGGTTTACGATCCTGAAATCCCAGTAAATATTTATGAACTTGGTCTTATTTATAAGATAGAAATAAGTGACAAAAATGTGGTTAATATAGACATGACTTTAACAACACCAAATTGTCCTGTAGCAGATAGTTTGCCAAAAATGGTTAAAGATAATATAATGAAAATTAAGGATGTTTCAGACGTGAAACTCAATTTGGTTTGGGATCCACCTTGGACTAAGGATAAAATGTCTGAAGCTGCGAGATTAGAATTAAATTTATGAATAAAGATATAATAAAATTAAGTAACAATGCTGCCATTCGGATAAAAGAGATTATGTCTACAGCCGACAAATCAGCAATTGGTGTAAGAGTGGGAGTTAAATCTGGAGGCTGTGCAGGCCTTTCTTATGTAATGGAATATGCAAAAGAAATTAAACCAAACGAAGAAATAATAGAAGATAAAGGGGTTAAAGTTTTAATAGACCCAAAAGCTATAATGTATCTTTTGGGAACAGAAATGGACTATAAAAAAGAGCAATTTTCCTCACAATTTGTCTTTAAAAACCCTAACGAAACAGAACGTTGTGGATGTGGAGAGTCATTTAAGATATAATATTCGTATATGAGAGACACCAAACATTTAGAAAAGTTTGCAAAAGAAAAAGAGCAAGAAGAAAAAGAAAAAAAGCTTTTTAAAAACAAAATAAAAGCTGTTGAAGCAGGTGCTCATGGCACTTTAGAATATACTATTAAAGAAGGTGCAAATAAAAATAAAATTGCAGACCAAAAAATTCTAAAAAAAAATAATTAGTTTTATCCGCTGTAGTACATTTCAAATTCGATGGGATGAGGAGTATGTTCGAATTTATAAATTTCTTCAAACTTTAATGCGATGTAAGCATCGATTTGATCATCGGTGAATACTCCACCTTGAGTTAAAAACTTGCGATCTTTATCTAGACATTCCATAGCTTCTCTCAATGAACCGCAAACTGTTGGAATCTTTTTAACTTCACTCTCAGATAATGTATACAAATCTTTATCAAGAGATTTTCCAGGATCTATTTTATTTTTAATTCCATCTATACCAGCCATTAACATTGAAGCGAAAGTTAAGTAAGGATTTCCAGCAGCATCAGGAAATCTTATTTCACAACGTGCAGCTTTTTTGCTCAAGGTTATAGGAATCCTACATGAAGCTGATCTATTTCTTGCAGAATAAGCAAGAAGAACAGGAGCTTCAAATCCAGGTATTAATCTTTTATAACTGTTAGTGGTTGCGTTAGAAAAAGCATTAATGGCTTTAGCGTGTTTAAGAACTCCTCCAATATAATAAAGAGCTTCTTGGGAAAGGCCTGCATATTTGTTGCCAGAAAATACTGGAGTGCTTCCTTTCCAGATTGATTGGTGCGTATGCATTCCAGAACCATTATCTCCTTTAACAGGTTTAGGCATAAATGTTGCTGTCTTCCCAAAAGAATGAGAAACCATTTGAACAGCATATTTGTATAGTTGAACATTATCTGCTTGATTAGTGAGTGTATTAAAATACATACCTAGCTCATGCTGGCTTGGAGCTACCTCATGATGATGTTTTTCAACTTTAATTCCCATATCTCTCAAAGCTTTTAGATATTCACCTCTCATGTCTTGAGCACTATCAACTGGAGGAACTGGGAAATAGCCACCTTTAATACCGGGACGATGGCCCATATTTCCGTTCTCATATTTTTTTCCTGTATTGTAAGGTCCTTCGGAGCTATCAATCATAAAACTTGTTTCGTTCATGTCATTTTTATATCTAACATCATCGAACACAAAAAATTCAGGCTCTGGACCAAAATAAGCTTTGTCTCCAATTTTAGAATTTTTTAAATAATTCTCTGCTTTTTTTGCAGTACCTCTAGGGTCTCTTTCATAAGGATTTTTCTTTACAGCATCAAGAATGTCACAAAAAATGTTTAAAGTATTATGGGAATTAAAAGGGTCTATAACTGTTCTAGACAAATCTGGCTTAAGAATCATATCTGACTCATTTATAGCCTTCCAACCCGCTATTGAAGATCCATCAAAAAACACTCCTTCTTCCAACATTTCTTCATCTACAATAGTGGAATCCATTGTTAGATGTTGAAGCTTACCTCTTGGATCGGTAAATCTAAGGTCCACAAACTCTAACTCTTTGTCCTTCATTAATTTTAAAACGTTTTTAGCGCTCATGAAAAAATTCCTTTAATAAATTTTATAAAACTGTATTAAACATAACAGAATTAATAATTTCAATAATATAATATTAGGAATGACTGTTATGCACTTTTTACATAATGCAATCTGGGCTCGAAATGAAAAAAGAAGCTAAAACTACAGACATTTTATTATTAATCTTGCTTGCAGCAATTTGGGGGTCAGCCTTTTTTAATATTAAAATAGCAACCTATACGTACGACACTATAACATTAGTCTTTGTTAGAGTTTTTTTTGCTTTAATAGCTCTTGCTTTTTACTGTTCTTACAAAAATATAAAGATAATGGCATTCTCTAGAGATTGGAAAATGTACGCTCTTGTAGGGCTTTGTAACATTGTTATCCCTTTTTTACTTATTGCTTATGGTACAAACAAAGTTCAAAGTTATTTAGCAGCAATATTAATGAGCACTACACCTTTAAGCGGAACAATACTGGCGCATTTTTTTACCAAAAATGAAAAATTAAACTTTTATAAATTACTCGGGGTTATTTTAGGTTTTATTGGTGTAGTCTTTTTATTTTTTGACAAATTAGTAATAACTGAAAGCAATTTTATTTATGCACTAATAATTTTATGTGGTTCTACTTTTTATGTTATTGGTGGAATACTAACTTTGAAATTTTTAAAAAATAAGGGAAATGAAAACGTTACTACTTCAACAATTATTTGGTCTCTGATTTTCCTTTTTCCTTTTTGTTTATTTCAAAAACCTTGGATAAATTTAAATCCTTCTATCGAGTCAACAACTGCTTTGATTTATTTAGGAGTTGTTTCCACAGGCTTTGCTTGGGCGTTAAGATTTCACTTATTGACAAAAGTTGGCCTAGTTTTTCAAACACAAGTTGCTTATCTAATACCTTTATTTGGTGTATTTTTTGGGTATTTAATTATGGATGAACAAATTACCTGGAGAGTATTGGTTTCATTAATTATAATAATAACAGGTATATTTATTGTAAAAAAAAATGATAAATTGGTAAGAAAATAATGTTTTCAGAACAAGCGACACAAAGTTTTTTGTCAATCATAACTTTAGTAAGTTTTTTTGTAACTCTAATTGTACAAAAAATTTCAAGTAAAATTGGTAATGGGGTTTTATTGGATCAAGATTTTGAGAAACCCCAAGCTTATCATAAAGAACCGGTACCCAGAAGTGGCGGACTGGCAACATTTATATCTATAATGTTTTTTATATTAATTTATCAATTTTTGTTTGGTCGAGTTCTTAATGATTATTTATTTTTATCTATAATTTTTTTTTCAATAGGTTTTTTAGAAGATATAAAGCTGAAGACTAATCCAAATATTAGATTAATTTTTATGATCATAGCTTTGTCTTTAAGTATAATCTTTCTTTCCATTAACATAGACAATATAGATATCAGCTTTGTAAAATCATGGATGGCAAACAGATTTTTTGAAATTATATTTATTTTGTTATGTTTTTTATTTGTAATTAATGGAGCTAATTTAATAGACGGTTTTAATGGTCTGCTTGTAATACATTTAATATTAATAAACTTCATACTTTTACTTATTAACATTAACAGTCAAAACATGGAACTCGCTTTGATTATTACTGGTCAAATCGCAATATTTTTTTCTTTTTTATTATTCAATTTTCCGAAGGCAAAGATTTTTTTAGGAGACAGCGGGTCCTATTTATTTGGTTCATTAATAGCTTTAAATATTATTGAGACTAATAATTTAAATCCAGAAATTTCCTCTTTTTTCTTTTGTATACTTTTGTTTTATTTGTTTTTTGAGGTCTTTTTTTCTTTTTTTAGAAAAATATATTTAAAAAAATCACCTCTTAGTCCAGACAGCAATCATTTACACATGCTATCATTCAAATGTTTAGAAAAAACAAAAAAATTTACGGATTGTAACTATCTCAACTCAGTAGTTGTTAACCTAGTTTATTTTGTTTTAATTTTTCCAGGAATTTTCTTTAAAGAAAATCCTTTTGTTTGTAGATATTGGTTTTTCTTTCTATTGATTGTTTATTTAATAATTTATTTAAGAGTTTATAGTTTCGCGAAAAAGGAAATTGATATATAAAGCACATCGCGTAAACAACACTGGGCAAGTGGCGGAATTGGTATACGCGCCAGTCTTAGGAACTGGTGCCGCAAGGCTTAAGAGTTCGAGTCTCTTCTTGCCCACCAAACAAAAAAAAAATGAAAGTAGAAACACAATCAAAAAAGGGCTTAAGAACTATTTTATCTATCTTAGTTGATAAAAAGACAATCCAAAAAAAAATTGAAGAAAGACTGAACGAACTTCAATCTGAGGTAAGCATCAAAGGTTTTAGACCTGGAAAAGTTCCAGCCTCAGTAATAAAAAATCAATTTGGAAAAGCTATTTATGGCGATGTTATTGACAAACTACTTAAAGAGTCTTCCGCAGAAGCAATAAAAGAAAAAAAAATAAAAATTGCGGGTCAGCCGAAGATAGATTTAAAAACTTTTGGAGAAGGTAAAGACTTGAATTACATCTTGGAAGTAGACTCACTACCTGAAATTAAACTAAAATCTTTTGAAAATTTTAAAGCTACTGAATATGTTATAAAAATAGATTCTAAAATAGTAAATGAAAAGTTAAAAGAAATTGCAAACAGACACAAACATTTTGAAGATAGAAAGGAAGATGAAAAAGCCAAAACGGGAGATCAAATAGTTTTTGATTATTCAGCAACAGTAGATGGAAATAAATTTGAAGGAAGTGAAGGTAAAGGGGTTCAGATAGAATTAGGAAGAGATTTATTTCTTAAAGGTTTTGATCAACAATTGATTTCTGTTAAAAAAAATGAAACTAGGAGTGTAGAATCTATTTTGCCTTCAAATCATCCAAATAAAGAATTAGCTAATAAAAAAACTAAATTCGAATGCAAAATATTGAATGTAAAAAAACCTAAAGAAACTTTAATAAATGATGAATTTGCCAAACATATGGGCGCAAAAGATTTATCTGACTTAAAAAATTTGATAGAAAAACAAGTGTCTTCTCAGTACAAACAAGCTCTAGATTCAATAACAAAAAAAGAAATTTTAGATCAACTCGAAAAAATCCACAATTTTGATTTGCCAAAAAGTTTAATTGACAGCGAGCTTGCAATAATGACTCAAAATCTTAAAAAAGAAGAAAAAGATAAACATAAGGATGCTAATGAAAAATTGGCCAAATCTAGAATTAAACTGGGATTACTTTTAAATGAATATGGAGAAAAAAATAACTTAAAAGTTACCGAAGAAGAAATTAATGGAGAAATACAAAAGCAAATTAGAGGAATGCCTGGGCAAGAAAAAATGGTTATAGAATATTATAAAAAAAACCCACAAGCAGCTCAGAGTTTAAAAGGTGCACTGTATGAAGATAAAATTATAAAACTTTTAAAATCAAAGATTAAATTAACATCAAAAACTTTATCAACTTTTGAAGCAGAAAAGGTTATTTCAGAATTCAACGGGTCCAAAACCAAAGTAAAATCAAAAAAAATTAGTAAAAAGTAAGCAATAGTTGTATAAACCAATAGCATGAGTCGCAAAATTGAAGAACAGATGAACTCTTTAATTCCTATGGTTGTAGAACAAACAGCCAAAGGAGAAAGAGCTTTTGACATTTATTCCAGACTTTTAAAAGAAAGGATAGTTTTTTTGGTAGGACCAGTTAATGATAATGTTGCTTCCCTTGTAACTGCTCAATTACTTTTTCTTGAATCAGAAAATCCAAAAAAAGGAATAAATTTTTACATTAATAGTCCAGGCGGTCTAGTTACAGCAGGTCTGGGAATTTACGATACCATGCAATATATTAATTCACCAGTTTCTACTTTATGTATAGGACAAGCATCTTCTATGGGTTCTTTTTTACTGGCTGCGGGAGAAAAAGGTAAAAGATTTTCATTACCAAATTCAAGAATTATGGTTCACCAACCTTCTTCTGGATTTCAAGGCCAAGCAACTGATATACAAATACACGCAAAAGAAATTCTTGATCTCAAAAATAGACTAAACAAGATTTACGCAAAGCACACAGGCAAATCAGTTGACCAAATCGCAGAGGCTTTAGAGAGAGATAAATTTATGACTGCCGAAGAAGCCAAAAAATTTGGGCTAATAGACTCTGTGGTAGAGAAGAGAAAATAATACACAACATATAGCCTGCTTCACAACTTGTACTTGATATGCAGAATCCGAAGATTTAATATTGGTAAATTGATTCGTTATGTCTGAAAAAAATAATAAAAATATACTTTATTGTTCATTCTGTGGAAAGAGCCAGCATGAAGTAAGAAAATTAATAGCTGGACCTACCGTTTTTATATGTGATGAATGTGTCGAACTTTGTATGGATATTATTAAGGAGGAAAGTAAGAGCTCATTAATAAAACATCAAGATGGAGTTCCAACACCTAAAGAAATCTGTAAAGTTCTTGATGATTATGTCATCGGACAAAAATTTGCTAAAGAAGTTTTATCTGTAGCTGTTCACAATCACTATAAGAGGTTGAATCATGAAACGAAAAACAACAAAGATATCGAACTATCAAAATCTAACATATTATTAGTTGGACCTACTGGTTGTGGAAAAACACTATTAGCACAAACTTTAGCAAGAATTTTAGATGTTCCTTTTACAATGGCTGACGCAACTACATTAACCGAAGCAGGTTATGTAGGCGAAGATGTTGAAAATATTATTTTAAAATTATTACAATCAGCGGACTATAATGTTGAAAAAGCTCAAAGAGGAATAGTTTACATAGATGAAGTTGATAAGATAAGTAGAAAATCAGAAAATCCATCTATAACAAGAGATGTTTCTGGAGAAGGTGTCCAACAAGCTCTTCTGAAAATAATGGAAGGAACTATTGCAAGCGTTCCACCACAAGGAGGTAGAAAACATCCTCAACAAGAATTTTTACAGGTAGACACAACAAATATTTTATTTATTTGTGGTGGTGCTTTTGCAGGATTAGATAAAATTATAGACAGAAGAGGAAAAGGGACATCAATTGGTTTTGGAGCTCAAGTTAAGGATTACGAAGAACAACCTTTATCAGAAACAATGAAAAATTTAGAACCAGAAGATTTAATAAAATATGGTTTGATACCAGAATTTATTGGAAGAATGCCAATCATTGCAACTTTGAATGATTTAGATGAAAAATCTTTGATTAAAATTCTTAAAGAGCCAAAAAATTCTTTGATCAAACAATATAAAAGATTGTTTGAATTTGAGAATGTTGAACTTGAGTTTCACGAAGATGCTCTTAGTGAGATAGCAAAAAAAGCTATTAGCAAGAAAACAGGCGCCAGAGGTCTTAGATCTATATTAGAAAATATTCTTTTAAAAACTATGTTTGATTTACCAGAAGTCGAAGATGTCACAAAAGTAACTGTTGACAAGGGATCTGTCAAAGGTGAAAGGGAGCCTATACTTTCATATGGCAAAAAACAATCAACATCTGCAGCATAATTTCTAAATAAGTTTCTTGATATTTTCATGTTAATTACCATATAAATTGATTATGGCTATAAACAAAAAACCCTTACTCCCTTTAAGAGACATAGTTATCTTTCCTTCTATGGTCGTTCCTCTTTTTGTAGGAAGAGAAAAATCGATTAAAGCATTACAAGAAGTCATGAAAACAGACAAATCAATAGTTCTCTCTGCACAAAAAAATTCTGAGATTGATGATCCAAATGACAAAGATATTTACAGTCATGGCTGTCTCAGCAAAGTTCTTCAATTACTTAAGCTACCAGATGGAACTGTGAAAGTTTTAGTAGAAGGAATCAATAGAGTGAAAATACTTGAGATTTATCAAAATAAAGATGAAGATTATTTAAGCTGCGATGTAGAGAAAATAGAAGAGTCAAATAGAAATAAAGATTCAGATACTTATGCTTTATCTCTTGTTAAAAGATTTGAGAAATTATTGATTTTAAACAAAAGAGATTTGTCAGAGTCAGTAGAGAGTATAAAGAAATTAAAAGACAGCAGTGAAATAGCAGACAATATTGCTTCTAATTTAAATTTAGAGATTTTTCAAAAACAGGAACTTCTTGAATTATCAGACGTAAGAAAAAGACTAGAAAAAATATATGAGTTAATAGAAAAAGAAACAAGCGTTGTTTCTGTTGAAAAGAAAATTAGAGGAAGGGTTAAAAATCAAATGGAGAAAACCCAAAGAGAATATTATTTAAACGAACAACTTAAAGCTATCCAAAAAGAACTTGGAGAAATAGACGAAGGAAAAGATGAAGTATCAAATTTAACTAAATCTATAGCTAAAGCCAAAATGCCCAAATTAGTTCAAGAAAAATGTCTTTCAGAACTTAAAAAGCTGAAATCTATGAGTCCTATGTCAGCAGAAGCAACAGTTGTAAGAAATTATTTAGATTGGATGACTGAACTCCCTTGGAGTAATAAAAGCAAAATTAATAGTGATTTAAAAAATGCCCAAAAAATTTTAGACGAGGATCATTTTGGTTTAGAAAAAGTAAAAGAAAGAATAATTGAATTTTTGGCAGTACAAAAAAGAACGGAAAAAATGAAAGGTCCTATACTTTGCTTAGTTGGCCCACCCGGAGTTGGAAAAACTTCACTTGGTAAATCAATAGCCAGAGCAACAGGAAGAAAATTTGTAAGAATTTCTTTAGGAGGAACAAGAGATGAGGCTGAAATTAGAGGTCATAGAAGAACTTATATAGGATCTTTGCCTGGCAAGATAATACAGATGATGAAAAAAGCTGGAACTAAAAATCCGTTATTTTTATTAGATGAGATAGACAAAGTAGGTAATGACTATAGAGGAGATCCTTCCTCAGCATTATTAGAAGCTCTTGACCCTGAACAGAATAAAGAATTTAATGATCATTACCTAGAAGTAGATTATGATTTATCTGATGTAATGTTTGTAACTACTGCAAACACTTTAAATATATTACCGCCTTTGCTAGATAGAATGGAACTAATAAGGCTTCCAGGTTACACCGAAGATGAAAAAGTAAATATATCTCAAAAGTATTTGATACCTAAACAAAGAGAGAATGCAGGATTAAAAAAAGATGAATGGGGTATTGAAGAAAAGGTTAATAGAAAAATAATAAGAAATTATACCAGAGAAGCTGGAGTAAGAAATTTAGAAAGAGAAATATCGAAAATAGCAAGAAAAACTGTAAAAAAAATAGATGCTAAAGAAAAAGTTAGTAATCCTATAAAAGAAAAAGAACTTACAAACTATCTAGGAGTTCAAAAATTTAAATATGGTGAAGTAGAAGAGCAAAATAGAGTAGGAGTTGTTACGGGCTTAGCATGGACTGAAGTTGGGGGAGAAATTTTAAAAATAGAGTCAGTAATAATGTCTGGTAAAGGGAAAATGCAAATTACTGGTAAACTAGGGGAGGTTATGCAAGAATCGGTAAAGGCTGCAAAATCCTACATTAGATCTAAAAGCCTAGAGTATGGAATTATACCACCTATATTTGATAAAAAAGATTTTCATATACATGTTCCTGAAGGTGCAACACCAAAAGATGGTCCTTCAGCAGGAATTGCTATGGTTACTTCAATAATTTCTTCAATAACAGAAATTCCTGTAAACAAAAATGTAGCTATGACAGGGGAAATAACTCTTAGAGGAGTAGTTCTTCCAATTGGAGGTTTAAAAGAAAAATTATTAGCTGCTCATAGAGCTGGCATCAAAAAAGTTTTGATTCCTTTTGAAAACCAAAAAGATTTGGCAGAAATTCCTAAAATTATAAAAAAAAATATTACCATCATACCTGTGAAAAATGTAGACGAAGTATTGAAGATTGCTTTAACAAAATCTTTAAAGCCAGTTAAATGGGTTGAAGTAGAACAGATAGCAAATAAAGAAAAACAAAAATCGGGTACTACTAGTTCCCCGCACTAGAGTATCAATTAAACCATTCAGAATATTTATTTTTATTGTCCAAAACATATTTAGGCAATTCATCTAAGCTTGCTTGGACTAGTTTTTTATTACCAGACCACTTATTTTCTCTCATGTCAGCTTCATAATCATAAACTGCCAAATTCTTTTTTATCATTTCTTTTAAGTCATTAGATTTTAAACCACTCTGTTTATATTCCAAGTGGTGTCCAAAGTTGTTAAGTTTTTTTTCTAATTCATCGAAAGTTTTAAAATTTGTAAAATGCCATCCTCCATTATCTATATATTGAATACTATTAAATTTCATTTTAGAAAATAGAATATCAAATCTCCATAAAGGGTATTTTCTATCTTTTACATCTCTAAGCCATTGAGGAGAAATTAAATTTTTTTTTAAGCAACCCTTCGATCCAATCCATGGTTTAGATCCATATTTTAAGTTAAATTTATAGTAGAACATTTTTTGTTTGAATAAGATTAATTTCTTTTTAATTTCAAAATTGAAGTTTTCAAAGTTAGGTATTTCATCTATGTCACCTATGATTATTAAGTCATCTTCTGATGCATCCATCAAACCATCTTGAATTCTATTTCTTTGGTTATGCTCAATCATTAAAGTATTGTCTATTATCCTGTTGCCTTTTTGACTTTCTTCTACTTTGTCTATGTCGTGTAATTTAGCTGGCAGTTTGTCTACTAATATATATTCAATTTTATTTTTGAATTTTTTGAAATTATTTATACTGAAATTTTGATTTTTCTTTTTGCCACTGTGCATGTACAAGTTTTCAACTATCACAAATTTATGAACATATTTGTCTAAGATGTTTAATCTTAAATCCAACATCATATCTTCATCAAAAAATTGAAAACAATCGTAAATTTTCATACAAACTACTTTTTTGTAAATGTTGCTATACCAATTTTTTTTCCTTGAATGTTTGAGGATGAAGCATGTAAATGGGTTCTGTCAAAAATTAACATAGAGCCCAATTCCCATTCATATATAAACTCCACCTCTAAACCCGCTAAGTTTTCAATTTTCTCGTGGGATAAATATTTTTCATGTATTTTTTTATCAAAGGGTTTTTTTCCATATAGTTCTAAATGTTCTGAAGACCTTTTATTTTGTCCATACCCTAAATCTTTTTTTTTAAGTTCATTTGGGTCTAGTGTAAAACTTGTAGAGTTTCCATAAAATCTATTTTTGAAAATTACTGTACTACCAACGGGTGTTAGAGGAATTAAGGTTTGTTTGTATATTTGGTTTTTAATGTTAAAACCAGAGTCAACATGCAAACCGATTGGAGAATGACTTTCTTGTATAAGACCAAAAATATCTTTTCCATCTTCAGTCTGAAGATTGTCCATTTTAAAATTTCCTATTTCATTTTTTAGTCTTTCGCAAAATAACTTTTCTAATATCTTATCATAGCCTTGCAACCATCTTTTTTTTATAACATTTTGTTTTTTATTATGAACTGTAGTTGGTAAAATTTTATACAAATTTAAAAACCTATTTATTTCTTCCTCACTATATAAATTTTTTAAAATTTTAGGAGATCCTTCTGAACTTTTTATTTTTTCAATTAATTCACTCATTTTCAAACCATATTTTATATTTATGTTTATTTTTAACTAAATATTCTGGTAAATGTCTATCTTCAACTTTTTTTAAAGAAATAGAAGCATTCCATTTATTTTCTTTTTTATCTAAAGTATGATCGTAAGATATTCTTTTTTCTTTTATCATTTTTTCCATATCTTTTATATCTAAATTGCTTTCTTCATATTCAAGATGGTGAAGAAAGCTTGAAAGTTTAAAGTGAATATTTTGGGGGGTTTTGATATTTGTAAAATGCCAACCTCCATTATTTACAAAATCAATGTTTCCATATTTTTTATTTGAAAAAAAAGTATCAATTCTCCATAAAGGATAGGATCTTTCTTTAATATTCCTTAGCCATTGAGGAGAAATTAGAAATTTTTTTTTACAAGCTCTTGACCCCATCCAGGTCATATTAGGATGGACCAGGTTAAATTTGTAATAAAACATTTTTTGTTTAAAAAAACTAAATTTTTTTTTGTACCTAAAATCTTTTAAATTAGGTATTTCATCTACGTCACTTATAATAATTAAGTCATCATCATTTATTTCCTTGAATCCTTTAGAAATCATATTTCGCTGATAATTTTCTCTTTTAAGAGCATTTATTAATATTTTTGAATTTTTTATATTCTTAGAGTCTTTTAGATTTATATTTTTAATATCACTAGGAAGACTGTCTACAACAATGTATTCTATTTTATCTTTAAACTTATCAAATTTATTCAGGTCAAAATTTAACTTTTTTGGTTTTCCATTGTGCAAAAAAGTAGACTCAACAATAATAAATTTTTTTATATATTTGTTTAGCATATGCAGCCTTAGGTCTAGCAGCATATCTTCATCAAAATACATGAAACAATCAAAAATGTTCATATTTGTTGAGATATTATAAATTTTTATGTAAGTAAATCTTAATGTTGTCACAAAAGAAAGAGAAAAATCTGTAAGACAAATTATGAAAAGAATTATAATAACAGGAGGGCTTGGTTATATAGGAACTGAGTTGTGCAAAATTTACTCCGGTGTAAGTTGGAATAACAAAATTACAGTAATTGATAACAGATTTATTTCTGAAAGAGTTAATCAGCTTAGGAATTGGAATATAAATTTTATTCAAGGCGACATAACTGATAAAAACTTAATAAATAAGTATTGTAAAGATGCTGATGTCGTTCATCATCTTGCTGGCATAACTGCTGTACCCAGGGTGAAAAATGAAAGTAATGACTCCATAGATAGTAAAATTATGTTAGTAGGGGAACAGGGAACTCAAAATATTTTAGATGCAATAAGTGATAAATGCAAAATTATTCTACCATCCACACATGTCGTTTATGAGGGTTTAGAGAAAGTAAAAAATGATATACTTGAAGATGAAGAAACAAAACCAGTTCTTGCTTATGCAAAATCTAAGGCTATTAATGAAGAACAATTAAAAAAGTCTGGTAAAAATTATGTAGTTTTGAGATTGGGTTCTGTTTACGGGTATTCATCAGATACTGCTCGTATTGATATAATGCCTAACCTTTTCTCAAAAATTACTTCTCAAGATGGAACTTTAAAATTATTCTCTGGTGGCAGGCAGGTTAAAAGCTTAGTTCCTCTTATAGATGTGGCAAGATGTTTTAAATATATGGAGGAAAGAGATGATATTTCCTTTGATATATTTAATTTAACTAAGGATACAGTTACCGTCAAAGAAGTTGCTGAAATTTGTAAAAAATATAACCAAAAAGTTACTTTAAGAGAAACTAATGACCCTATTCCCAATGAAGGATTTTCTTTATCTAATAAGAAAATCTTAGATAAAGGTTTCAAATTTCTTTATGCACTAGATGAAAGTATCAAAGAAATGATTGGCAAGTGGTCTAAACAAAATTTAATTAAAGATTTAGAACATGTTAGAGATGGAGCTGATGAATTTATTGACTCGAGAGGAAAGATCAGCAATCATGAATTAACTGAACCAATAAATATGATAGGTTTGGTCGAGTCAAAAAAAGGAAGCATAAGAGCTAATCATTACCATCCACAACAGGAGCAAAAATGTTTATTCACCAAAGGACAAATCATAGAGATTTTTCAAGATATACTAAATCCAAAATCCCCAAAAATTACCCAAGTAGTTAACGAAGGACAGTTGTCAATTATAAAACCGAATGTGGCACACACAATGGTTTTTACTAAAGATACAACTTTTTTAAATTTAGTGAGGGGAGACAGAGAACACAAAAATTATGGTATCACACATACAATTAAACACATATTTGTAGATGACAAAGAAAGAGATTTGTTGCTTAGTTGTTATAAATTTGATTGCAGATCTTGTGGAAACAAAGATTTAAAAAGAGTTGTTTCTTTAGGATACCAACCTCTTGCAAATAACTTGCTAAGTAAAAAAGATGAAAAGTGTGAACTGTATCCATTAGAAGTAAATTATTGTGGCAAATGTCATAATTGCCAATTGTCAGTTGCCGTAGACCCAAAAAAAATGTTTTCCAATTATTTATATACTTCATCAACATCTAAGTCTTTCAGAGAACATTTTGTAAATGCTGCTAACAAATATATTAAAGGGTTTAAATTAAATAAAAAAAATTCTTACATAATTGATATTGGCAGCAACGATGGTGTTGCTTTAAAACCATTTAAAGATCAAGGTTTTAAAAAAATTTTAGGAATAGAACCAGCTAAAAATTTGGCAAAATTAGCAAACAAGAATAAAATTAAAACATACAACGGATTTCTTGAAAAAAAGAATTTGAATAAAATAAAAAAAAATGCTGATTTAATATTAGCATCCAATGTTTTTGCCCATTCAGATAAACTAAAAGAGATGACTGAATGCATGTTTAAACTTTTAAGCAAAAATGGAACTATAATTATTGAAATCCAATATTTATTAAACACATTGAAGGATCTAACTTTCGATAATATTTATCACGAACATTATAATTACTGGTCATTAACATCTTTGGTTAATTTCTTTAATCAGTTTAATGCTAAAATATTTAGGGCGGAAAAAATAGAAACACATGGTGGATCTCTTAGAATTTATATTAAAAAAAATAAAAAAGTTAAGATTGAAAACAGTGTTAAAACTTTAGTCAAAGAAGAAGAAAAGTTTGGAATTAAAAAGTTTAAAACTTATCAAGAATTTGGAAAAAAAGTTTATAAAATTAGAGATAATGTTATTAAAAATTTAAATAAACTTAAAAAAGAGAACAAAAAAATTATTGGTTATGGTTCGCCTGCTAAAGCAACTACTGCTTTAAATTTTTTTGGAGTATCTGATGAAATTGACTTTGTAGTTGAGGACAATAAATTGAAACATGGAAAATATATTCCAGGTGTAAAAATACCAATTAAAGATAAATCTAATATTAAAAATTACGACAGCGCTATTTTAGTTTTAGCCTGGAATTTCTTCAATGAAATTAAATCAAAAAATCATAAAATATCAAATAATTTTATTAATATTAAAGATTTAGAGAAATAAATTTATCTTTTTTTAATATAATTTTCCGCTTGGGATATTATTCTTTCGGTGTCTGCTGGTAAAATTTTATTTTTGTTTTCTAATTTTTTTTTAGATTTTGGTTCTAATAAAAGATTCACAGCTTCTAATATTTCATCAATACTAAAATTTTGTTTCATTTATAATTTTAATAATCTGTAATGAAATCTGAAATAATTAATTTTATATTATTTAAAGTTTCAAATAAATAATTTATGTAGTTTTCTAAAAATGGATAGTTGTAAACAAGTATATCTCTAGTCAAATTTAGTATTCCTAAAATAAAAATTAAGAAAATTATAGATATTAATAAAGAATTATAAAATCCAAATCCATAACTTTTATAATTTCTTTTAGTTTTTAATTTATTTGTTGTAGGTTTTTTACTTAGACTTGATGGATCAATTATTTTTATTCCATGTTTTTTTTGTAGATATTCTTCAGAATAAGTATCTATAGTTTTTTCTTTTTTTCTTTTTTGTTTAGATGTTGAAATTGGTTTACTTAATTTACCTGTTTTTGTAGTTTTTTTTAAATTTTGATTTGGAGGATATTGAGTCCATTGATTTCCACAAGAGCTACATTGTACCAGTCTTCCTTTTGAAGTTATAGCAGCGTCTGGAACACTAAATTTCTTTTTACAAGAATTACACTGAATAATCATATTAATTTATAATACAGGTTATCGATAAAAACTTAAATTAATATTTTTTGCTTTTTACATTATAAAAATTATGTTGTATATCTCGGTTCTGTTTAATTTAGGGCGGTTAGCTCAGTTGGTAGAGCATCTCGTTTACACCGAGAGGGTCATAGGTTCGAGTCCTTTACCGCCCACCAATTAAATTAGTAAGTGGGGGTGTAGCTCAGTTTGGTTAGAGCGCCTGCCTGTCACGCAGGAGGTCGCGGGTTCGAGTCCCGTCACTCCCGCCACTACATGATAATGATTTTCATGTAAATCTATAGAAATGTGAGCATCTGTCACCTGTACACTACTCTTTCAAATGTTATATATTCTTTAAATAAGATTAATATAAGAATCTCTAAACCATAGGTATTAGAGTAGATATTGATTAACAATGATTTATAACTTTTTATCAGAATATTTATCTATAATAATATTTTTATTTATTGCTTTAGTATTAAGCATTGGATTTATTTTAATCAATTATTTAGCTTCACCAAAAAATCCTGATCCTGAAAAATTGTCAGCTTACGAATGTGGATTTGAGGCATTCGACGACTCAAGGATGGAGTTTGATGTAAGATTTTATTTAGTAGCTATTCTGTTTATTATTTTTGATTTAGAAATAGCTTTTCTTTTTCCTTGGTCGATTTCACTTGGGAACCTGGGCGCGCTAGGCTTTTGGTCAATGATGATTTTTTTAGGTATTTTAACTATTGGATTTATTTATGAATGGAAAAAAGGAGCTCTAGAATGGGAATGAAGTCAAATTTTTTTCAAAATAAAGAAAAACAAATTCCAGAAAATTTTAAACAAATAGCTAAAGATTTTAGTGAAAAAGGTTTTGTAACTACTTCAACAGAAAACTTAATTAATTGGGCGAGAACAGGTTCTCTGCATTGGATGACTTTTGGTTTAGCATGTTGTGCAGTTGAAATGATGCAAACTTCCATGCCAAGGTATGATTTGGAAAGATTTGGAGCAGCACCTAGAGCTTCACCCAGACAGTCTGACGTTATGATAGTTGCTGGCACACTAACAAATAAAATGGCTCCAGCTTTAAGAAAGGTTTACGACCAAATGCCAGAACCTAGGTATGTTATCTCTATGGGCAGCTGTGCTAATGGAGGAGGATATTATCATTATTCTTATTCTGTAGTAAGAGGTTGCGATAAAATTGTTCCAGTAGATATTTATGTTCCCGGATGTCCTCCCTCGGCTGAAGCCTTGTTATATGGAGTTCTTCAACTTCAAAAAAAAATAAGACGAGAAGGTAGTTTTAAAAGATAATTTTTATGCTTTTAAAAAATGTTCAAGAACTTGAAAAAACAATAAACTCAGAACTTACGAGTAAAATAAAAAAATCTACAATTTCTTTTAAAGAAATTTTAGTAGAGACAGATATAGACAATTTACTTAACATTATTCAGTTTTTAAAATTAAATGATAATTGTAAATTTAAACAATTAATAGATATTGCTGGTATAGATTTTCCAGAAAATGAAAAAAGATATAGACTAGTTTACTTGTTTTTATCTCATGAAAAAAATTTGAGAATTAAAGTGTCTATAGATTTTGATATTGAAAAAAAGATTCCATCTATAATTAAATTATTTCCTTCAGCTAATTGGATGGAAAGAGAAGTTTTTGATATGTATGGAATAAAATTTGTCAATCATCCTGATCTTAGAAGAATATTAACTGACTATGGTTTTAAAGGTCATCCTCTTAGAAAAGACTTTCCACTTACTGGCTTTAACGAAGTTAGATATAGCGAAAAGGATAAGAAAGTAATTTATGAACCTGTGAATTTAGAACAAAATTATAGAAATTTTGATTTTGAAAGTCCTTGGGAAGGCACAAAATATATTAAAGAACTTAATAAAAAAAAAGATAATGAAAAAAAAGAATAAAACACTTAATTTAAATTTCGGTCCACAACACCCTGCTGCTCACGGAGTGCTGAGACTTATACTAGAACTGGATGGTGAGATTGTTGAAAAAGCAGATCCTCACATTGGATTGTTGCACAGAGGAACAGAAAAACTTATAGAACACAAAACATACACCCAGGCTTTACCTTATTTTGACAGACTTGATTATGTGGCTCCTATGAATCAAGAACATGCATTTACTTTAGCTACAGAGAAATTATTAGACATAGAAATACCCATAAGGGCAAAATACATAAGAGTTATTTTTTGTGAGATAGGAAGAATTCTAAGCCATATATTAAATGTTACAACACAAGCTCTTGATGTAGGAGCCTTAACACCTTCTTTGTGGGGTTTTGAAGAAAGAGAAACATTAATGACTTTTTATGAAAGAGCCTCAGGATCAAGATTACACGCAAACTTTTTTAGAACTGGAGGAGTTCATCAGGATCTACCAACAAAACTTATAGAAGATATAGGTAATTTTTGTGAAACTTTTCCCAAAACAATAGATGATTTAGAAAATCTTTTGACTGATAACAGAATTTTTAAGCAACGTAATGTAGAAATTGGAATTGTTACAAAAGAAGAGGCATTAAACCATAGTTTTTCTGGTGTAATGTTAAGAGGTTCAGGGGTTTCGTGGGATTTAAGAAAGTCGCAACCTTATGAATGTTATAAAGATTTAGAATTTAAAATTCCAGTTGGAAAAAATGGAGATTGTTATGATCGTTATCTTTGTAGAATCGAAGAAATGAGAGAAAGTGTTAAAATTATAAAACAATGTCTCAAAAATTTACCTAAAGGCCCAGTCAAAACAATTGATGGCAAAATATCACCTCCAAAAAGAAGCGAGTTAAAAGATTCTATGGAAGCTCTTATACATCATTTTAAACTTTTTACTGAAGGCTTTAGAGTTCCAGCGGGAGATGTTTACTCAGCAGTCGAAGCTCCGAAAGGTGAATTTGGTGTTTACCTTATTTCAGATGGCAGTAATAAACCTTATAGATGCAAAATAAGAGCTCCTGGCTTTTCTCATTTACAGGCAATGGATTATTTAATCCGTGGACATATGTTGGCAGATGTTCCTGCTGTTCTTGGGTCATTAGACATTGTTTTTGGAGAAGTAGATAGATGACATTGAAAACAATTTATGAAAAACAACCTGAAGTATTTAAATTTTCTGATAAAAATTTAAAAATTGCCGAGGATATCTTAAAAAAATACCCTCAAGACAGAAAAAAAAGTGCAGTAATGCCACTCTTGTATTTGGCACAAAAACAGAATGAAAATTGGATCCCTTTGTCTGCTATGAAATATATAGCTAAATATTTGTCTATTCCCTACATTAAAGTTTATGAAGTGGCTACATTTTACTCAATGTACAATCTATCTCCTGTAGGCAAATACTTAGTTCAAGTTTGCACAACTAGCCCATGTTTAATTAGGGGCGCAGACAAACTATTAAAAGTGTGCAAAGAAAAAATTTCTACAAATGAAAAAGAACTTTCTGAGAATAAAAAATGTTCTTGGATGGAAGTTGAGTGTTTAGGTGCCTGTGTTAACGCACCAATGATTCAAGTTAATGAAGATTATTACGAAGATTTAGATGAAAAAAATACTAGAGAAATTATTGAGTCTTTATTAAAAGACAAGCCTTTAAAACCGGGTTCATATAGAGGAAGAAAAAATACTTCTCCTGAAAATATTCAAAACTTTAATGGAAAAATTAATTATGATCAAAACAGAAGATAAAATATTTAAAAATCTTTACAATCAATATGGTTGGGATATCGAAAGTTCTTTAAAAAGAGAAGATTGGAAAGATACTAAAGTGATTATTTCTAAGGGTAGAGAGTGGATAATTAATGAAGTTAAAAAATCAGAACTTAGAGGTAGAGGCGGAGCAGGTTTTCCAACAGGTTTGAAATGGTCTTTTGCACCCAAAGAAGTTGGGTCTAGACCTCATTATTTAGTTATTAATGCAGATGAGTCTGAACCAGGAACTTGTAAAGACAGAGATATTTTAAGATTTGAACCGCAGAAGTTAATAGAAGGTTGTTTAATATCTGGTTATGCAGTTAATGCTCATGTTTGTTATATTTACATAAGAGGTGAATATTTTAATGAAGGCAAAAGACTACAAGAGGCAATAAATCAGGCATATGAAAAAAAATTTTTAGGAAAAAACGCATATGGCACTGGTTGGGATTTTGATATTTACATTCATTATGGGGCTGGTGCCTATATTTGCGGAGAGGAAACAGCTTTATTAGAAAGTTTAGAGGGAAACAAAGGACAACCTAGACTTAAACCACCATTTCCTGCATTGGTAGGATTGTATGGATGTCCTACAATTGTAAATAATGTTGAAACAATAGCTGTAATTCCAACTTTATTAAGAAGAGGAAGCAAATGGTTTTCATCTCTTGGAAAACCAAAAAATACTGGTACGAAAATATTTTGTATATCAGGTAATGTAAATTCTCCATGCAATGTTGAAGAAGAGATGGGGATACCTTTAAAAGATTTAATTGAAAAATATGCTGGAGGAGTAATTGGTGGATGGGATAATTTACAAGCAGTAATACCAGGAGGTTCTTCAATGCCTCTGCTTCCAAAAAAAATTTGTGATACTATTACTATGGATTTTGACTCCTTAACAAAGGTAAAAAGCGGTCTAGGTACAGCCGGAATAGTCGTTATCAATAAAGACCAAGACATTATTAAGTGTATGGCAAGAATAGCTAAGTTTTATAAGCACGAAAGTTGTGGTCAATGTACTCCTTGCCGAGAAGGATCAGGATGGATGTGGAGAATTTTAGAAAGAACCGCAAGAGGAGATTCAACTTTCAGCGATATAGACTTATTATCAGATGTCACTAAGCAAATTGAAGGACACACTATTTGTGCTTTTGGAGAGGGTTCAGCTTGGCCAGTACAAGGTCTTTTAAGACATTTCAGAAAAGAAATTGAAAAGAGGTGTAGTGGTACGCCAATAGTTAAAAAGAAAAGAAATGTTCCTTATTTAATAGATCAACATTTATTAGAGAAAGATAATGCCTAAGATAATAATTAATGAAAAAGAGATAGAGTTCGAGAAAGGAATGACGGTTTTGCAAGCTTGTGAACTTGCAAATGTTGAAATCCCAAGATTTTGTTATCATGAGAAACTTTCTATAGCAGGAAATTGCAGAATGTGTCTTGTAGAAATGGAAAAATCTCCAAAACCAATCGCTTCATGCGCTATGCCAGCTGAAGAAGGAATGAAAATAAAAACAAATACTGAATTTGTAGAAAAAGCTAGAAAAGGAGTTATGGAGTTTTTGCTAGCAAACCATCCTTTAGACTGTCCTGTTTGTGATCAGGGTGGAGAATGCGATTTACAGGATCAATCACTTTATTATGGTGTAGATAAGTCTAGGTTTTTAGAAAATAAGAGATTTGTTAAAGAAAAGTATATGGGTCCTTTAATCAAAACTCAAATGACTAGATGTATTCACTGCACAAGATGTGTAAGGTTTGCTACAGAAGTTGCAGGAGTTCCAGAATTAGGAGCAGTAGGACGTGGTGAAGATATGGAAATTACAACCTATCTTGAAAAATCAATGGAGTCTGAATTATCTGCTAATGTAATAGATCTATGCCCAGTCGGAGCACTAACTTCAAAACCCTATGCTTTTGAGGCAAGACCGTGGGAATTAAAAAAAACTGAAAGCATAGATGTTATGGATTCAGTTGGTTCTAACATTAGAGTAGACACATACGGGTGGGAAGTAAAAAGAATTTTACCAAGAGTCAATAATGAAATTAATGAAGAATGGATATCTGACAAGACAAGATATGCATGTGATGGTTTATTAAAACAACGTCTAGACACCCCTTACATTAAAAAAGATGGAAAATTAATAAAATGTAGTTGGGAGGAAGCTATAGGAAAAATATGTGAAAAAATTAATTCTACAGATCCTAATAAATTAGGAGCACACGTCGGTGACATGGTTGGTTTAGAAAATATTTTTGCCTTTAAAAAGCTTTTATCTAAAATTAAATGCAACAGCTTTGATTTTAGAGAGAAAAATTTTTATATTAATTCATCAGACAAAATTAACTATTTATTCAACTCTTCTATAAAGGGAATAGAAGACTCAGATTTGATTTTATTAGTAGGTTGTAATCCAAGGCACGAAGCAACAATGGTAAATGCAAGAATAAGAAAGACTTTTTCTAAGAAAAAAACCCCTATTTTCTCAGTTGGAGAACCCGGAGATCTTACCTATGAATATCAAGTTGTTGGAAAGAGTACCCAGGATTTAAAAGATATTATTGATGGTAAAAATCATTTTAAAAAGCAATTTTTGTCTTCTAAAAAACCAATAGTAATTATTGGAGAATCAGCTCTAGAAATGAAGAGTGGACAATTTATATTTGAAGAAATTAAAGAATTTTTATTAAAAAATAATTTTATTAATAAAAATTGGAATGCTTTAAATATTTTAATACAGAACGCTTCTACAGTAGGGTGTTTAGATCTTAAATTTTTTAATTCAAACAATATATATGAATCTACATTTTTTGATAAAATTGAAAATAATAAATTTGAAATTATTTATCTTTTAGGCTCAGATAATCTCGAGATAAAAAAGAAAGATGAATTTATTATTTATCAAGGTAGCCATGGTGACAGAGGAGCAGAAATTGCGGATATAATATTACCTAGTCCTGCTTATACTGAACAAAATAGTTTGTTTATTAACCTCGAAGGTAGGGTTCAAGAATGTAGAAAAGCTTCTTATCCCCCAGGCAAGTCAATGGAAGACTGGAAAATTTTTAATTTGATTTATAAAAGTCTAAAAAATGAAAAGCTTTTTTATAAACACGAAGATCTTAAAAATTCTGCAATGAAGGAAATAATCAATTTTTCACAAATAGATTCACTACCAAAAAAAATTATAAAAGATAATAAAAAAATTAACTCTAATTTTGATGATGAAACGATAATCATAAAAGAAATTGATTATTATTTTAGTAATGCAGTTGCCAGATCGTCTAAAACTATGAGTGATTGTCGAAAAATAAAATTAAATCTACCTAAAGAGGGAACAAATAACTAAAATGCAATATCTAAATATTTTAATTCAAGAATTGTATAAAATTTTTTTTCTTATAATTCCTATTTTGGTTTCAGTTGCTTTAATAGTTTGGCTAGATAGAAGAGTTTGGGGTTTTGTTCAAAAGAGAAGAGGCCCGAATATTGTTGGTCCTTTTGGATTGTTTCAAACTTTAGCTGATGCTTTAAAATATATATTTAAAGAAATCATTATCCCTGCAAGTGCAAATAAAATTATATTTATTTTGGCTCCAATTGTTACTATGACATTAGCATTAGTAGCATGGGCAGTTATTCCGTTAAGTGAAGATTTAGTTTTATCGAATATCAATATTGGTATACTTTATTTATTCGCAGTTTCTTCACTTGGAGTTTATGGAATTATAATGGGAGGATGGGCATCCAATTCAAAGTATCCATTTCTTGGTTCAATTAGATCAGCTGCTCAAATGGTATCTTATGAAGTTTCAATAGGAATTATAATAATAAATGTCTTGTTATGTGTGGGTTCTTTGAACTTAACTGATATAGTTTTAGCACAAAAAAATATTTGGTTTGTTATCCCTCTTTTTCCAATGTTTGTAATATTTTTTATATCTGCTTTAGCTGAAACAAATAGACCTCCTTTTGATTTGCCCGAGGCCGAAGCCGAATTGGTTGCAGGTTATCAAACGGAATACTCTGGAATGATGTATGCAATGTTTTGGTTAGGAGAATATGCAAATATATTACTAATGTGTGCTATGGGTTCAATATTATTCTTAGGAGGATGGCTTCCACCTTTAGAAATTTATCCATTAGATATTATTCCAGCTCCTATTTGGATGGTTCTAAAAATATTATTTTTATTTTTTTTATTCTCAATAGTAAAGGCAATCGTTCCAAGATATAGATACGATCAACTAATGAAGCTTGGTTGGAAAATTTTCTTACCATTCTCTCTGCTATATGTTGTTTTAACAGCTAGTTTTTTATTTTACTTTGACATGTTACCAACCAAGGACTTTGGATGAAATTAAATAGAATATTAAAAACAATTTTTTTAGCTGAGTTTGTTTCAGCTTTTTTCATTGCTATTAAGGAAATTTTTAAGAGAAAAAAAACTATTAATTACCCCCATGAAAAAGGAAAAATAAGCCCAAGGTTTAGAGGAGAACACGCTCTTAGACGATATCCGAATGGAGAGGAACGGTGCATTGCTTGCAAATTGTGTGAAGCTGTATGCCCTGCTCAGGCTATTACAATTGAGTCAAAAGAACGAGAAGATGGAAGCAGAAAAACTACTAGGTATGACATTGATATGCTGAAGTGTATTTACTGTGGTCTCTGTCAAGAGTCTTGTCCAGTAGATGCCATTGTACAAGGACCTAATTTTGAATTTGCCACCGAGACTCGTGAAGAGCTTTATTATAATAAAGAAAAATTATTGGATAATGGAGACCGATGGGAGTCCGTATTAGAAAAAAATATTAAACTCGATAAAATATACAGGTAATCAATGATTATTCATGCCTTTTTCTTTTATTTCTTCTCCATTGTAGCAATACTTTCTGCGTTAATGGTCATTACGTCTAGAAGTACAGTTAATTCGGTTTTTTTCTTAATACTAGATTTTATTTCTATTGGCTGCCTATTTATAATGGTTGGAGCAGAGTTTCTGGGAATAATTATTTTAATTGTTTATGTTGGAGCTGTAGCAGTTTTGTTTTTATTTGTAGTAATGATGCTCAATGTAACCCATCAGAAACAATCTTGGTTTATTGGAAGAAAGTCTACTCATATACCATCTGGTTTATTTGTAAGTATTATAATCCTTTTAGAATTGTTAGTTGTTGTTGGAGGCTGGAAATATAAACCAAATGTAATGAGTAGCAGTACTCTACAAGTAAGTGAGAATATCTCAAATACCCACTTGATAGGGAGCGTTATGTATACAGATTATTTTCTTTATTTTCAAATTTCAGGAATCATTTTGTTGCTATCTATGATAGGTGCAATAGTTTTAACTTATAGAAAAAGAGAAAATATAAAAAGACAAAGTTATATTAATCAAATTTCCAGAGAAAAAAAAACATCAGTTGAAATGAAAGATGTAGAATTTGAAAAGGGGGTTAAAATAGATGATTGATATTGGTTTAGGTCACTATCTTACCTTGGGAGCAGTTATTTTTTCATTAGGTGTTATTGGAATATTTTTAAACAGAAAAAATATTATTGTTATTTTAATGTCTGTTGAACTTCTGCTTTTAGCAGTAAATATAAATCTTATTTCTTTCTCAATTTTTTCTGGAGATATTGTAGGACAAATATTTACTATGTTAATATTAACTGTTGCTGCAGCAGAAGCAGCTATCGGATTAGCAATCATAGTTGTTTTTTATAGAAACAAAGGATCTATTCGAGTTGAAGATATTCATGAAATGAAAGGCTAAATGGAATACGCAGTATTATTTTTACCATTATTAGGTTCAATAATAGGATATTTTGGAAAACGTTTAGGTAATTTTTTTTCAGAATTAGCTACTTGTTTTTTTGTTTGTGCGTCAGGAATATTATCAATTATTATTTTTTACAACGGGGTAAAAACAGGAAATTATGGAAACTATAAAATATTTGAATGGGTTAATTCTGGTAGTTTTGTAGCAAATTGGTCAATTAAGATAGACCCCCTTAGTTCAATCATGCTTGTAGTTGTTACTCTAGTTTCTTCATTAGTTCATATTTATTCAATTGGATACATGAAACACGATCCTCATAAACCAAGATTCATGTCTTATTTATCTTTGTTTACATTTTCAATGTTGGCTCTAGTTGTGTCGGATAATTTCTTACAGTTATTTTTTGGATGGGAAGGAGTTGGATTATGCTCATATCTGCTAATTGGATTTTGGTATAAGAGAAATTCTGCCAATAATGCAGCGATCAAAGCATTTATTGTGAATAGAGTTGGTGATTTTGGCTTAGCTGTAGGTATTTTTCTTATATTTTATCATTTTGGTACCATTAATTATGATGAAGTTTTTCAATTAGTTCCACAAATTACTAATAAAGAAATCAATTTTTTAAGTTTTGAAATTAATTTAATTACGGCAATTTGTCTTTTCTTATTTATTGGCGCAATGGGAAAATCTGCACAATTTTTGCTCCACACTTGGTTACCAGACGCTATGGAAGGACCAACACCTGTTTCTGCATTAATCCATGCTGCAACTATGGTGACGGCTGGAGTTTTTTTAATTGTAAGATGCTCTCCAATATTTGAATATTCAGAGATAGCTCTGAATGTTATTACAATAGTAGGAGGTATAACCGCAATATTTGCTGCCTCAGTAGCTTTAGTACAGAACGATATAAAAAGAATCATAGCTTATTCAACATGTAGTCAATTGGGTTACATGTTTTTTGCAGCGGGTGTAGGCGCTTACCATATAGCAATGTTTCATTTATTTACCCATGCTTTTTTTAAAGCATTATTATTTTTAGGATCAGGTTCAGTAATACATGCTTTTAAAGACGATCAAGATATAAGAAATATGGGCGGAGTTTGGAGACAACTTCCATATACCTGGTTTTTAATGCTAGTTGGAACATTAGCTTTGACAGGATTTCCTTTTTTGTCTGGTTTTTATTCTAAAGATGCAATAATTGAATTTGCTTATTCCAAACATTCATTGATTGGAAATTTTGCAGCTTATATTGGAATATTCACAGCTTTTCTAACAGCAATTTATTCTTGGAGATTAATGTTTAAGACTTTTCATGGAAAATATATGAATAAAAATTTATCATTAAAGGAAACTCATGAGTCCCCATTAGTAATGCTTATACCTTTAGCTTTTTTAGCTTTAGGAGCAATATTTTCAGGTTATATATTTAAAGATTTATTTATTGGAAGTGAAAATAAAAATTTTTGGGAAAGTTCAATATTTTTTCTTCAAGAAATAAACTATGAACATCCTCCTTTATGGTTTTTACTTTTCACACCAATACTTGTTGTATCTGCTATACCTATTTCTTATTACATTTTTATATCAAATAGAAAAATTTTAGACAAATTTACAGAAAATAACAAATTGCTTTACAATTTTTTACTTAATAAGTGGTACATAGACCAAATTTATGAATTTATTTTTGTAATTCCAATAAAAAAAATGGGACTATTCTTTTGGAAAAAAGGAGATGAAAATACTATTGATAGATTTGGTCCTAATGGAATTTCAAAAATTGTAAAACTTATTTCTAATAAGGCTGTGCAATTTCAAAGTGGATACATTTATGACTATGCATTTGTAATGCTTATTGGTTTGTCCTTATTAATAACTTTCTTGATATTAAATTAAAATGAATTTTCCGATTCTTTCATCAATAATTTTTTTACCATTGTTAGGCGCTATATTTATTTTTTTATTCAAAGATGATAAAGAAAATAACAAAAGTGCAGTTTATGTTTCTTTATTTACTAGTTTAGCTAATTTAATTTTATGTTTGTTTTTATGGAGTTTATTTGACAGAGATTTTTCTGGATTTCAATTTGTTGAAGAAAAAAATTGGATAAGTGGTCTAATAAAATTTAAGTTGGGAATTGATGGTATTTCTATATTATTTATTATCCTTACAGCCCTCATAGCCCCAATCTGCATTATTTCATGTATTAATAGCGTAAAAGAAAGAGTTAAAGAGTTTTTAATTGCAATATTAATTTTAGAAACTTTCATGATAGGAGTTTTTTCTTCTCTTGATCTTGTTATTTTTTATCTCTTTTTTGAGGCTGGTTTAATACCCATGTTTTTAATTATTGGAGTTTGGGGTGGACCTAGAAGAGTTTATTCAGCTTTCAAATTTTTTCTTTATACATTGCTGGGTTCTGTATTAATGCTAGTAGCAATAATAACAATTTACTGGTTAACAGGAACAACAGATTTAGTTGAAATTTATAAGATTAGAATTCCTAAAGAATATCAACATATATTGTGGCTAGCATTCTTTAGTTCTTTTGCTGTTAAAATGCCAATGTGGCCTGTTCATACTTGGTTGCCAGACGCTCATGTAGAGGCACCAACAGCCGGCTCAGTTATCTTGGCAGCCATACTTCTAAAAATGGGAGGATACGGCTTTTTAAGATTTTCAATAGGCATGTTTCCTGTAGCATCAGAATATTTTGTTCCATTAATTTATTTTTTAAGTGTTGTTGCAATTATTTATACATCGTTAGTTGCTTTAATGCAGGAAGATATGAAAAAATTAATAGCATATTCATCGGTAGCTCACATGGGATACGTTACTCTTGGAATATTTACTTTTACAAAACAAGGTCTCGATGGAAGCATATATCAAATGATAAGCCATGGATTAATATCAGCAGCTCTTTTTTTGAGCGTAGGTGTTCTTTATGATAGAACTCACTCAAGACTTATAAATTTTTATGGTGGAGTAGTAAATTATATTCCAAAGTACTCATTAATTTTCATAATTTTTGCTTTAGCTGCGTTAGGGTTACCAGGAACTACGGGTTTTTTAGGAGAATTTTTAATTTTAATTGGAGTTTTTAAAAAAAATTATTTAATTGGATTGCTGGCTACTATAGGTGTTGTCTTAGCTGCTGCTTATATGCTTTGGTTATCTAAAAGAGTAATTTTTGGAGATGTAAAAAATCAAGAAATTAAGGCTTTAAAAGATATCAATTTTTTAGAGGGAACAATATTATCTGTACTAGTTATTTTTATAATTGTTTTTGGATTTTATCCAGATCCATTGTTAGACACTATGAATGTTTCAGTAAATGACCTACTCGATAACTATCAAAAAGATTTAATCCATCATCTTAAAGCAGGCAAATGATAAATAATTTAAACATATTACTTCCTGAAATTTTTCTATCTATTTCTATATTTTTTATTCTGATGGTTGGAGTTTTTGTTAACAAAAGTTATAATTTAGTTACAAATCTCTCATTTTTGTCTTTAATTATACTAATATTAATTATTTTTAATAACGACAACACATCTATTAAAATCTTTTCTGAAAGCTTTGTAAGAGACTCTTATGGAAATTTTATTAAAATTCTAATTTTGCTTGGAAGTATTTTTGTTTTATATTCATCGCAACTTTTTATCAAAGAAAACAATATTTCAAAGTTTGAATATCCTATAATTATCCTTTTAGCTATTTTAGGTATGTTTTTTATGGTGAGTTCTAATGATTTAATACTTTTTTATCTTGGCTTAGAATTACAATCTTTAGCTCTTTATATTTTAGCAGCAATAGACAGAGATAATACAAGATCTACAGAAGCAGGAGTTAAATATTTTGTATTAAGTGCTCTTTCATCAGGCTTACTACTATATGGCTGTTCTTTACTTTATGGTTTTACTGGATCTACAAATTTTGAAATTATCAATTCACAGATAGATCCAGATAGCACTGGTTCAATTTTTGCAATGGTATTTATTCTTGTAGGTTTAGCATTTAAAGTTTCAGCGGTTCCTTTTCATATGTGGACTCCAGATGTATATGAAGGCTCACCTACATCTGTAACAAGTTTTTTTTCAGTCGTTCCAAAAGTAGCTGGTTTAGCAGTAATTATAAGATTTATGCAAACACCTTTTGCTAACATATTGGTTGAATGGCAATCTATTATAATTTTTATATCTGTTGCTTCAATGATATTGGGTGCAGTTGCAGCAATAGGACAAAACAATATTAAAAGATTAATAGCTTATAGTTCTATAGGACATATAGGTTACGCACTAGCCGGTGTGGCAACAGGAACGATCTCAGGGTATAAAAGCTCAATAGTCTATATAACTATTTATGTTGTAATGAATATCGGTGTTTTTGCATGCATATTTTTAATGAAAAAAGACGGGAAATACACAGAAGAAATTAAAGATTTGTCAGGTATTTCAAAAAGACACCCACTCTTGGCAATCTCATTTTTAATTATTTTATTTTCATTAGCTGGAATACCTCCTTTAGGAGGTTTTTTTGCCAAGTTTTATGTTTTTATGTCTGTAATTGAAAGCGAAATGTATGTTTTAGCTATTATTGGATTACTTACGACTGTTATATCAGCTTTTTATTATCTAAGAATAATTAAAATAATTTATTTTGATAATCTTATTAAACCATTGGATCAAATTAAAAATATTAATATCACAGGTACAATTTTTTTGAGTTGCTTTATATTAATAACCTTTTTCTTATATCCTGCAGCTTTAAACAGCATAGTGAATTTAGCATTTGATTATTAATGAATCTAAAAATAATAAAATTTAAAAGTGTAAAAAGTACTAATGATGAAGCTGTTAAGTTAATAAAAAAAGATAAATTTTTTCCTTGTATTATTACAACAAAAAGACAAACAAAAGGCAGAGGAACAATGGGAAAAAAATGGATATCTGAAAAGGGAAATCTTTTTATATCAATATTTTTTGATATTAAAAAAAACACAAGAGCAGAAAAATTTTCTTTATTAAGCCCACGCATTATAAAAAATATTTTATCAAAATATTCAAGATACAAGATATCAATAAAATGGCCAAATGATCTGTTGATAAAAAAAAGAAAGTTATGCGGTATACTTCAAGAAGTTATAGAACATAAGAACAAGAGATTTTTAATTATAGGAATAGGAATTAACACCAAAAAGGCACCTAAAAATAAAAACGTTAGCTCAATATCTTTGTCAACATGTTCAAATCATATTATAAGAAACGATGAAATTTTGATAAAGATTAAATCAGCTTATGAAAAGGTAATTTTAAATTTTAAAAAGAGTAGAAAAATTTTATGAAATATTTAGTAGGTGATATAGGAAATACATTAACAAAAATAACTTTATTGAATGATAAATTTAAGATTATAAGGTCAAAAAGTATTGAGACAAATAAACTATATAAAAAAAAATATTTACTTTTTTTTTTAAAAAATTTTCTTATAAAAAATATTAATAGAAAAATTTTATTTTCAAGTGTTGTTCCACCTATTTACAAAAATATTAAATCTTATTTACAAGTTAAAAAATATAAAACGCATGAAATTAAAGAATTAAAAGTTAGCAAGATGATTAAACTAAATATAGATAATTTTAAACAAATAGGCTCTGATCGAATAGCAAATGCTATTGGAGCTTATTATCTATATAAAAAAGATTGTTTAATAGTAGATTTCGGCACTGCTACAACTTTTGATGTTGTAAAAAAACCAGGAATTTATGATGGTGGCGTTATTGCTCCTGGTATAAAACTATCAATTATTAATTTAAACAAATCAACAGCATTACTGCCGTTAATAAACTTAAAATCTAATGCAAAAAGTTATGGCAGAAATACAGAAGATGCTCTCAATTCAGGATTTTTATGGGGATACAAAGGATTAATAAACAGTATAATTGATAAAATTATTTCTAGCAGTAATTTTAAGTACAAAGTTATATTAACAGGTGGTTATTCTAGATTATTTAAAAAACATATTAAAAAAAAATCTATCATAGATGATAATATAACCGTAAAAGGAATAATTAAAGTTTATAAAGATTTATTATTATGAAAAAAGCACAATTTATTTTTTGTCCTTTAGGCGGATCAGGTGAAATTGGAATGAATATGAACCTGTATGCTTATGGAAAAGAAGATGATCAAAAATGGATAATAGTTGATATGGGCGTAACATTTGCAGACGACTCAATACCTGGAATTGATCTTATTTATCCAGATCCTGGATTTATTTTAGAAAAAAAAGAGGATCTTCTTGGAATTGTTCTTACCCACGCTCATGAAGATCATATTGGATCAGTAGCTCATATCTGGCCAGAATTAAAATGTAAGATTTATGCCACACCTTTTACTGCAGTACTTATCAAAGAAAAATTTAAAGAGAAAAAAATTGATATATCAAAAAGTTTAGAAATAGTTCAATTAAATGGGAGAATTGAACTAGGTCCATTTGAAATAGATTTTGTAACTTTGACTCATTCAATTCTTGAGCCTAATGGTTTGAGCATAAAGACCCCAGCTGGATTAGTGCTTCATACTGGAGACTGGAAAGTGGACCCCAATCCTCTAATTGGAAATAATATAGACGAAAAGAAATTAAGAGAAATAGGAAAAAAAAATGTCATAGCAATGGTATGTGATTCAACAAACGTTTTCAGCCCAGGCAGGGCAGGATCAGAGTCCGATGTAAGAGAAAGTTTATTAAAGATAATGGAAAAAAAGGATAAAAGAATAATCGTAACATCTTTTGCATCAAATGTAGCTAGAATGGAGTCAATTTTTTATTGTGCAAAAAAAACTAATAGACAGATTTCTTTAGTAGGACGTTCAATGAACAGAATATATAAAGCCGCAAAACAATGCGGTTATTTGAAAGATATTATAAATCCAATTGATCCAAAAGACGCAAAAAAAGTATCAAGAAATAAAATTATATATTTGTGCACTGGAAGCCAGGGAGAACCTATGGGTGCGATGAAAAGAATTATAAATGAAACTCATCCAGAAGTTTTTTTAGAGTCAGGTGATACAATTATTTTTTCTTCAAAAATAATCCCTGGAAATGAAAAAAAATTATATCAATTGCATAATGAAATAGTCAAAAAAAATATTGAAATAATTACTGAAGAGAATGCTTTTGTGCATGTATCAGGACACCCAAATAGAGACGATTTAAAAGATATGTATGGTTGGGTGAAACCAAAATGCATAATACCAGTTCATGGAGAACATAGACACATGATCGAACATGTTAATTTTGCTAAAGAAATGCAGATTCCTCAAACCCTACAAATTGAAAATGGAGATATAGTGAGATTATATCCTGGTAATGAACCTGAAATTGTTGACAAGGCTCCATCCGGCAGAATGTATTTGGATGGTTCTGTTGGTGTAAGCGAAGACTCTAAATCTATTAAAGATAGGAAAAATTTATCTTTAAATGGTTATTTAGAGGTAACCTTGATAGTTACAAACAATGGTAAGATTAAAAAACCCGTAATTTCTTATAAAGGTATACCTGAAGATGAAGTAAGCGAAACTTTTATTTTTGATATGGAAGACGAAATATCAAATATTTGTAGAACATTTTCCCTAGGAAACAAAAATCAAGAAAAAAATTTAATCGAATCATTAAAACAGAATTGTAGAAGAATTGTGAAAGCAAAAACTGGAAAAAAACCATACACAAATATAAATATTGCTAGAATTTAATCATGAGAATATGCTACTTCATAAGCGAATCTTGCTTTAATTTAATGGAGAACTAATATTAATGTTTTTATCTAAACTTTTTATCCCAATAACTAAAGATTTGCCATCTGAAGCAAAAATTAAATCACATCAACTTATGCTTAGAACAGGAATGATAAGGCAATCATCAGCAGGCATATATTCTTGGCTTCCTCTGGGGTTTAAAATAATGAAGAAAATCGAACAAATAGTTAGAGAAGAACAAAATAATATTGGAGCTCAGGAAATGTTAATGCCAACCATTCAATCAGCAGATATTTGGAAAGAAAGTGGCAGATACGACGACTACGGTGAAGAAATGCTAAGAATAAAAGATCGTCAAGGAAGAGAAATGCTATACGGCCCAACTAATGAAGAACTCATAACAGAAATTTTTCGTTCTAGCGTCAAGTCATACAAATCTCTTCCTCAAATGCTTTATCATATTCAATGGAAATTTAGGGATGAAGTTAGACCAAGGTTTGGTGTTATGAGATGTAGAGAATTTTTTATGAAAGATGCTTATTCTTTCGATATTGATGAAGCTTCAGCAAAAAAATCTTATAACAAAATGTTTTTTGCTTATCTCAAAACATTTAAAAGATTAGGCTTGGAGGCAATCCCAATGGCTGCAGACACAGGCCCGATAGGAGGAGATCTTTCACATGAATTTGTTATCTTAGCAGAAACTGGAGAAAGTAAAATATACGCAGACAAAAAAATTTTTAAAATAGAACTTGATAAATTTAAATTTAATGACGATTCTTTAGCTAACATGCGAAAAGAACTAACTTCATTTTATGCTGTGACAGATGAAAAATTTAATAAAAGTGAATTTGACAAAGCGGTTAATAAATCAGATCAGATTATTACGAAGGGTATTGAAGTAGGACATATATTTTATTTTGGTGATAAATATTCTAAGCCTCTTAATTGTTTGGTAGACTCTCAAGAAGGTAAAAAAAATTCTGTGAAGATGGGATCATATGGTATTGGTGTTTCCAGACTTGTTGGTGCAATTATTGAGGCTAAATACAATAAAGATATTATGAAGTGGCCTAAGTCAGTTTCTCCATTTGATGTAGTAATCATTCCAAGTATTAGCAAAAACAACACTGAAAACTTAACAAAAGCTAATAAAATATATCAAGAATTAAAAAAACAAAATATTGACGTATTGTTGGACGATGTTGATGAGAATATGTCTGCAAAATTTAAAAAACATGACTTAATAGGTGTTCCATATCAAATAATCATTGGCTCTAAATCAAAGGGTGATCAATTTGAATTCAAAGAAGTAAATGGCGAAACACAAACATTAAGTCTTAAAGAAATAAAAGAAAAAATTAAGAATTAAATTGTTTAATAAAGTTGAAAGATTAATTTCATCAAGGAATCTCAAACCTAAGAAAAAAGAGGGTTTTCTTAAAGTAATTTCTATTTTTTCATTTTTAGGAATAATGCTGGGTGTTGCTATACTAATTATAGTGATGTCCGTTATGAACGGTTTTAGAAACGATCTAACTAATAAGATTCTTGGATTTAATCCACATATAATTGTTAAACCTTATAGTGCAGATATTGATGAGTCTTTTAAATCAAGATTGAAAAAAGATTATAAAAACTTGAAAATTACAGAGTCATTTGGTGGGGAAGCAGTTATTATGAAAAATGACTTAGTAAAAGGAGTCTTTGTAAAGGGAATAAAAAGTAAAGAGGAAAACTTTAAATTCATAAAAAATAATTTAATAGACGGTGATTTCAAAGATTTTAAAAATGGCAAAATTATTTTAGGAAAACAACTGGCTATTAATCTAGGAGTGGTTGTTGGAGATAAAATAAATTTAATGTCATCTAATTTTGTGTCCACACCCTTAGGAGGCTTTCCAATGCAAGAGAATTTTGAAATTGCAGCTGTTTTTAGTAGTGGATTCTTTGAATTCGATCAAGGAGTGATTTTTCTCAATTTAAAAGATTCTTTGTTATTTTTTAATAAAACTAAAAAAGATTTAAGTTTGGAAATAAAACTAGATAACCCATTAAAGGCAGATTTTTATAAAAAGAAAATCGAAAAGATAAATGAAAATTATTATGTATATTCTTGGGCTGATTTAAACAAATCATTTTTTGGTGCATTAAAGTTAGAGAGAAATATTATGTTTATTATACTTACATTAATAATTATTGTTGCTGCTTTTAATATTATATCTGGACTTACAATTTTAATAAAGAATAAAACTAAAGAAATAGCAATTTTTAAAACTTTGGGCTTAAGCAACAAATCAATAACAAAATCTTTTTTTCTAACAGGATTCACTATTGGTTGTTTAGCTTCTATAGCTGGAGTAATTTTAGGAGTTATTTTTTCTTTTTATGTTGAAGATATAAGATTTTTTATATCTTCAACTTTTAATTTTGATATCTTTCCAGAAGACATTTATTTTTTAGATGAATTACCAAGTGAAATAAATCCAATATCCATTTTAATTATATTTCTTTTTTCTATTTTTATCACAGCTTTAGCATCTTTTTTTCCAGCAAAAGCTGTTTCAAAAATGGACACAATAAAGGCTTTAAAATATGAATAAATATTTAATAGAAGTAAAAAATCTTAAAAAAATTTTTGATCACAGAAATGGTCAAATAAAAGTTTTTCAAGATGTTAATTTAGGAATAAAACCAGGTGAACTGGTAGCTCTTGTAGGGCCATCGGGATCTGGAAAATCATCTTTTTTACATTTACTCTCTCTTCTAGATAAACCTTCTGCTGGAAAAGTTTTGTTTTTAGGTAAAGATTCTAAAAATTTTGATGAAAACAAAAAAGATCAAATTAGAAGAGAAAAAATATCAATAATATTTCAAGATAACAATTTACTCTCAGACTTTACAACAGTCGAAAATGTACTAATGCCACTAATAATTCGTGGCGAAAATTATAAAAGTTCTTTTAAGAAAGCTAAAAATATTTTAAAACAAGTAAATCTTTCTGAGAGAATAAACCACTTTCCTAGTGAACTTTCAGGAGGAGAACAACAAAGAGTTGCAATTGCGAGATCAATAATAGCAGAAACAGATCTTGTTTTAGCAGATGAGCCTACTGGAAATTTGGACTTCAAAACTTCAAGAGATGTATTTTCATATTTTCTCAAATTAAAAAAATTAAAAAAAGCAGTTCTTTTTGCAACCCACAATAGAGAGCTTGCTAACAAAGCAGATTACAAGTTGAGTATTTCTAATGGTAATATAAAAAGAGTTAATGCTTAATGGCAACAAGAGCTTCAATAATTTTAAGATTCACACTCAATATTCAATATGTGAAGGTGCAGTAAGAATTGATGATTTAGCCTTTCTTTGTAAGGATCAAAAAATAAAATCTATAGGAATTTGTGATAGTTATAACTTATGTGGCGCATTAGAATTTTCTGAAAAGATAAGCAAGGCTGGAACCCAACCAATAATTGGAACACAGATAAATTTTTTATTAGAAGGAGAGTTAGGAAAAATTCCGCTTTTTGCGACCTCAGAGCTCGGTTATAAAAATCTTATAAAACTATCTTCAAAAAGCTATTTGGACTCTAGTGAAAATAATGATCCCTATTGTTATTTTGAAGACTTAATCAATTTTAATCAAGATTTGATCATTTTAACCGGAAATCAATTTGATTTATTTGGAGAGTTATTTAAAAAAAATAAATTAAAAAAAATTGAAGAAAATTTAAACAAATTAAAAAAAATTTTTAAAGATCGACTCTATATAGAAATACAAAGACATAATGAACCGGGTGAAAATAGCTATGAAAAGTATTTGATTAATTTATCAAAAAAACTGGAAATCCCACTAATTGCTTCCCAAGAGGTTTATTATTTAGATAAAGATCTTTTTGAAGCACATGATGCTCTAGTCTGTATTGGAGAAAAGAATTTTATAGATGAAACTAAAAGAAAAAGGTATAGCGACCAACATTTTTTAAAATCAAGTGAAGAATTAAAAAAAATTTTTAAAGATATCCCAGAAGCTTTAGAAAATAATTATAATTTTCCTTACAGATTTAACTTTAAACCAAAAAAATCTAATCCAATTTTACCTTCTATAGAAATAAAAAAAAACTTAACAATAGAACAAGAGCTTGATTCTCAAGCCAAGTTAGGATTAGACAATAGATTGAAAAATTTTATTTTTAAAAAAAATAGTTCTTCAAGTAAAGAAAAAATTACCAAGATTTACCAAGATAGACTTTTACATGAATTAAATATTATAATTAAAATGAATTATTCTGGATATTTTTTAATTGTATCTGATTATATTAAATGGGCAAAAAAAAATAATATTCCTGTTGGTCCTGGTCGAGGTTCTGGTGCAGGTTCTTTAGTAGCTTATTCTTTGGATATTACAGATTTAGATCCAATTGAATTTGATCTGATTTTTGAAAGATTTTTAAATCCTGACAGAATCTCAATGCCAGACTTTGATATAGATTTTTGCGAGGAAAAAAGAGACTTAGTTTTCCAATATTTAAAATCAAAATACAAAGGTGGTGTTGCTCACATAATCACTTTTGGGAAGTTGAAAGCAAGAATGGCTTTAAGGGATGTAGGAAGAGTTTTAGGTTTGCCTTATGGGCATGTAGATAAAATATGTAAAATGATACCTTTTGACCCTTCTCGTCCACTTTCTCTCAAAGAATCCATAGATCGAGAACCTAGATTTAAAGAAGAAACAAGAAACAACAAAAAGGTGGAAAAGTTAATTGAGCTTTCTCTAAAATTGGAAGGCTTGAACAGAAATATGGCTACTCATGCTGCTGGAGTGGTTATAGCAGGAGAAAAACTGTCTGAACAAATTCCTCTTTACAAAGATCATGCTTCAAGTTTGTTTTTACCATCAACTCAGTTTGATATGCACTCATCTGAAAATGCAGGATTAGTAAAATTTGATATTCTTGGTTTAAAGACTTTAACGGTAATCGACAAAACTTTAAAAATGTTAGCTCAAAAATATATCAAGTTAGATATAAGTAAAATTAGTCTTAAGGATGAAAAAGTTTATAAACTTTTATCAACTGGTGAAACAACAGGACTATTCCAACTAGAGAGCACTGGTGTAAGAGATTCGCTTCGCCAAATGAAGCCTAATAAGTTTGAAGATATAATAGCTTTAGTTGCTTTGTACAGGCCGGGACCCATGAACAATATTCCAATTTATAATGATTGTAAAAATGGATTGAAAAAACCAGACTATATTCATCCTAAGTTAGAAGACATATTAAAACCAACATATGGAATAATTATTTATCAAGAACAAGTAATGCAAATAGCTCAAGTCTTGGCAGGATTTACTGCTGGTGAAGCTGATATTTTAAGAAGGGCAATGGGAAAAAAGAAAAGAGCTGAGCTGGAAAGACAAAAAGAGAGATTTATTAATGGAGCAATTAAAAATGGAATAAAAAAAGATTTAGCAAATTTTATATTTACTAAAATTGAACCTTTTGCTGAATATGGTTTTAACAAAAGTCATGCTGCTGCTTATGCATTAATAGCTTATCAAACTGCTTATTTAAAAACTTATCACAAGGAAGACTTTATTGCAGCAACAATGTCTACAGAATTAACAAGCACAGGAAAATTAAGAGAATTTGTTGAAGAATTAAAAAGGTTGAAAGTAGATGTAATTAGGCCTTGTATAAATAATTGTTTTGCAGAGTTTAGAGCAGGAAAAAATAAAATTCATTATGGTTTAGGAGCTATTAAAAATGTTGGTTTTGAAGCTGTTTCTAACATAATAAAAGAAAGAGAAAAAAGCGGAAAATTTAAATCTGTTAATGATTTTATCAGAAGAGTAAATCCAAAAGATGTTAATAAGCTTCAACTTGAAGGTTTAGTAAAGGCAGGGGCTTTTGACAAGATTGAAAAAAATAGAAAAAAAATATTTTTTTCTATTCCAAAAATTATACAAACGATAAAAAATATAAATGAGGACAGGATAAATAACCAGAACAATCTTTTTGAGAGTATTCATGATTCGGAAAAAGATATATTTGATTTTAAAACAAAAGAATCTTGGACAAAAAAAGAATTATTAGCTGAAGAATTTAATTCTTTAGGTTTCTACATCTCAGATCATCCACTAAATGAATATAAAGAACTTTTTTCTCAATTGCAGATTAAGTCCTTTAAAGAATTTTTAGAAAAAGAAAGCAAAGAAGCTTTAGTAGCCGGCACAATAATGTCCATTCAAGAAAAAAAGAGCTCAAAAGGCACTCCCTTTGCTATAGTAAAATTTAGTGATAATAGCACTGAATTTGAGTTATTCCTTTTTTCTGAACTTTTAATTGCTAATAGAGAAAAACTAAAAGAGTCAACTTCATTTATTTTAACTCTTCAAAAAGATAAACCTTTGGGTGAGAATACACAACAAAGAATAAATGTAAGAAAAATTTTAAACCTAAGCGAAATGATTAGAAAACCATATGAAAATGTTTCAATTGAATTAAGCCATGACTATAATATTGAAGAATTGAAAGAAGTTTTAAAAGAAAAAGGAAATACAAAGATAAATTTTATTATTAAAGACAAAAATAAGAGTTTTGCTTTTGAGCTAGAAAAGACTAGAAAATTTGATCTCACTACATTTAATAACGTAAAAAATAAGCAATATGTTAAAAAAATAAGCTTTTAGCGGCTTGATTTTTTCTAATTTTAACTATACTAAAGCTTAATTTCGCACACAGCATTAAGGGTAAGCACCCTACCGGTCCAGAAATTGGAATAGCTGTGGTGGATTAACCGGAAAAAATATGAGAATACCTGAAGTAAATATAAAACAACTTTTAGAAGCAGGGGTACATCTTGGACACAAAACTCTAAGATGGAATCCAAAAATGAAGGAATATATTTTTGGAGACAAAAATTCCATACACATTATTGATTTAACTCAAACAGTAACTTTTTTAAAAAATGCGCTATCTGAGATACATAAATGTGTTTCAAAAGGAGGTAAAATTTTGCTTGTTTCTACAAAAAAACAAGCTTCAGAGCAAATAAGTACTTTGGCAAAAGACACAGGACAATTTTTTGTTAATTACAGATGGTTGGGGGGAATGCTAACCAACTGGAACACAATCCAAAACTCAATTAAGAGAATGAAACTTCTCAACGAACAATTATCCAAAGATGATATTGGTTTTACAAAAAAGGAGATTTTAAAGCTTGGTAAAGAGAGAGACAAGTTACAAAGATCTCTAGGAGGTATTGTAGATATGAAAAAAATTCCAGATATGATTTTTATAATTGATACAAATATTGAGTCATTAGCAGTTAAAGAAGCTATTAAATTAAAAATACCAATAGTGGCAATACTTGATACAAACTCAGATCCTACTAATATTCAATTTCCAATACCTGGAAATGATGACGCAAGAAGGTCTATAAATTTATATTGTGATCTCTTAAAGAATACAATTATAGATGCATCAAAAAATATTCAAAAGCAGGAAGATAAAAGTAAAGAAGAAAAAAAACCTACAAAAAAAGATATCTCAAAAGAAAAGAAAAAAACTAATTAGATTGAAAATCTTTTAAAATTTCATGACAAATAAAGAAATATTGGAAAATATAAAAAAACTCAGAGAACTAACAGGAGTAGGTTTTAAAGATTGTAAGTTAGCCATAGATGAAAATGGAGGAGATCTAGAAAAGTCAGTAGAATTTTTGAGAAAAAAAGGAATTGCTAAGGCTTCAAAAAAAATGAGTAGAGTTGCTTCTGAAGGTTTAGTTTTAGCTCATGACAAAGACGGAGAGGTCTCAATTATAGAAATTAACAGTGAAACGGATTTTGTTGCTAAAAATAAAGATTTCATTTCTTTTTCTAAAGAAATTTCTGAGATTAATTTTAACCATAAGGGGAATTTGGACAAAATTAATAGTGCAAATATGAAAAATAATATTAGCGTTAAAGAGAATTTAACAGATTTAATTTCAAAGATTGGAGAAAAAATTACTTTAAGAAGAGCTAAATATTTTGACAAAAAAGAAGGAAACAATTTTTACTATGTTCATGGAGCTGTTGAAAAAAATATAGGAAAAATTATATCAGTGGTAAAAATAAAAAATATTGCTATTGGCAAAAATGAAGATGTGGGAAATAAACTTGCTATGCATGTGGCTGCCTCTAACCCTTTATCTATAGACAAGAACGATTTAAAAAAAGAAATTTTGGAAAAAGAATTGGAAATTATTAAAGCAGAACTTCTAAATTCAGGAAAGAAAAAAGAAATGATTGAAAAAATATCCCAAGGTAAGTTAAACAAATTTGTTTCTGATAACACTCTTTTAAATCAAATTTGGATTATGGATCCTAAGAAAAAAAGTCCTTGATATACTGAAAGAAAATTCGATAAACTCTGAACTAAAGATATTAGATTTTATAAGATACAAAGTTGGCGAAGGAGTTTAATCGTTATGAGCCAAGAATTTAGTGAAAAAAATTATTCATTAAAAATGGACAAAACTATCCAGTCTTTTAAAAAAGATATTTCTACTCTAAGAACTGGTAGAGCTAATGCAGCAATGCTCGATACAATAAAGCTAGAAGTCTATGGACAGCAAATGCCAATTAATCAAGTTGCAACTATAAATGTTCCAGAAGCAAGATTAATATCAATTCAAGTGTGGGACCAATCAAATGTGAAACTAATTGACTCAGCTATCCAAAAATCAGAATTAGGAGTTAACCCTCAAGTTGATGGACAGATTATAAGAATTGCTATTCCTGATCTTACAGAAGAACGAAGGAAAGAATTAATAAAAGTTTTAAAAGGTATGGGTGAAAAAAGTAAAGTGGCAACTAGAAATATAAGAAGAGATGCAAATGAAGATATAAAAAAATTATTAAAAGATAAAAAAATTAGCGAAGATCAAAAAGAGTCATATGAGAAAGATATTCAGAAAATTACAGATAACAACATTTCAAATATTGAAAAAATTCTAGAAGAAAAAGAAAAAGAAATACTTCAAATATGAACAAACTCAACCATATTGCCTTTATCATGGATGGTAATGGCAGATGGGGAAAAAAGAAAAAAAGAGGAAGAAATTACGGACATCTTCAAGGAGTTAAAACTGTTGAAAAGGTGGTGCAGGATTCTTTAAAGTTAAAAATTCCTATTATTACATTTTATGTTTTTTCCACTGAAAATTGGAAAAGACCAAAAGGTGAAATTAATTTTTTATTTAATTTAATTGCATCTTATTTTAAAAAAGAAATTGAAAATGTCACAAAAAATGGAATTAAAATAAATATTCTAGGAAATACTTTCTTTTTTTCAAAATCTTTGAAGAAAATATTAAATGATACGATTAAAAAAACGGCTAAAAATAAAAAACTAATAGTAAATTTAGCTCTTAACTACGGTTCAAAGAATGAAATAAAGAATGCTTTCATTAAACTAAAAAAAAATCGTTCTAAGGTTACTGAGTCTAAAATAAGGAAGAGTCTTTATACTAGAAACCAACCTGATCCTGATATTTTAATTAGAACAGGTGGGCAAAAACGTTTGAGTAATTTTATGTTATGGCAACTAGCTTATTCAGAACTTTACTTTCTTGATAAATTATGGCCTGATTTTAATGGAAGTGATTTAAGAAAAATTATTAAGAATTATCGATCGACTAAGAGAAACTTTGGAAAAATATGACAAACTTTCAAAAAAGATTTTTAAGCTCTTTATTGCTTATTCCTATAGCTCTTTTTTTTATAATTAAAGGAACTTATTTCTTTAATTTTTTTATTTCAATTTGTCTACTAATATCAATTTATGAATGGCATTTAGTATCAAAATATAAAGTATATAAAACACCAGGTATAATTTTTTTACTTCTATCTTTTTACTCAGCTTATTATTTTCGGAATGAAATGTATGGAGACTATATATATTTTATTATGATTTTATTTATATGTGTATTTACTGATATCGGAGGATATATTTTTGGCAAAATATTTAAAGGCCCAAGATTAACTAAAATTAGTCCCAAGAAAACTTATGCAGGAGTCATTGGCGGGTATTTATTTTCAATAATATTTATGGCAATTTTTTATAATTATTTTTCCATAGATAAGGAGCTCTCTATAAATAATTTTGTACTTACGATTGTTATTTCAACAGTAAGTCAATTAGGAGATATTGTTGTCTCATATTTTAAAAGAAAATCTAAAATTAAAGATACTGGAAAAATCATACCAGGTCATGGAGGTCTATTGGATAGAATAGATGGCATGATATTTGCTTTTCCATCAACATACTTAATTTTTAAAATTTTTTATCAATGAAAAAAAGAGTTGCAATATTAGGATCGACTGGTTCCATTGGAACAACTTCTTTAAAGATAATTGAAAAAAAGATAAACTTATTTAATATTGAATTTTTATCAGCCAACAAGAATTATAAAAAAATTTGTAAACAAATAGTAAAATTTAAACCTAAATACTTTGTAGTTACAAATAATAAAATTTTCTTAAAAATAAAAAAAAAATTTAAGAACAAAAAAACAAAAATTTTGAATAACTATAAGCAGATTATATTCTCAAAGAAAAAAATTGATATAACAATAGCATCGATACCTGGAATAGCTGGATTAGAACCAACGATTAATTTTACTAAAATAAGCAAAAAAATACTTCTAGCAAACAAAGAGTCGATTATTTGTGGTTGGCAGATAATAAATAAACTTGGAAAAAAAAATAAAACTAAAATTGTTCCGATTGACTCAGAACATTTTTCTATAATGAAACTTTTAGAAAATCATAAAGAAAATGAAATAGAAAAAATTTATATAACTGCATCTGGAGGACCTTTTTTATATTTGTCTAAAAATAGATTTAAAAATATTAAACCGTCAGATGCTATAAAACACCCTAAATGGTCCATGGGTAAAAAGATATCTGTTGATTCTTCAACTTTAATGAACAAGATTTTAGAGTTAGTAGAAGCTCAAAAAATCTTTCCTTTTGATTTAAAAAAATATCAAATACTTATTCACCCACAATCATTAGTTCATGCTGTAGTTAAATTAAAAAATGGTATAACAAAATTTTTGTATCACGAACCAGATATGACAATTCCAATATTAAATGCTATTTATGACTCTAAAATTGATATAACTAGCTATATCAATAAAAAAGATAAAATAAAAAATCTGGAATTTTTTGATCCAGATAAAAAAAGATTTTCTGCAATAAAACTCATACCCAAATTGAACAAGTATGTTTCTACCCCAATAATTATTAATGCGGCTAATGAAATATTAGTTGATCATTTTTTGAAAAAAAAAATAAGTTTCACTTCAATTTTGAGGTATCTATTTTTGGTTTTAAAAGACAAAAACTATAGAAAATATGCTATATACAAACCAATTAATTTGAAAAATATTTATATAATTGATCAGTGGGCAAGAATGACTGCTTTGAAAATTGTAGAAAGAAATAAAAATTAAAATGAAGAAATATATAATTGCTTTTTTGCTTTTTTTTAATACCTACTCCTATTCTGAAATAGTCAATAAAATTGAAGTAGTTGGAAACGAAAGAGTTAGCAAAGAAACAATAATAGTTTATGGAGATATATCATTAAAAGCAGATTATAATGATGAAGACCTTAGTAAGATCTTAAAAAAACTTTATGGCACAAATTTTTTTGATGATATCAAACTATCAATTAATCAGGGTGTTTTAAAAATCATTGTTAAAGAATATCCAATAATTAATTCTATTAAAGTGGAAGGCGAACCAAAAAATGAAAGAGTTGAAAAATTATTGGAGGTTATTGCTTTAAAGAAAAATAGTCCTTTTATAAAAAACACTTTAAGAGAGGATATTGAAATTATTAAAAAACTTTATCTATCTGCAGGTTATAATTTTAGTAAGGTTGACTCAAAAATAGAGGAAATTACTAAAAATAGAATTAATTTACTTTTTTTTATTGACAAAGGTGAAAAAACAAAAATTTCTAAAATTAATTTTATAGGAGATAAGAAAGTAAGAGATAGAAGGCTAAGAGATATAATTGTTTCACAAGAGCATAAGTTTTGGAAATTTATTACAAAAACTACCTACTTAAATAGCAGAAATATTGAATTAGATAAAAGACTTCTAAAAAATTATTACAAATCGATTGGTTATTATGATGTTCAAGTTTTATCCAGCAGCGCTGAAATCGACTCAGAAAATAGCACCACTTTGACCTACAATGTTGATGCTGGAACTAGATATAGAATTAAAAAAATTAGTACTAATGTCGATCAAGCTATAGATAAATCAAATTTTGTTTCTCTTAATAAACAGTTTAAAAAAGTTGTTGGAAAATACTATTCCCCTTTTACGATAAAAAAATTACTTGACGAAGTAGATTTGTTAATCGCAAGCAAAGACATTCAATTTGTTGAACACTCGGTCAATGAAATTATTGAAGACGAAAGTATTGAAATTAAAATAAACATATTTGAAGGAAGCAAGGAATTGGTAGAGAAAATAAATATTAAGGGAAATACTATAACACGCGAGTCCGTTATAAGATCTGAATTGCTTTTGGATGAAGGTGAACCTTTTAATCTTTTAAAGCTTAAACAATCTATAGCAAAACTAAAAGCAAGAAACTTGTTTTCTGATGTGTCTAGAGAAATTGTACCCGGATCATCTAAAGATACTAAGATTATAAATATTTCAGTTAAAGAACAACCTACTGGAGAAATAAGCGCTGGAGCAGGAGTAGGAACAAATGGAGGTTCTTTTGCTTTTAACATTAGGGAAAACAATTGGCTGGGTAGAGGACTTAACGTTTCAACATTCTTAGAGGCAGACCAAGATACTTTAAAGGGAAGCCTTAGTGTTACAGATCCAAATTACAATTTTTCTGGCAATTCTTTAGGTTGGTTTGTTAGTAGCACACAAAATGATAAACCAGATTCAGGTTATGAAAACAGTCTAATGTCTACGGGAATAAATACATCCTTTGAACAATATAAAGACGTTAAACTAAGTGCAGCAATAGCCTTAAACTATGATGATTTACAAGTACAAGAAACTGCAAGTGACTCTCTAAAAAAACAAGCTGGTACATTTACAGACTTAGCTTTAGATTACGGTATAGGAATTGACAAAAGAGATAAAGTTTATATGCCAACAAGTGGACATCTTTCTTCTTTTAGGCAAACAATACCTGTATACGCAGATGCCCCTTATATTCGTAATAAATATTCTTTTAGTAAGTACAATTCATTTGGAGAGGATGTTATTGGATCTTTTAAATTATATCTTGCTTCAATAAATGGCCTTCAAAACGAAGATGTTAGACTTAGTAAGAGAATAGGAGTTCCTCGTAACAGAATTCGTGGATTCAAACCTGGAAAAATTGGACCAAAAGATGGTACAGATTATGTAGGAGGCAATTATGCTGCTGCCGTTAACTTTGAAACAAATTTACCTAATTTACTTCCAGAAAATTCAAAAACTGATGTTGGTCTTTTTTTAGATTTAGCTAATGTTTGGGGAGTGGACTATGATAGTTCAGTAGATGAGTCTAGTAAAATTAGATCTTCCGTAGGCGTTGCTACTAGCTGGTTATCTCCAATTGGTCCTCTTTCTTTCATTCTAGCACAAGATATAAGTAAAGCTGATACAGATGTTACTCAATCATTTACTTTTAACCTTGGAACGAGTTTTTAGTTTGTGAAAAATTTATTTAAAATAGTCTCATTTACATTTCTAATTTATCTAGTGAATACAAATTTATCTTTTTCAGAGACACCTCATTATATAGATTTTACCAAAGTTTTAAATGAGAGTAAGGCTGGTAAACAAGCACAAGATTTTTTAAAATCTAAATTTGAGTCTGAGTCAAAAAAACATGCAGAAGAAGAAAAAAAATTAAGAAAAGAAGAGAAAGACATCATTTCCAAAAAAAAGTTGATTACTAATGAAGAGTATCAAAAAAAAGTAGAAGAATTAAGAAAAAAAGTTTCTCAGCTCCAAAAAAATAAACAGAACTCATTAAAAAATATTGCTAAATTAAGAGGTAAAGCACGAACTGAACTTCTAAAAAATTTAAATCCATTGATGAAAGAATATATGGAAAAAAATAATATTAGAATAGTTTTAGATAAAAAAAGTATTTTATTGGGAGATATTAAATTAGATATCACAGAAGAAATAATTAAGCTTTTGGATAAAAAACTTAAATCGATAAAACTTAAATAATCTAAATGTTAAAAAATAATTTCTTTGAGTCAAAAGGACCGTTCATGCTTAAAGAACTTTTTGAAGGAAAACACAAAGAAAAAAAAACAAAAATATTAAATGTTAAAACATTAAGTCAAGCAACGAAAAATGATATTACTTTTTTTGATTCTTTAAATTATAAAGATTTTGCCTTTAAAACTAATGCAGGTTTTTGTATTACGACTGAAAAATTAAAGGAAAACTTACCCAACACTTGTACTCCTGTTATTGTCAAAAACGTACTATCTGAGTTGGCAAAAATAACAAAAAAATTTTACCCTGACGCTGATATTGATTATCTAGATAAAACTTTAGTTAAGCCTAATACATCTAAATATTCTAAAGTAAAATTTGGTAACAATGTTTTAATTGGCAAAAATGTCAAATTGGGTAAAAACACCTCAATTGGAAGCAACACAATAATAGAGCACGATGTTGTTATAGGAAAAAATTGTGTAATAGGGTCACAAGTAATGATAAAAAATTCTATTATAGGAGACGATGTGATAATTCAAGATGGTTCAAAAATTGGTTTAAAAGGTTTTGGATTTATTCCTTTAAAAGGAAAAAATTTCAGATTTCCTCACATAGGTAGAGTGATACTAGAAAATAATGTTGAAATTGGAGCTTCTTGCACGATAGATAGAGGTTCTGTAGATGACACTATAATTGGAGAAAATACTTTTTTAGATAATCAGGTACATATGGCACACAATGTAAAAGTTGGAAAAAACTGTATGATTGCTGGTCAAGTAGGCTTTGCAGGAAGTTCTACTTTAGGGGATAATGTTTCTATAGGAGGACAAGCTGGAATATCTGGTCATTTAAAAATAGGAAATAATGTAAAAATTGGAGGAGGAAGTGGCGTTGTTAAAGACATAGAAGATAATTCAGTAGTTATGGGTTTTCCAGCAGTTCCACTTAAGGAATTTCTAAAGAAAGGAAAAGACTTTTGAGTAAAGATTCAATAGATAGAAAAGAAATCGAGAGATTATTGCCCCATAGAGCCCCTATGTTGTTAATTGATAAGTTAACTAAAATTGTTCCTTTAAAATCTGCTACAGCAATTATGAATGTTAAAAAAGATGGTTTTTATGTACAAGGGCATTTTCCTGGACAACCAGTTATGCCAGGAGTTCTTATTGTTGAGGCTTTTGGACAAGCTGCAGCTGCACTTACAGCTCACGGTATAGATCCTAAAGAGTATGCGAATAAACTAGTTTATTTAATGAGTGTAGAAAAAGCAAAATTTAGAAATCCTGTATTGCCAGATTGTGAATTACATTTGGAAATAGAAGCCATAAGATCTCACGGTAGAGTCTGGAAATATAAAGGTACTGCTAAAGTTGAAGGAAAAAGAATGGCAGACGCAGAATGGTCAGCAACAATAGTTGATAGAAAAAAAAATGATACATAATTCGAGTGTAATTGATAAGAAAGCAAAAATTACTAAAAATGTAAAAATTGGACCCTTTTGTTATGTAGGTCCCAATGTTGAACTTTCTGAAAATGTGGAATTAATTTCCAATGTACACATTGAAGGTAATACAAAAGTTGGAAAAGGAACAAAAATATTTCCATTTGCAAGTATTGGAACAGCACCACAAGATTTAAAATATAAAGGAGAATCTAATAGTCTTGAAATTGGTGAAAATAATATGATTAGAGAATATGTGACTATCAATCCAGGCACATCTGGAGGCGGAAGCAAAACAATTGTTGGAAATAATTGTCTATTCATGATTTCAGCACATATTGCTCATGATTGTAAAGTTGGAAATAATGTTGTTATTGCAAATAATGTTCCATTAGGCGGACATGCCACAATCGAAGATTCAGTTGTTATAGGAGGAAATTCTGCAGTTCAACAGTTTACAAGAATTGGAAGACTGGCCATGATTGGTGGAATGACCGGTGTTTTAAAAGATGTTATTCCATTTGGCCTTTCTTTTGGAAACAGAAACTATCTTCAAGGAATTAATTTAATCGGTCTTAGAAGAAAAAAGTATGAAAATAAAAAAATTATGGAGCTAAACGACGCTTATGATAAAATATTTTCTTCTAACAACCTTCAAGAAAATTTAAGTAAAATTAATGGAGAATATAAAGAAAACGAATTAGTCAAAGAGGTCACAAATTTTATAGAAAAGGATAAAAAAAGACCTATTTGTACACCATTGTCTAAATAATGATTGGTTTAATATTTGGAAAAACAAATTTTCCAAAGGAAATTCTAAAAAAAGTAAAAAGAAGAAAAGCTAGATATTTAATTATTGACTTAACTAAAAGAAGAACTTTTAGAAAAGACAAACATTCACACAGTGTTTCCGTAGGACAATTTGGTAAAATTATTAAAATATTAAAAGAAAATAAATGTAAAAAAGTTCTTTTTGCAGGAAGAGTTGAAAAACCAAATTTTTCTAAACTAAGATTAGATCTTAAAGGGATTTATTATATTCCAAGAATTATAAAAAGTTCTAAGCTGGGTGATGCCGCTATATTAAAAGAAATCATAAAAATACTAAGCCAAGAAAAAATTAGAACAGTTAGTTCGTTAACTTTTAATCCTGAGTTAACTTTAAAAAAAGGAAACTATTCCAGAACAAAACCTAACAAAGAAGATAAAGCTGATATTAATAAAGCTATTAAAACATTAAATAGATTAGGTAAATATACTTTTAGTCAAGGAGTAGTAGTTAGAAACAAAAAAGTCGTTGCTATCGAAGGAAAGGGTGGCACTCAAAAAATGCTTAAGCGATGCAAAAGTAAAAAATTTAGAAATAAAGGTGTTTTAGTTAAATTTCCAAAGAAAAAACAAGATCTTAGAATTGATTTACCTACAGTAGGATTAAAAACCTTAACCCAATGTAAATTAGCAGGACTTAAAGGAATAGTTTTAAAAGATAAGCAAAATATTTTTTTAGAAAGAAAAAAATGCATCACTTTTACAAATAAAAACAAAATGTTTATTACAGTTAAATGAAAAAGTTATTTATTTTTTTATTTTTTTTTACTTTTTCCAAATTGTGTGCTTTAGAAATCAAATTAGAAAAAATAATTGATGGCATGGATAAACCTTGGAGCTTATCTTTTATTGATCAAGAAAATATTATATTCACTGAGAAATCAGGGAAATTATATACATTAAATTTAAAAGCTAAAAAAACTTCAGAAATAAAACATAATCTTTCAGTCCTAGAAGTAGGCCAAGGAGGATTACTTGATGTTTTACATGACAAGGGACAAATTTATATTTCATATTCTGAAAATAGAGGAGATTGGAAGACAAGTACTTCAGTTGCAAAAGGTAAATTTAATCAAGCAAATATTGAATTTAAAAATATTTTTAGAGCTGAACCTCCGATAGACTCGGGTTATCATTTTGGTTCTAGGTTAGTTATAAAAGGTGAACATATTTATATTACCGCAGGAGAAAGAGGAAAAGGCATGATAGCTCAAGATGTTACAAAACATCCTGGTAGTATAATTAGAATAAACCTTGATGGTTCTATTCCAAAGGATAATCCAAAATTCAAAAACAAAAAAAACTGGTTGCCTGAAATTTATCAAATTGGAGTTAGAAATCCCCAAGGTATGGCTTTATCTCCCTTTGATAATAAGATTTATTTAAGCAATCATGGTGCAAAAGGCGGGGATTGGTTCGGTACTGCAAATTATGGTCAAAATTATGGATGGAAAATTTTAGGGTGGGGTGGAACAAACTATTCAGGTTTAAAAATTGGGCCTAAATGGAAACCTGGATTCACCAAAGCAATTAAATATTGGGTGCCTTCAATAGCAGTAAGTGCAATAGCAATTTATAAAGGTAAAGAATTTGAAGAATGGAACGGTGATGCGTTAATTACATCTTTAAGAGATCAGTCACTTAGAAAAATTCAATTTAAAGGCAACAAATTTATTAACGAAGAAACTATATTCAAAGGGAATATTGGAAGAATTAGAGATATAAAGATACATAAAGAAACAGGCGAACTTTATATGTTATCTGATAAAGGAGAGCTTTGGAGAATGTATAAATGAAAAAAATATTTATATTAACTGGAGAGCCTTCAGGTGACAAATTAGCTTCAAAGGTTATTTCTCAAATTAAAAATTCAAGATCAGATATTGAATGCTTGTCTGTTGGCGGCGAACACTTAAAAGCTTTGGGAATCAAGTCTCTTTATGACTTGAAGGAAGTAACATATCTTGGCTTTACAAAAGTTTTATTTAACATTTTTAAAATTAAGAGCAAAATAAATGAAACAGTAAAAGAAATTCTTAAATTTAAACCTGATATTCTTTTTTCAGTAGATAGTCCTGATTTTACATTACGTGTGGCAAAAGAAGTTAAAAAGAGAGACCCAAGTATTAAAACAATTCATTTTGTAGCTCCACAGGTTTGGGTTTGGAGAGAGCATAGAGTTAAGCAGCTTAAATCTTTTTTAGATCATGTTTTATTATTATTTCCATTTGAGAAAAAATACTTTGATAAAGAGGGTATCCAATCAACCTTTACAGGACATCCTTTATTAGAAGAACAAAATAAAAGCAAAGTCGACATAACTCAAATTATAAAAGACAACAAAAAGATTTTTTCTATTTATCCAGGAAGCAGATTATCTGAGATTAATGTTTTAACTCCAATATTATTTGAATTCGTTAAAAAAATGAACGAGAAACACAAAGATTTATTTTTTGTTTTTCATTCAACGTCAGAACACGTCAAACTAATTCAAGATCTTCTACTTAAAGAGGGTTTTAAAAATTGTGGAGCCATAGGAGATGAAAAAATAAAATCTCATGTATTGAAATCTTCTATGTTCGCAGTAGCAAAATCTGGAACAATTTCACTGGAGATTTGTAATGCAAAAATACCATCTGTTATTATTTATAAAATGAACATGATTAATTTTTTTATTGTTAAAATGTTAGTGAAAGTTAAATTTGCAAACATTATTAATATTGCTGCTAATGAAGAAATAATTCCTGAATTATTGCAATCAAGGTGTAATTCTAAAACAATATTTAAAACAGTCGATAATCTTTTATGTGATAAACAAAAATTAGAGAAACAAGTAACAAAATCACAAGGGATTATAAAAGATTTTAAAACTGAAAAATCGTCTGAGATTGCGAGCTCAGTTTTACTTAATCATCTTTAATCTTTTAACTATTTCATCTTTATCAAGAGATAAAAGAATATCATATAAGCCTGGACCGTATTTAGAGCCTGTTAAGGCAATTCTTAATGGTTGTCCAACTCCTTTAAAGTTTGTCTTATATTTGCTTAATAAGTCATTTACTATTTTTTCAAGAGTTTCTTTGTTTGTTTTTGACAGTTTTTCAAATTCATCGAGAAAGTCCTTTATAATTTTCTTAGATGAAGCATCTAGAAGTTTGGCGTCCTCGGGAGAAACCTGAATATTGTCTTGAAGTATATACTGGGCATTCTGAAAAATATCCTCAAGTGTTTTCGCTTTATTTTTCAAGAAATTCATCGATTTTAAAAGAATATTTTCTTTGGAAGAATCGATGTTTTTTTTAAATTTTTTGCAGTAAATCTTCAATAATTTAAATAATTCTTTCTCATCTATATGTTTTATATAGTGTTCATTAATAGAGAGTATTCTAGACATATCCAGTTTTGATGGAGATCTTCCAACTCCTTTTAAGTCAAAAAGTTTAATACTTTCGTCTAGAGTAAATATTTCTTTGTCTTTATGAGCCCAGCCTAGTCTTAAAAGGTAATTTCTAAGAGCATCTGACAAGATTCCAATCTTAATATAATCATCAATCGTTGATGCTTTATCTCTTTTAGAAAGTTTTTTTCCTGATTCGCTATGTATTAGTGGAATATGGGCAAACTCAGGAATTTTCCAACCCATAGCATCATAAATTTGTTTTTGTTTAAAAGTATTAATTTTGTGATCATCTCCTCTTATCACATGGGTAATCTTCATTTCATGATCATCTACTGTAGCAGACAATTGATAAGTAGGTGTTTTATCTTTTCTTAAAATAACAAAATCTTCTATTGTTAAATTAGAAACATTCATTTCACCCTGAACTAAATCTTTTATTAATGAAGAACCTGATATTTTACTTTTAAATCTTAATACAGCAGGAGAGTCTTTTTTTTCTTTTAAATCTCTGCATTTTCTATTGTAGACAAAAGGTAAACTTTTTCTTTTTGCTTGAGTTTTTTGTTCTTCTAAATCTTTTTCAGTACAGTAACAGTAATAAGCAAATCCCTTTTTAACCAATTCATTAGCTACCTCTACATGTTTGTTAATATTTTTAGACTGTATATACTCTTTGTCATCATGTTTGACACCGAGCCAACCTAATGAAGAGATAATTTGATTTTTAAACTCATCTTTAGATCTTTCTTTATCTGTGTCTTCTATTCTTAAAAAAAACTTTCCTTTATTTTTTTTAGCAAGCAACCAATTGAATAGAGCAGTTCTAACGCCGCCAATATGAAGGGGTCCGGTAGGAGAGGGTGCAAATCTACAAATGAAAGTCATGTAGATTAATTAGACTATTTTAATGAAAGTTTCTATATAAAGAGACCAGTTTTCCCTGGATTTTTATTCTATTTGCAGCGTAAATTTTTGTATCGTAGTTTTTGTTAGCACTTTCAAGAGCTATTGTGTTACCTTTTTTTCTAATTCTTTTTAAAGTAGCTTCTTGATCATCTATCAAAACAACTGCAATTTGACCGTTGTCTGCGTTCGAAGCTTTCTTAATTATAACTGTATCTCCATTATTGATACCAGCTTCAATCATTGAGTCACCTTTAATCTTAAGACCAAAATGTTCACCATTGTTTTGCAAATCTTCAGGCAAAGCAACTTTATCAACTTCTTGTTGTATAGCCTCAATAGGAGTTCCAGCCGCAATACTACCCAAAACTGAAACTTTACTTGAATTTTTACTTGTTTTATCTAAGCCGCCCTTAATTACACTAGGAGTAAAAGAATTAAAAATATCGTTTGCACTTGCATTCTCAGGCAACTTCACAACTTCCAAAGCTCTAGCTTTATGCGCAAGTCTTTTAACAAACCCTCTTTCTTCAAGAGCTGAAATTAATCTATGGATACCCGATTTCGACTTTAAGTTGAGGGAGTTTTTCATTTCTTCGTAAGAAGGTGAAATACCAGAAGATCTAATTTTCTTGTTTATATAAATTAATAAGTTTTTTTGTTTTTTTGTAAGCATAGAACAAACCTCGTACATTTCTGTTCTACAAAAGTTCTACTATAATATCAATGCTAAATTAGCCTTAGATTAAGCCTTTATTTGAAGGATTTTGTTTAAAAGAGATGAGTTTTTACCAAGATCTTTAAGTAGTGATTCACCAATTAGAAAATTATTTATCTTGGTTTTCTTAACTATTTTCTCAACCTCTTTTTCAGATTTTATTCCACTTTCACATATTAAAGGCCCAGGATGATTGGAAACTAATTTATGTAAATCATACGTTGTTTGAATGTCTGTTTTAAGTGTTTCAAGATTTCTATTATTAATTCCAATTATCGCATTTTTAAAATTAAGTGCATTTTTTGCTTCTTCACTTGTATGCACCTCAACTATTGTGTTCATATTTAATTCTTCAGCAACATCATAGATTTCTCTGGCAGTCTTTTCATTAACAGCTGATAAAATAATTAATATGGCATCAGCGCCAAAACTTCTAGCAAGATAAACTTGATAAGATTCAATAAAAAAATCCTTACACAATATAGGTAATTTAATTTCTTTTTTTATTTCAGTGATATCTTCTAATTTTCCTTTAAAATAGTTTTCCTCTGTTAAAACAGAGAGGCAATCTGCGCCAGAATTAAAATATTCTTTGGCAACTGATTTTGGGTCATAATCCTCAAGAATAACACCAGCAGAAGGACTAGCTTTTTTTATTTCTGCAATAACAGAAACTTTACTGTGATTTAATTTATCTTTAAAATTTAAGTAATTATTATATAAAGAAATTTTTTTCTTAAGGTCTTTAATGGTAAAAGATTTCTTATATTTTTCTATGTTACTTTTTTTATCAGTAATTATTTTTTCTAGAGCATTGCTCATTTTGAGAGTTCTGAAATATGATTAATAACTTTTCCTGAAATAATATGCTTTCTTAATTCTTGATACCCTTCTTTAAAAGTATTTGATTTTTCTGATACAAGTAAACCAGCCGCAGCATTTAGACAAACAGCAACAGAAAAATCGTTATCTTTGCCTTGAAATATTTCTTTAATTTTTTCAGCATTGTATTCAGGATCTTTTCCAATAATGTTTTCAAAACTGTCTGCTTTTATGTTTAGTTCTTTTGGATTTAAAACATATTCTTTAATGCTTCCGTTATTTAATTCAACAATATTTGTATTTGCATATGGAGAAATTTCATCTAAACCATCTTCACTGTTTACAATTAATGCTTTTTTTAAATTTAAATTTTTAAGAGCTTCTCCAAAAATTTTTAATAAATTTTTATCAAAAACACCCACAACTTGCCTTTTCACTTTTGCAGGACTACTTAGTGGACCAATTAAATTAAATATTGTTCTTTTTCCAATTTTTTTTCTTACTGGTCCAACGTATTTCATAGCAGAATGATATCCCGGAGCGAACATAAATCCAAAATTATTATTATTTATACTTGTTTCGACTTCTTTAGGCCCGAGATTAATATTAATATTTAATTTTTCTAAAACATCAGCAGAACCACATTTTGAAGAAACAGATTTATTTCCATGTTTAGCTACTTTAACTTCAAAACTAGACAATAATAAAGCTGCTGCAGTGGAAATATTAAGAGTATTTTTTCCATCTCCTCCAGTACCGCATGTATCTATTGTATTATCTGGAACGTTTACCTGAGTTGCTTTATTTCTTAAAACAAAAACACCGCCTGCAATTTCCTCTGAAGTCTCCCCTTTAGCAGAAGAGGAGACTAAAAAATCATAAATTTGTTCTTCTTTAATTTTACCTGACATCATTTCTTCAAAAGCAGATTTACTTTCTTCAAAATTTAGATTTTGTTTATTTTTTAATTTTTTAATAATTTCGTCCATTTTATTTATACTTTAAAAAGTTTTTGATTAACTTCATTCCTTCTTTTGTATTAATACTTTCAGGGTGGAATTGAACTCCATGAACATTATAATCTTTGTGCATTATTCCCATTATAGTCTTATTTTTAGTCTCTGCTGTAACTATAAGACATTTTGGTAATTTTTTTCTATCAATAATCAGACTGTGGTATCGTGTAGCCATAAAATTTGGTTTAAAATTTTTAAATATACCTAATTTTTTATGAATAATTTTGCTCATTTTCCCATGCATTAGGTTTCTAGCTTCTATAATTTTTCCACCAAAAACTTGACCTATAACTTGGTGACCTAGGCAAACACCAAATATTGGAATTTTTTTATGAAGATCTTTTACTATCTTCAAACAGTTACCGGTTTGATTAGGATTTCCTGGACCTGGCGATATTATAATTTTTTTATATTTTTTTCTTATTATATCTTTAGAGCTAATTTTATCATTTCTAAACACATCAACCTTGCACCCTAAGTGAGAAAGGTAGTGATACAAATTATAAGTAAAACTGTCGTAATTATCTATTAACAAAACTTTCATTTAGTCTATTGCTTTCATTAAAGCCTTAGCTTTATTTACCGTTTCCTCATATTCTTTTTCTGGCTTACTATCTGCAACTATACCTGCGCCAGATTGAACATAAAATTTATTATTTTTGATCAAAGCTGTACGAAGAGCTATACATGTGTCAAATTCTTTATTAGGAGTGAAATAACCTATACCTCCAGCGTAAAGTTTTCTTTTATTCTTTTCCAATTTATCAATTATTTCCATAGCTCTAATTTTAGGCGCTCCGGTAACAGTTCCCGCTGGAAATCCAGACAAAAGGGCTTCAAAGATTGACATTTTGTTATTAAAACGACCAACAACATTTGAAACGATGTGCATTACGTGAGAGTATTTTTCTACATTAAAACTTTCAGTAACTCTTACTGTATTTTTTTTTGATACTCTTCCAACATCATTTCTTCCTAGGTCCAACAACATAAGATGTTCAGCTAATTCTTTTTCATCACTAAGTAATTCTTCTTTATATTTACGATCTTGGATTTTGGTTTTTCCTCTTGGCCTTGTTCCAGCGATAGGTCTTATTGTTATTTGATCATTTTTTAGACGTACTAATATTTCTGGACTACTACCTAAAACTTTAAAATCTTCATAATTAAAATAAAACATAAAAGGAGAAGGATTGGATTTTCTTAGTTCATTGTAAATTTCTAGAGGTGTTTTTTCAAACTTTCTTTCAAATCTTTGACTTAGAACAACCTGAAAGATATCACCTTTTTTAATATGATTTTTGGCTTTTATAACTATAGATTTAAATTTATTTTTTGAGATATTTGATTTTATTTTATTTTTATTTTTTTTAAATGTAAATTTTTCTGGTAATCCAATTTTTTCATATTGTTGAAAAAGATCAAAATTATTTTTGATTAATTGGTATTCCTCAAAATAATTTTTAATAGGTGTGTCACTAAAAATATTTTCAATATAATAGATTTCCTTTTTTAAATTATCATAAATAATCAAACTTTTTGGACGAGAAAGTCTCACATCTGGCAGCTTTAGATCATCTATACATTTGTCAGGAATTTGCTCAACATACCTTATAACGTCATAGGAAAAATAACCCACCAACATAGATGCCATGTTTGGTAAACCTTTGGGAATTTTGGTATTAAATTTACTTAATAAACTATTTAAAAAATTAAGAGGTTTAGCTTTTATTTTTCTTTTTCTTCCTTTAAAAAAAAAATCTATACTGTTTTTGTTGATATTCCATATCTTATCAGGATTAAAACCAATTATTGTATAACGCCCTCTAATCTTTCCTTTTTCAACAGACTCGAAAATAAAACTATTTTTTTTGACCAAGAGAAATCTAAAAAGATTTTCTACCCTCAAATAATCATTACATTTTTTTGATGTAAAAATTAATTGATCTTTTTTATTTTTATGGTTTTTTTTAAAGTTTACAAAACTAATGTTTAGTTTCATTAAAATGAATTTTTTATACGGTCAACTGCTTTATTATTAACATCAATTTTATATTTAGCATTAACACTTTTATCATAAGTTTTATATATTTCTCTTGAAAGAGAGATTTTGGCTTTTAACTTATATTTTTCATAATCTTTAGATTTTTTATCTAATTTAATATTTTCTGTTTTCTCTATATATACTAAAAAATTTTTGGATAGAGATCTGTCAGTCAATAAGTTTATTTGACCATCATTCATTTTAAATATTTCTTTTATTATATCTTCATTAAAAATTTTATTATCTTTTAAATTCGTAATTTTTTGATTTTTTATTTTTAAATTTTTATCTTTGGCAAATTTTTCCATTTCTGGTTTTTTAAACATACCTGTAGATATCTTTTTTGAAACTTCAACATTGTTTTTCACAATATTTTTTAATTTTATCTGCAAAACAATAGCCTGACGAATCCTGTTGTCTTTAATTCCTCTACTAATTTCATTTTGAGATGTTATTTCGGCAATA
>CACFNH010000004.1 GCA_902567685.1 uncultured Pelagibacteraceae bacterium | reverse complement strand
AAAAGAAAAAACTGATCTAAAAGAAAAACTTGTTGCTATAAACAGAATTACCAAAGTAGTAAAAGGTGGTAGAAGATTTGGTTTTGCTGCACTTGTAGTTGTTGGAAATCAAAAAGGGTCAATTGGAATAGGACAAGGAAAATCAAAACAGGTCCCAGATGCTATAAAAAAAGCAACAGAAGTGGCAAAAAGAAATCAGATTCAAGTTTCTTTAAAGGAGGGTAGAACTCTACATCACGATGTAAAAGGGAGAAATGGATCAGGAAAAGTTTTTATGAGATCTGCACCTGCAGGTACCGGAATTATTGCAGGAGGTCCAGTAAGAGCAGTTTGTGAAGTAATAGGTATACAGGATGTAGTTGCTAAATCATTGGGTTCTGCAAATCCTCACAATGTATTAAAAGCTTGTGTTAATGGATTGACATCACAAACTTCTCCTAAAATATTAGCAAGCATAAGAGGGAAAAAAATATCTGAAATTGTACTAAAAAGGGAGTCTAACTGATGAAATTAAACAACTTAATAAAAACTAATTCAAAGAAAATTCGTCCAGGTAGAGGAATAGGTTCTGGAAAAGGAAAAACATCGGGTAGAGGACACAAGGGACAAAAATCAAGATCAGGAGTAGCTGTAAAAAGTTTTGAAGGAGGGCAAATGCCTTTATATAGAAGGTTACCAAAAAGAGGTTTTAAGCCTATTTCAAAAAATAATACAGCAATAATAAACTTATCATCATTACAAACTTTTTCTGAGTCTAATTTGTTAGATTTAAAAAACCCTATTAGTTTAAAAATATTGAAAGAGAAAAAAATTATAAGTAAAAAATTTTCGAAACTTAAAGTATTGGGTAATGGAGAAGTTAAAAACAAGATAAATATTTCTACAAATTTTGTTTCAAAACAGGCTAAATCTAAAATTGAAAAAGCTGGAGGTATTTTAAATATCTTAAAAAAATAAATTTTATTTATGTCTAGTGAAAATTTAAATCCAGTTTCGTCACCTCAATCAAACGATTTAAGAAATAGAATAATTTTTACAATTTTAGTTTTGATGGTTTACAGACTCGGAACATATGTTCCTCTCGCAGGTATTGATCCTCAATCCTTAAAAGAAGTTATGTCCACGAGTCAAAAAGGTTTACTTGGAATGTTTAACATGTTTTCAGGTGGGGCTGTTCAAAGAATGGCTATATTTGCTTTAGGTATTATGCCTTATATTTCTGCTTCTATTATTATTCAATTGTTAACAGGAGTGTCTGACTATTTTAAAAATTTAAAAGAACAAGGAGAAATTGGAAGAAAAAAAATTACACAAATTACAAGATATGGAACAGTCCTTATATGTTGTCTACAAGGATATGGAGTTTCTGTAGGTTTAGAAAATGCAGGTTCAATTGTTATAGATCCAGGATTGTACTTCAGAATAATGACAACTATTTCTTTAGTTGCTGGTACTACTTTTTTAATGTGGTTAGGAGAACAAATTACTTTGAGAGGTATAGGAAATGGTATTTCTTTAATCATATTTTCAGGAATAGTTGCAGAAATACCAAGAGCATTAGCATCAACTTTTGAGCTTGGAAGAACAGGTGCTCTTTCAGCCACTATGATAGTTTTAATTTTCATTTTAGTTATATTTACAGTTTTGTTTATTGTCTTTTTTGAAAGAGCAATGAGAAAAATTCTAATTAATTATCCCAAAAGACAAGTAGGTAATAAAATATATGGTGGAGAATCTTCTCACTTGCCATTAAAAATAAATACAGCAGGAGTGATACCTGCTATTTTTGCTTCTGCATTGCTATTGTTACCAATAACTTTATCAAATTTTGGTTTTTCAGACTCAGATTTGTTTATAAATATATCTTCAATGTTTACCCAGGGACAACCACTTTATATGTTGTTATATGCTTCTGGCATAATTTTCTTCTCCTTCTTTTATACTTCAATAGTTTTTAATCCTAAGGAAACAGCTGAAAATCTTAGAAAGTATGGAGGTTATATTCCTGGAATAAGACCAGGAGAAAGATCTGCAGAATATATAGAGAGTATATTAATGAGACTGACTACAATAGGATCAATTTATTTAACTTTTGTTTGTTTGATGCCAGAATTTTTAATATCAAAATATCCTATACCATTTTATTTAGGAGGAACTTCTATTTTAATTGTTGTAGTTGTAGCTATGGACACAGTTACTCAAGTTCAAACTAGATTAATGAGTGCTCAGTATGAGTCTTTAATCAAGAAAACTAAATTTGGTAGATAGAAAATTAAAATGAATATAGTTATTTTTGGCCCACCAGGAGCTGGAAAAGGAACTCAATCAGACTTTATTGTATCAAAATATAACTTATTTCAATTATCCACGGGCGATATGTTGAGACAAGAAATTAAAAATCAATCAGAGATTGGATTAAGAATTGAAAAAATTATAAACGCGGGCAACTTAGTGTCTGATGAAACAGTAAGCAAATTAGTTGAAAATATTATATCTAATAAAAAATTTGAAAGCAGGATAATATTTGATGGCTATCCCAGAAATTTACATCAAGCTAAAGCTCTTGATGAATTACTAATTAAATATAAGCAAAAAATAGATTTAGCATTAAATCTGAGAACAAAATTGGAAACTATAAAAAAAAGAATTAGTGGAAGATTTTCTTGTTCTAAATGTGGGAAAATTTATAATAAATTTTTTAACCCACCTTTAAAGATTGAAAAGTGTTGTACAGAAAATTCACTAGTACAAAGAAATGATGACAATGTTGATATTGCCATTAAACGTTTTAAAACATATGAAAAACAAACTGAACCTGTACTAGACTACTATAGGAAAAAAAAATTGTTAAAAGAAGTGAATGGCGAAAGCTCAATAGATAAAACTAATAAGGAAATTAGCGATATTATTGATCTTATAGAGGGTTGACTTTAAATGATAACGCCATATAAATACGAACTTAAAACTTTAACCCATTAAACTATGGCTCGAATTGCAGGAATTAATATTCCACAAAATAAAATCGTCACTATTGCACTGACATATATTCATGGAATTGGACTTTATTCATCTAAGAAGATATGTAAAAAATTAAATATTTCAGATAAAACCAGAGTTAACCAATTGTCCGAAGAGCAAGTATTAAAAATAAGAGAGTATATAGACCAAAATCATAAAGTTGAAGGAGATCTAAGAAGAGAAACTTCAGTTAATATAAAGAGACTTGTAGACTTAGCTACTTACAGAGGAAGTAGGCACAAAAAGAAATTACCAGTTCGTGGACAAAGAACTCATTGTAATGCCAGAACAAGAAAAGGAAAAGCCATAGCTATAGCAGGAAAAAAATTAACTCCTCTTAAAAAATAACATTTATGAATAAAAAAACAGAAGAAAATAAAAAAAAAGTTGAAAAGACCAAAGAATTAAAAACTAACTTAATTGCAAAAGAATCTAAATTTAAAAAAAACAAAAAAAAAGTTAGAAAAAATATTACTTCAGGTATAGCTTATGTTTATTCTACTTTTAATAATACAATTATATCAATTGCTGATGAGAGCGGAAATGTGATTTCTTGGTCATCAGCTGGATCAAAAGGATTTAAAGGTTCTAGAAAATCTACACCTTATGCAGCTCAAGTAGCCGCTGACCATGCGGGAGAAAAAGCCTATGAACAAGGCTTAAGGTCTCTAAGTGTACAAGTCAAAGGTCCGGGCTCTGGTAGAGAAACAGCACTTAGGTCTTTACAATCTAGAGGTTTTAAAATTACTTCAATTAAAGATACAACACCTATGCCACACAATGGAGCTAGGCCACCAAAAAAAAGGAGAGTATAAAAATGGAAACCGCGACTATAATTGATAAGAACTGGAAAGCTTTAATTAAACCAGAAAAATTAGATATCACTAGCAACGAGGATAAAAGTATTGCCAATGTTGTTGCCGAACCTTTAGAAAAAGGGTTTGGACAGACAATTGGAAACTCTCTTAGAAGAATATTACTTTCATCAATACAGGGAGCTGCAGTTACAGGAATACAGATCGATGGTGTTTTACATGAATTTTCATCTATCAAAGGTGTAAGAGAAGATGTTACTGATATCGTTTTAAATGTTAAAAGTCTTGCAATTAAATCAACTTCTAAAGGAGCTAAAAAAATTATTTTAGATGTAAAAGGACCGAAAGAAGTAAAAGCAAAAGATATAACTTTAGTACCAGAAATAGAAATTTTAAATCCAGAACAAACAATTTGTAACTTAGATGAAAAAACAAATTTCCATATGGAGTTAATAGTAAATAATGGCAAAGGATATGTTTCTGCAAAACAAAATAAAGCGGAAGACTCTCCTTTAGGTTTAATAGCAATAGACTCTTTATTTAGTCCAGTTAAAAAAGTATCTTTCTCAGTTGAAAATGCAAGAGAAGGAAGTGCATTGGACTATGACAAATTACTTATGAAAGTAGAAACAAATGGTACGGTTAACGCAGAAGAAGCAATAGCGTATTCTGCTAGAATTTTTCAAGATCAATTAGCCATGTTTGTAAATTTTGAAGATCCAAAAGAAATTGTAAAAGAATCTAAACCTTCGGAACCAGAATTTAATAGAAACTTGTTAAAAAGAGTTGAGGAACTTGAGCTTTCAGTTAGATCTATGAACTGTTTAAAAAATGACAATATCATCTACATAGGTGATTTAGTTCAAAAAACAGAACCTGAAATGCTAAGAACACCAAATTTTGGAAGAAAATCTTTAAATGAAATTAAAGAAGTTTTAAACACAATGTCACTTTATCTAGGAATGGAAATTCCAAATTGGCCACCAGAAAATATTGCTGAGATGTCAAGAAAATTGGAAGAAAATAATTATTAAAATGAGACATAAAATTGGGTACAGAAAATTAAATAAAACATCTGAACACAGAAAAGCTTTATTTAAAAACATGTTAAATTCCTTAATTAAATATGAACAAATTATTACTACTTTGCCTAAAGCTAAAGAACTAAAACCCCAAATTGACAAAGTCATTACTTTAGGAAAAAAAAATGTACTAAATAATAAGAAAAAATTATTTTCTAAACTACAAGATAAAAAATCTGTCAAAAAAGTTTTTGATATATTTTCACAAAGGTACAATAAAAGAAATGGTGGTTACTCTAGAGTTTTGAAAGCTGGCTATAGAACAGGAGATGATGCACCAATGGCAGTTATTGAATTAGTAGACAGAAATCTTGAATCTAAAAAAATTGACAAACCTAAAAAGACAGAAGGCAAAGAAGATAAAAAAGAACTAACCCCTAAAGTTGCAAAAAAATAATCAAAATTTGGTTTCTACATGCCTGATAAGTTTATAGTAGAAAAAGAATTTCATAACACTCGTTTTGACAGATGGTTCAAAAGTAAAGTTTTAAATATACCTCAATCTCTTATAGAAAAAATAATAAGAAAAAATAAAGTTAAAATTAATCGAAAAAGAGCAAAGACTTCATATAGAGTTCAATTTAAAGATATCATAATTGTTTATGGTTTATCCAAATTAAAGGAAAGTATAAAAATTAAAAAAACAAAGTACAAACCCAGCAGTAAAGATAAAAATGAGTATTCAAATTTTATATTAGAAGATAATGATAATTTTATAGTAATAAACAAACCAAGTGGAATACCAGTACAAGGAGGAACTAAATCTTTTAAAAATTTGATTGATATATTGAAAGATACAAAATACTTTAAAGACAAAAAACCATTTATTGTTCATAGACTTGACAAAGAAACATCTGGAGTAATGATAATTGCCAAAAATAGAGAATATGCTCAATTATTCACTTCACTTTTTAGAATTAGAAAAATACATAAAACATATCTAGCTGTAGCACACGGAAATGTTAGGCAAGATTTAAATTTATTACAAGATAATTTAATTAGTTACGAAAAAAATAAAAAAGTAATTCAAAAAGCTATTACTTATTTAAATGTATTGAAGAGTAATGAAGAATATTCTTATTTAGAATTAAAACCTATTACTGGACGAAAGCATCAATTAAGAAAACAGCTATATAATATTGGAAACCCGATTGTGGGCGATGAAAAATATACTTTCATTGATAATAAAAAAAATTTTAAAACTAAATATATAATGTTGCACGCTTATAAAATCAAATTTATGATAAAAAATATTAAATATAGTTTTGTAGCCGGGTATGGTAAAATATTTAATCAGTTTGTTAAGGATAAATTTTAGACTTTTGAAAGATTTTCCATAAAAATCTTTTTTAAGTTTTCTTTAATTTTGATAGGATTTTTTTTTTCATTTTTTAACGAGGTTACCATTTTGTTATTTAGACCACATGGCAGAATTCTTTGGTATTCAGCAAGGTCATTTTTTATATTAATAGAGAATCCATGGTAGGCTACCCAACGAGAAATTCTTATGCCAATCGCTGCAATTTTTTTCTTTTTAACCCATATACCGATGTCTTTTTTATCAGCATATGATTTAATCTTGTAAATTTTTAAAAATTTTATAATAGTGTTTTCAATTTTTTGTACCAAATTTCTTATATCCTTTTTTCTTTTATTTAAATCAATAACAAAATAAACAATTTGTTGACCAGGATTATGAAGTGTAATTTTCCCACCTCGATTAGTTTTAATAACATCAATTGACTTATCCAATATTTCTTCTTTTTTATACCTAATGCCAGCAGTGTAAGTTGTAGGATGTTCCAAAAACCACACTAACTCAGGACCTCCTTTTTTTACAAGATTCACTCTTTTTTCAAGCAACAGTAGGGCTTTATTGAAATTTATAGGTTTTTTACTAATTTTAAATTCAATGTCCATTTTAATTTGAATTTTATCATTAGATAAACTAAAAGTCTCAAAAATTAAAATAATCAGGTGAATTATGAGTTTAGTCAAATCTGTCGGTAAACAAAAAGTAAACGTTGATTTTAATAAAGATTTTATCAATCTCTTCAGTCAAAAGATAAAAGCTAATGATGTTGCTTTTATTAATCAAACCTTAGAAGATTTGCACGCAGCTGATGTAGCTGACTTAATAGAAAATCTTGATACAGATACGAGAAATAAATTAATAGAAATTGAGGCATTTACTATTGAACCTGAAATTTTTGTGGAATTAAACGAGTCTCTTCAATCTGAAGTACTTATTCTTCTTACACCTGAGTCCATAGCTAAGATATTACATAAGTTAGAGTCTGACAATGCTCTTCAAATTTTAGAAAAAATAGAAGAAAAGAAAAAGGAAAAAGTTTTAGACAAACTATCACCTCAAGATAGATTTTTGCTAGAGGAAGGGCTTAGTTATCCTGAAGATTCAGCTGCCAGGATAATGCAAAGAGAGTTTACAGCTGTACCTAGTGATTGGACAGTTGGCCAAACAATAGACTATTTGAGAGAGAATAAAGAATTACCAGAAGAATTTTTAGAAATATTTGTAGTAGATAAAAATTTTAAACCTGTTGGTACAGTTCCATCATCAAGAGTTTTAAGAACCTCAAGGGACTCAAAGATGAATTCAGTTATGAGGGAGATACCAGTTTTAATTTCAGTTAATATGGATAAAGAAGAAGTAGGTTTAACATTTGAAAACTATAATCTTGTTTCTGCAGGTGTAGTAAATAAAGAAAATAAATTAATCGGTATGATAACAGCTGACGATGTTGTTACCGTAGTTCAAGAAGAAGCCGAGGAAGATGTTTTGAGATTAGCAGGAGTAGGAGATGAAGAAATTACCGATGGAGTTTTAAAAAAGACTAAAAGAAGGTTTACTTGGTTATTACTAAATTTATTTACAGCAGTTATCGCGTCAATAGTAATAGGTTTTTTTCAAGAGGATATAGAAAAAGTAGTAGCACTCGCAGTACTTATGCCGATAGTTGCTTCTATGGGTGGAAATGCAGGCATGCAAACACTTGCTGTCACAATAAGAGCTATCGCAAAAAAAGAAATTTATTCTGGAAACTTTTTAAAAATAGTTACAAAAGAATTTGTTATTGGGGTATTAAATGGATTCATATTTGCAATAATTGCTGGAATCATAGTAGAATTTTGGTTTAAACAAATCGATTTATCAATACTTATTGCTGTCGCAATGATTTTAAATATGATAGTTGCAGGCTTGTTTGGAATTTTAGTTCCAGTTTCTCTTAAAAAATTAAATATAGACCCAGCTCTTGCTTCTAGTGTTTTTGTTACAACAATAACAGATGTTATTGGTTTCTTATCTTTTTTAGGAATTGGTTCTTATTTCTTTTTAAACTAAAAATTATCAATTAATCTTGTTTTTCCTATATAGAAAGCTAGAAAAATATTGAATTCAGATTTTTTACTTTTTGGTTGTTTTAATGTTTTTAGATTTAAAAATTCAATATAATCAATCTTATTTATACCAAAAGTTTTAATTTTTTTATAAATTTTTTTTCTATTTATTAATTTTTTATTATTTTTTATAAATTTTATTATCTTTGAAAGAATAATTATTTCTTTTTTATTCAAGTTATAATTTCTTGAAGAGCAAGCTATTCCATTTTTTTCTCTTACAGTATTACATTCTATTACTTGAGTATCAATTTTATTTCTTTTAATATGTTTTTTTATCAAAAATAATTGTTGAAAATCCTTTTTACCTAAAAGAATATATTTGGGTTTTAAAATTTCTAAAAATCTATTAACTACATTTACAACCCCCTTAAAATGGCGTTTTCTATATTTTCCACACAATTTTTTACTAAATTTATGAAGATAAATTTTATTTTTGCATTTAAAAGAAAAAATATCTTGATAATTAGGAAGATACAGATAATCAACTTTTAGTTTTTTTAAAATACGAATGTCTCTTTTTAAGTTTCTCGGATATTTTTTAAAGTCATTTTTTGAGTTAAATTGTTTGGGATTTATGTAAATACTTACTAATACTTTTTTAAATCTTTTTTTTGCTATTTTTATCAATTTTATGTGACCTAGATGCAATCCGCCCATAGTTGGTACAAAAGAAAGATGTTTTACTGTTAAAATATTCTTTTGTAAGATATTTTTTTTTCTAAATATTTTCATTTGTAAATTCTAATGATAATAAGTAAAAGAATCATATGATAAAGCAAGCAATTATTCCACTAGCTGGCTTAGGAACTAGACTACTTCCATTAACCAGCGTAATTCAAAAAGAATTATTACCTATAAACGGCAAACCAAATTTAGAATATATAATGGAAGAATGTATAGAAGCAGGTATCAAAGAATTTATTTTCGTAATTCCTAAAGATAGACCGGCTATTAAAAAATATTTTTTTAACGATAGTTTCTACAAAAGAATAATAAAAAAGAAAAAAAAAGATAAACGTTTAAAAAAGATATTTAAAAAAATTAAAATTTATCAAAAGATGATTAAATTTGTATATCAAAACAAACCTGAAGGAACAGGAGACGCTGTTTTGAAATGTAAAAAATATCTAAAAGGTTCACACTTTTTAATGTTATTAGCAGATGATTTAATAATTAAAAAAAATTGTTCAAAAGAAATGATTTCTCTTCATAGAAAAACAAAAGGATCAATTATAGCCACAAAAAAAGTAGAAAGAAAAACTGTATCCAGATGGGGCATCTTAGGCTTTGCTAAAAAAACAAAAAATTCTTTTTTAATCAATGAAGTTATAGAAAAACCTAAATTAAATGAAGCTCCATCAAATTATGCCATAATTGGGAGATACATTTTGCCAAGAAAAATACTTTCAGTTTTAAAAGATCAAAAAAAAGGACAAGGTGGTGAAATTCACATAACAGACTCAATAAAGACTTTGATTAAAAGAAATGAAAAATTTTATGGAAATATTTTTAAAGGAAAATATTTGGACTCAGGAACCCTTGAGGGATATATCGAGTCAAATTTAAAAATTTCAAAATTAAAATAATATTATGAAAATATGTATGATAGGTACAGGTTATGTTGGTTTAGTTAGCGGAACTTGTTTTGCTGATTTAGGTAACAAAGTTTATTGTGTAGACAAAGATAAAGTAAAAATAAATAAGTTAAAGAATTCTATCTCTCCAATTTATGAACCTGGTTTGGATGATCTAATAAGAAACAATTTTAAAGCCAAAAGATTGTATTTTACTGATAATTTAGAAAAAGCTGTTAAAGAATCTAAAATTATTTTTATTTGTGTTGGAACACCAAATAAAAAGAATTCAAATTTAGTTGATTTATCACAAGTATATAAAGTTGCAAAGTTGATATCTAAATATATTAAAAGTTATAAAATTATTGTAAACAAATCTACTGTACCAGTAACAGCAGGTGATCAAATTGAAAAAATAATAGGAAGAAAAGTTAAGAAATCTTTATTTGATGTTATATCTAATCCAGAATTTTTAAGAGAAGGTGAGGCCATAAGAGATTTTAAATATCCTGATAGAATCGTAATTGGTTCTAATAACCAAAAAGTTTTTAAAAAAATGAAATTTCTCTACGATCCACTTATTAAAAAAGGAGCAAAATTTTTTTCCACTTCAAGAAAAGGTGCTGAATTAATTAAGTATGCCTCAAATGCTTTTCTTGCAACAAAGATTACATTTATTAATGAAATTGCAAATTTATGTGAAGTAGCAGATATAAATGTAGAAGATATTTCAGTAGGGATGGGTTCCGATGCTAGAATTGGGAGCAGATTTTTAAGAGCAGGTCCTGCTTATGGGGGGTCTTGCTTTCCAAAAGATACCAAGGGTCTAGTGTCGATTGCTGACAAATTCAAAACTAACTTATCCATTGTAAAATCAGTAATCAAGTCCAATCAAAATAGAAAAATTTTATTAACTAAAAAAATTAATAAAATAATGAATAACAAAATCAAAAACAAAAAAATTACTGTTTTAGGAGTAACATTTAAAGCAAATACCGATGATATGAGAGAATCTTCTAGCCTTGTTTTAATACCTTATTTATTAAAAAAAGGTGGAATAATAAAATACTATGATCCTTCTGGTCCTAAAATTGAATTCAAAAAAAACAAAAATTTAAAATTTGAAAAAACCATAAGCAAAGCTTGCCGAGGGTCTGATTTGATTATTATCAATACTGAATGGGATGAATTTAAATCTATTGATTTTAAAAGGATAGTAAGAAAAAATAATTTTAAAATATATGATATGAGAAATCTTTATAATCCAGTCGATCTAAGAAAAAGAAATATAAAATACTACTCAATCGGAAGATAAATTTTATATTTGAAATATAGCATCAACTTCAACTGCTACACCTAGAGGCAAACTATTTGAACTGACAGCTGCTCTTGTATGCAGGCCTTTATTACCGAATATATTTGAAATAATTTCAGACGCTCCATTTATAACTTTTGGCTGATCTGTAAAATCTTCTGTAGAATTGACATAGCCAGTTAATTTTACACATGATTTTATTTTTGACAAATCGTTATTACATGCTTTTTTAACTTGTGAAATAATTCCTAAACCACATCTTTTTGCTGCTTCATAACCTTGGTTGGTATCTAAATCTTTACCAAGTTTACCTTTTATAAGATCACCTTTTTCGTTTATTGAAATTTGTCCAGATATATAAAGTAAGTTCCCAACAATTTTACTTGCCACATAAGCACCTACTGGATCTTTTGGATCGGGTAATTTAATATTCAGTTCTTTAATTTTTTCTTCTACAGACATTATTTTTTCTTTATTTTTTTTCAACAGATTTTTTGATATTTTTATAACTTTGATCTAATGTTTTATTTTTTTCACTAAATTTTTTCATCTTTTCCATACCTTTGCCAATAAAATTACATTTTGGACTCAATTTACTTAAAGCAGAATTGCACTTAACTTCTTCAGCATTAACTGAATAAAAATTAAAAATTAAGACAATTAGAATAAATAAAATTTTTTTCATTTTTTTCTTTTTCTTTTAGTTTTATCATATTCTTTTCTTTTTTCTATTAATATTAAAGCTTCTTCCATAGTAATCTCTGCAGGGTCTTTATCCTCAGGTATCGTGGCATTAAGAGATTTATATTTAATATAGGGTCCATATTGACCCTTCATTATTCTGACAGGTTTTTTATCTTCAGGATGTTCTCCAAGGTTTTTTATTTCAGATGATGACATTCTTCCTGGTTTAGCTTCAGAAATTAATGTTATTGCTCTGTTAAGACCTATTGTAAATAATTCATCAACACTTTCAATTCTTGCAGACTTATTAGAACACTTTAGGTATGGACCAAATCTTCCAATATTAATAGTAATGTCCTCATTCAATTCTGGGTGTTTGCCAATTATTTTTGGTAAAGAACACAAATATTTAGCTTTTTCCAAATCCACATTTTCTATTGGAAGACCTTTAGGAATAGATACATTTTTTAAATTATCATTTTCTTTTTTCTTTTTAGATTTCTTTTTTTTAATTTTATTCAATTCATCGGGTTCAATCTCAAATTGTAAATATGGACCAAATCTCCCATTTTTAAGAAATATATCTTTACCTGAGTCATTTTTTCCAATTAATTTAGGCTCAGCTAAATTAACTTGTTGTAAAGCTTTTGATTTAGATAATGGTCTTGTAAATTTACATTCTGGGTAATTTGAACAGCCAATAAAGGCCCCACCTCTAAAACTATTTTTTAAACTTAATTGACCTGTGTCACAAAGTTTACATTTTCTATCAATTGTATCGTTTTTATCTCTTTCAAACACTAGGTCTCCCAAGCTTTCATTCAATAAATCTAAAACTTCTCTAGTTCTTTTTTCTTTAACTTGACCTACATTTGAATAAAAATCTTTCCAAAAACCATCTAAAACTTTGACCCAATTTATTTTACCGCTAGTAATTTCATCTAATTGATTTTCTAAATCAGCAGTAAAGTTATAGTCTACATATTTAGTGAATAATTTTTCAAGAAAAGCAGACAACAGTTTTCCTCTGTCTGTAGGGTGAAATCTTTTATTTAATAATTCAACATAATTTCGAGTAGATAAAACTGATATTATGCTTGCGTAAGTAGACGGGCGCCCTATTCCTAATTCTTCCATTTTTTTTACCAAACTAGCCTCAGAATATCTTGGTGGTGGATCTGTAAAATGTTGATCATCTATTAAATCTTTTATAGCTACTTTGTCTCCAACACTAACATTTGGTAAGATATTTTTAAGATCTTCATCTTTTTCGTCAAATTTGTAAACTTTTAAAAATCCTTCGAATTTAACTGTGGAACCGTTAGCTTTAAAACTAATTTTTTTGTCATTAGATTCTATAACTATACTTTTTCTATCGAACTCAGCAGGATTCATCTGTGAAGACAAAGCTCGATTCCAAATTAGTTCATATAGTTTAGACTGGTCTGAGCTTAAATATTTTTTCATATCAGAAGGTTTTCTAGTAACATCTGTTGGTCTGATAGCTTCATGAGCTTCTTGAGCATTTTTTGCTTTTTTTCCTTTATAATTATTTGGATTATCTGGAAGATACTCCTTTCCATGTTCTTTTTTTATGAAGTTTCTAAAATCATTAATAGCTTCGTTGGAAATTTGAGTTCCGTCTGTTCTCATATATGTAATAAGACCCACTGTATCACCTTCGATATCTATTCCTTGGTAAAGTCTTTGTGCTATCTGCATTGTTCTAGAAGCTCCAAAACCAAATTTTCCTGATGCTGTTTGCTGCAAAGTTGATGTTGTAAAAGGAGCTAATGGGTTTCTTCGGTAAACTTTTGAAGAAACATCGGTTATATTGTAAGATTGGTTCTTAATTTCTTTTAAAGCAGTTTCAGCATCTATTTTTTTTTTAAAACTAAATTTTTCTACTTTTTCTCCTCCAAAAAAAGAAAGTTTAGATGTTATAATTTTATTTTTATTATCTTGAAAATTGCCGGCGATAGTCCAAAATTCTTCAGGTTTAAAAAGTTCAATTTCATGTTCTCGCTCTGTTATTAACCTAAGAGCAACAGATTGAACTCGTCCAGCTGATTTAGATCCTGGGAGCTTGGTCCATAAAATAGGAGATATATTGAAACCAACAAGGTAATCTAATGCTCTTCTAGCCATGTAAGCATTAACTAAATCTGATTCAATTTCTCGAGGATTATTAATTCCGTTAGTAACAGCCTTTTTTGTAATTTCATTAAATACTACTCTTTCAATTTTTTTTCCTTTTAATAATTTCTTTCCCTCCAGTATTTCTCTTACATGCCATGCAATTGCCTCTCCTTCTCTATCTGGGTCAGTAGCTAAAATAATTCTTTCAGAGTCCGCTGCCGCATCAGTGATTTCCTTTACATATTTTTTTGAAAAAGAGTCTAGTTCCCATTCCATTTTAAAATTATTTTCTGGATCAACGGAGCCATTTTTTGAAGGAAGGTCTCTGACATGACCGTAGCTAGCCAAAACAATATAATCTTTACCTAAATATTTGTTTATTGTTTTTGCTTTTGCAGGGCTTTCTACAATTACAAGATTCATTATATATGATTTACTTTCAAATATAATGATATTTGTCAATTATTAGTATTTTTTTTACAAAAAGATCAATAAATTAAAACTTAATTTTATCTTCAGTTTTGTTTTTTAATCTCAATATATTTTCCCTATGAGTGAAAATTATAATCATCAGAAATGTAAAATATATAAAGTCAAAGGAAATTGAGGTAGAAAGAAACGCAAATAAGAAAACATTTAGCGAACCTATCATTGATGAGAGAGATGAGTATCTTGTAACATATAAAATTATTAACCATGATACTCCAAAAACTAAAGCAAGTTTAAAAGATAAAGCTAAAACTACACCCAAGTAAGTAGCTATACCTTTTCCTCCTTTAAATTTCAGCCAAACAGGAAATACATGTCCAAGAAAACATATTAAGCCAGAGAGATAAATTAGTTCAGAAAAATATTTTGATGTAAAATAAACAGAAACAAATCCTTTAGATATATCTAAAAATAAAGTTAACGCAGCTAATATCTTTTTTCCAGTTCTAAGTACATTTGTAGCTCCAATATTTCCTGAACCAACATCCCTTATATCTTCTTTTAAAAAAAATTTAGTTATAAGCAATCCAAATGGTATTGAGCCTAAAATATAAGAATATATAATTACAGTTGTTAAATCTAAATTCACTATAGATTGAATACTAACTCACCATTTAGAAAAGTCATCAAAACTTTTCCCTGAAGTTTTCTATCTTCTATTGCAGTATTTTTTGATTTTGACTTTAATTTCTCAGCTTTAACAACCCAAGGTTTGTTTAAGTCAAAAACACATACATCCGCATCATAACCCTTTTTCAGAGATCCTTTTTTTATCTTTAATATTTTTGAAGGATTAATTGTCAATGTTTCAATTATTTTTTTTAATGTTAAAGATTGATTGTGAAATAATTCAAGAGAAAGAGGCAATAAAGTTTCAACTCCAATAGCCCCAGTTGCAGCTTTAGCGAAAGGTAATCTTTTAGATTCTTCATCCTCAGGCTTGTGATCAGAGACAATTACATTAATCAAACCATCTTTAATTCCACTAATTAAAGATAATCTATCATTTTCAGACCTCAATGGAGGAGAAATCTTTAAAAATGTTTTAAAATCACCAATATCATTTTCATTAAGAGACAAATTATTTATCGAGACCCCTGTAGTGAATTTTTTTCCTTCTGACTTGTTTTTTTTAATTACTTCTAAGGATTTTTGAGATGATATTTGATTTATGTGATATCTACATTGGTATTCTTCTAAAAGAGATAGATCTCTTTCAATAATAATTTTTTCAGCTATAGATGGATTTGGTGTTAAACCTAGTCTTGTTGAAATCTCTCCTTCATTAATTAATCCGTTTTTTGATAATTCAAAATCTTCTACGTGTTGAATAATGAGGACGCCAACATCTGCAGCATAGTTCATTATTCTAGACATTACTTCAGTGTTTTGAACAGTTTTAATTACATCAGTAAATCCAACAATTCCTTTGTCAGATAATAAACCAAATTCTGTCATTGATTTTCCATCCATATTTTTAGTTAAAGAGGCACATGGAAATATATTTATCTTAGCCTTATCTCTTCCTCTTCTAATTATAAAATCAACCATTGAAACATTGTCGATAACTGGTTTTGTATTAGGCATTGAAACAACTGAAGTAACTCCTCCTGCTAATGCTGCCTGACTCAAAGTTCTAAAATTTTCTTTATATTCATAACCTGGTTCACCAACAAAAGTTTTCATATCCACAATTCCAGGAATTAATATATTTTTCTTTATATCAATAACTTCTGCATTGCTGGGTATATTTGCTTTAGTTACTTCTTTACCTATAGCTTTTACTTTTCCTTTTTCATCAACAATCAAGCCACCCATGACATCCATATTTTGGGAAGGGTCTATAATTTTTGCATTGATTAAATATTTTTGTTTCATTTATTTTTTACAATATATTTTTAGACACGCCATTCTAACTGCTACTCCAAGTTCTACTTGTTCTTTAACAAGACTAACATTTATATTGTCAGCTAGCTTAGTATCTATTTCTACTCCTCTATTCATTGGGCCAGGGTGCATCAACAAAGCATCTTTGTTTGCATATTTTAGTTTTTCAGGAGTTAAACCAAAGTATTCGTAATACTCTCTCTTAGAGGGCAAAAAAGACCCTTGCATTCTTTCGTTTTGTAATCTTAGCATCATTACAATATCACAAGATTCCAAACCTTTTTTCATATCTGTAAAAGCTTTAACCCCTAGCTTTTCAATCGAATTTGGCATTAAAGTTTTAGGAGCAACCACATTTACTTCAGCTCCCAACATATTCATTAAATAAATATTTGATCTTGCAACTCGTGAATGAAGTATGTCTCCACAAATTGCAATTTTCAAACCTTCAATTTTACCTTTTCTATCTATTATTGTAAGAGCATCTAATAAAGCTTGGGTAGGATGTTCTCTTCTTCCATCACCAGCATTAATTACAGCACAATTAACTTTTTGTGAGAGGAGGTTAGGTGCCCCAGAGTCCTGATGTCTTATTACAATAATATCTGGATGCATGGCATTAAGCGTCATTGCTGTATCAATAAGAGTTTCTCCTTTCTTAAGTGAGGAATTAACTATATTCATAGTCATAACATCTGCTCCTAATCTTTTTCCCGCCAGATCAAAAGAACTTTGAGTTCGAGTAGATGGTTCAAAAAACAAATTAATTTGAGTTTTTCCTCTAAGAATGTCTAACTTTTTGGAATTACTTCTGTTAAGTTTTATGAAGGATTTAGCTTCGTTAAGAATATCTCTAGCTTCTTTGATTGAAAGACTTTGTATGCCCAATAGATGTTTTGGCTGATTTTTAATAGCTGAAGTTTTTTTAATAACTGCCATTAAAATCAACTCTATAGGCCTTTTATGTTATGATAGCAAGTTATTTCTTTAAATAATCTAGCGCACCCTGAAGAATAAAAGCAGCAGCATTTTGGTCTATTTTTTTTAGTTTTTTACTCGTATTAATGTCTAGATTACTAGATAAATTGAAAGCACCTTGGCTTGAAAGTCTCTCATCCCACATTGTGATAGGTTCAGAAATATTTTTTGATAAGTTGATTGCCATGTCCTTGGCTGATTGAGAAGATTCACTTGGTGTACCATCCATGTTTATTGGATTCCCAATAATTATTCCTTTAATATTATTATCGTTAATTATTTTTTTAACTTCTTCAAGAAAACCAGAGTAGTTGTCCTTGATCAAAACTTTATAGGGCGTAGCAATTGCTTTATTCTCGTCAGATATAGCAATACCAACTCGTTTTTTCCCAGGGTCTATGCCCATTAATCTTGATTTTTTATCCAATTTTTTCTTAAAATCTTTAATATCTAGCATTTTTATTTTATATTTTATGATATTAATTTCTTGTATACTTAACATATTTCACAAATGTCCATAGATAAAGACAAAATTAAACACGTAGCAAAACTGGCCAGAATCTCATTAGATGAAAAGAAAACAGACAGTTTAACTAAAGATTTGTCTTCTATATTCAAATTTATAGAACAACTTAATGAATTAGACACTAAAAAAATTGAACCATTATCTTCAATTTTAAATGAACCTTTAAGATCAAGAGAAGATGAAATTAATGATGGAAAAATCAAAGATCAAGTTTTAGAAAACTCTCCAAAAAAAAATGAGGAATTTTTTATAGTTCCCAAAGTTGTAGAATAGATGACAGATATTACAAAAAAAAGCTTAACTCAAATAGTAAAAGCAATAAAAAATAAAGAAGTTTCATCAACAGAAGTAACGTCTGCATTTATTAAAAATATAGAGAAATCAAAAAAATTAAACGCATTTATTACTACTTGTTTAGATCAAGCTTTAAAAAAAGCAAAAGAATTTGATAAAAAACAAAAATTAAATTTATTATTACCTGGCATACCTATTGCAGTAAAGGATTTATTTTGCACTAAAGGTGTAAAAACAACAGCTGGCAGCAAAATGTTAGAAAACTTTATTCCTACATATGAATCTACTATTACAGAAAATTTATGGTCTGAAGGTGCTTTTCTCCTAGGAAAATTAAATTGTGATGAGTATGCAATGGGTTCATCGAATGAAACTAGCTTCTACGGAAATGTAGTTAATCCAATAGAAGATAAATATGTTCCTGGAGGATCATCAGGTGGATCTGCAAGTGCATTAGCAGCAGACTTGACCCCTACGACTATTGGAACTGATACTGGTGGATCTATACGACAACCTGCTTCTTTTACAGGAACTGTCGGTTTGAAGCCAACTTATGGACTATGTTCTAGGTGGGGGATAGTTGCTTTTGCTTCTTCTTTAGATCAAGCTGGCCCCATGACTAAAACAGTCGAAGACTGTGCTTTAATGTTGGAGTCAATGGCAGCTTTTGACAAAAAAGATTCAACTTCAATTAAAAAAAATAAAGAAAATTATTCTAAAAATTTAAAGGATGGAATTAAAGGATTAAAAATAGGAATACCCAAAGAGTATAGAGTGGAAAACATGCCTAAAGAAATTGATAATCTTTGGGAGAATGGAAAAAAAATTCTTAAAGATGCTGGTGCAAAAATTATAGATATATCTTTAAGTCATACAAAGTATGCATTGCCAACTTATTATATAGTGGCACCTGCTGAAGCTTCATCAAATTTAGCGAGATATGATGGAGTTAAATACGGATATAGATCAACTAAGGGTTCTAATTTAATCGAAATGTATGAAAACACTAGGTCTGAAGGTTTTGGAGATGAAGTTAAAAGAAGAATATTAATTGGTACTTATGTTCTATCTTCAGGGTATTATGATGCCTACTATCTTAAAGCACAAAAAGTTAGAAAATTAATCAAAGAGGACTTTGATAGATCTTTTAAAGACGTAGATGCTATATTAACTCCATCAACACCAAGTGCGGCTTTTAAAATTGGTGAAAAAAAAGACGATCCTATTTCAATGTATCTAAATGATATATTTACAGTACCAGCTAATTTAGCAGGCATTCCAGCAATTTCAGTTCCATCTGGAAGAGACAAAAAAGGCTTTCCACTTGGGCTTCAATTAATAGGCAAAACTCTAGATGAACAAAAATTATTAAACATTGCTCTTGCAATAGAAAAAAGATCTGTTTTTAAACAGTCTCTTAAAAAATGGTGGGAAAATTAATGAACAAAAATGATTCAAAATATATTATTAAAGGAAACAAAAATAAATGGGAAGTGGTTATAGGTCTAGAAGTACATGCCCAAGTAATTTCCAATTCAAAATTATTTTCTGGATCTTCAACAAAGTTTGGAGCAAATCCTAATACACAGGTCAGTCTCGTAGACTCTGCTTTTCCAGGAATGCTTCCAGTAATTAACAATTACTGTGTTGAGCAAGCTATTAAAACTGGATTAGGACTAAATGCAAAAATTAACTTGCATTCTGTTTTTGATCGAAAAAATTATTTTTATGCTGATTTGCCCCAAGGTTACCAAATATCTCAATATAAAAATCCAATTGTAGGCGAAGGTAAAGTTGTTTTAGATTTACCCAATGGAAGCAAAACAGTAGGTATTGAGAGACTTCATTTGGAACAAGATGCGGGAAAAAGTATTCATGATATTGATCCAAACAACACATATGTAGATCTAAATAGATCTGGAATAGCCTTGATGGAAATTGTCAGCAAGCCAGATTTAAGATCCTTAGATGAGGTAAATGCTTACGTAAAAAAACTTAGATCTATTATGAGATATTTAGGAACTTGTGATGGAAATATGCAAGAGGGATCTTTAAGAGCAGATGTAAATGTTTCAGTAAGAAAATTAGGGGAAAAAAATTTAGGAACTAGATGTGAAATAAAGAATGTAAATTCCATAAAATTTATGCAAATGGCAATAGATTATGAAGCTAAAAGACAAGTGAAATTACTAGAAGATGGAAAATCAATTGATCAAGAAACACGTCTTTTTGATACTAAAAAAAATGAAACAAGATCTATGAGATCAAAAGAAGATGCTCATGATTACAGATATTTTCCTGACCCAGATCTTTTACCTTTAAAAATAGATAAAGATTTAATTGATGATATAAGAAAAAAGTTACCTGAATTACCAGACCAAAAAAAAGATAGATTTATCAAAGAGTATGCTCTTACTCCATACGAGGCCAATGTTTTAGTTTCAGAAAAAGAAATTTCAGATTTCTACGAAGATGTTGCTAAATCTTCAGATAAAAAACTTGCTGCTACATGGATCATGGGTGATTTATTTGCACTTCTTAATAATAAAGATTTAAGTATTACAAAGTCTCCTGTTTCAGCAAAAAATCTAGGAGAACTTATTAAATATATTAAATCTGGAGAAATATCTGGAAGAATTGCGAAAGAAGTTTTTGAACATATGGCGCAATCTGGAGAAAATCCAAAGAAAATTATAGAGTCCAAAGGACTTAAACAGCAAAGCGATCCAAAGGAACTTGAAAGAATAATTAAAGGAATTTTAGAAAAAAATAAAACTAATGTAGAAAAATATAAGTCTGGAAAAGAAAAAATATTTGGTTTTTTTGTTGGCGAAGTAATGAAGATGTCCAAAGGCAAAGCGAATCCACAGTTAGTTAACGAAATTCTTAAAAAACTACTTAAAGGCTAATTATGCCTAAAAATTTAGATTTAAATGAAAATTTAGAGAAATATATAATAAATCATTCTGAAAATTTACATCCGATACAAAAAGAGCTTATAGAAGAAAACAATAAACTTGGAGAGATTAAAAGAATGCAAATTTCAATTTCACAAGCGCATTTTTTTCAAATGGTTATAAAGATAGCAAAAATTAAAAATATTTTAGAGATTGGAACCTTTACGGGTTTTAGTGCTTTGTCAATGGCATTGGCTTTACCTAAAGATGGAAAACTTATTACCTTAGACAAAGATAAAAAAACTAGTCTAATTGCCCAGAGTTTTTTTAAAAAAGCAAATTTACATAATCTGATTGAACAGATAATAAATCCAGCTTTAGAAACGATCAAAGATTTGAAAAAAAAAAATAAAATATTTGATTTGATTTTTATTGATGCAGACAAAGAAAATTATAAGAATTATTATGAAAATTCATTAGAACTTTTGAAAAAGGATGGTCTTCTGATCATAGACAACACTTTATGGCGTGGTAATGTTGCCAACGAATTAAAAAAAGATAAATTTGTTGATATTATGAGGGAGTTTAATATTTATATCAAAAAAGACAATAGAATTAAAAATGTTATTCTCCCATTAGGAGACGGACTTACTGTTTGTTTAAAAAGATAATGTTTTTAGTTTTTGGATTCTATAAATTTAAAGAAATCTCTTCTCTAAAGAAAATGAAGATATTTTTTCAAAAAGAACTTTTAAAGCATAACGTTCGAGGAACAATAATTTTATCACCTGAAGGAATAAATGGAACTATATCAGGTAAAAAAAATAATATTTTATTTATTGAGTCATTATTAAAAAAAAAGTTTAAATTTTTTAATTTTGATAGTAAAAGTTTGTCATCTAGTCGATTTCAACCTTTTCATAGAGGAAAAATTAAAATAAAAAAAGAAGTTGTTCCATTGGGTGTTAAAATTAATAAAAAAAATAAAAACAAAAGTAATTATCTTTCTAATAAATCTTGGAATAGATTAATCCAAAATAAAAATACAGTTTTAATAGATTCAAGAAAACCTTTTGAATATAAAGTTGGAACATTTAAAAATGCTATAAATCCTAACATACAAAATTTTAGAGATTTTCCAAAATACTTTAAAAAAATAAATAAAAAAAAATCTATAGCCATGTTTTGTACTGGAGGAATAAGATGTGAAAAAGCATCTGTTTATTTGAAAAGCAAAGGTTTTAAAAATGTTTATCAACTTAAAGGAGGCATACTAAATTATTTAAAGAATATTAAAAAGGAAGATAGTTTATGGAAAGGTGAATGCTATGTCTTTGATAATCGTGTTTCAGTTAAGCACAATCTTAAACAAGGAACATATTTAATGTGCAGTGGTTGCAGGACCCCAGTATCTATTAAAGACAAAAAGTCATACAAATATGAGGAGGGAGTGTCTTGTCCAAATTGTCACGATAGTCTTACAAAATCACAAAAATCTAGATTTCGAATGCGTCAAAGACAAATAAACCTTGCTAAAAAATTCGGAACAAAGCATATATTCCAAAAAGAATATAACTGAGGTAAAATTGTCTAAATCATTAAATTTAACGAAAGATAGAATCTGGCCATTACTTGTAAAGGTTACAATTCCTGCAAGTACAGGATCACTATTTCAAACTTTCTATAATTTGGTTGATACTTTTTTTGCAGGAAAAATATCTCCCGAAGCACTGGCAGCTATTGCTAAATCTTGGCCAATTTATTTTATTGCCATAGCTATAGCAGTTGGTGTTCAAGCTGGAACAAGCGCTTTAATAGGAAACTCAATAGGAGCTAAAGAGGACAGAAAAGCGTCATTGTTTGCAGCCCAATCAATTACGTTCGCTGTAGTTTTATCAATTCTTGTAACTTTTTTAGGACTTAATTTTTCAGAAATCCTCCTTAAAATTATGGGATCTGATTCAGCTAGCATTATTCTAACTCAAAAATATTTGGACATTATATTTTATGGTTCCATAATTGTTTTAGTACAATTATCTTTGAATGGAACTCTTTATGCTCAAGGTGACACAAAGAGTTATAGAAATGTATTAATCTTTTCATTTTTCTTAAATATTTTTTTAAATCCATTATTTATTTTTGGATATGGATTTATTCCAGCTTTTGGTATTTCAGGATTAGCTATTGCTACTCTTATTTCACAGTCAGTAGGAACTATATATTTGGCGTATAAGGTTTATTGTTGCAAATTAAAAGAATATCTGTTTATTAAATGCTTTATTCCTAAACTAGATCTTTTAAAACAATTATATTTTCAATCAGTTCCTATCATGTTCACTATGCTTTTAATTATGGTGGGAGTTTTTAATTTATTTTATTTTGTAGGTCAATTTGGAGAAATTGCTACCGCAGGATATGGTACTGCTGTAAGAATTGAACAAGTTTTGCTTCTTCCAGTTATAGGACTAAATACTGCTGTGTTATCTATAGGAGCTCAAAATTATGGAGCAAAAATATATAGTCGAATAAAAGAACTTTATTTTAAGGCACTGTTATTTGGTTTTTCTTTTATGATTGGAGCTGGAATATTTATCTATTTAACCTCTGATATAATAATTGCTTTTTTTACCAATGATGCAGTTGTTATAAGTTATGGTTCAATGTATTTAAAAATTGCAGCAATAATTGGTCCAATTTATCCTGTTTTTTTTATCACTTCCGCATTATTTCAAGCTTTGAAGAGACCGCTTTATAGTCTTTATATGACCATCTTACGACTGACATTGCTTCCATTTCTATCTCTTTGGTTTGTGATTAATATTAAAAAAGGAGACTATCAAGATATTTTTTACACAATATTAGTAACAAACTGGGGAATGGGAATTATAGTTTTAATTTTTATTGTTTTTTTCTTAAAAAAAATTTTTAAAACAAAATTTAAAAAATTATTTGTATTTTAATTTATTTTCTAATTTTCTCACAAAATAAGAAACAACCAAAATTAAGATTAAATACTCCAAAATTAAAAAAGTATAAATTTCTAGGGGTCTGTAAGTAGTAGTGACAAGTTCATTTGCTTTTCTTGTTAAATCGGCTATTCCAATTATTGATACCAAAGAAGACATTTTTAGCACATAAACAAACTGATTCCCTAAAGCTGGCAAAACAACTTTAATAGCTTGAGGAAGAATTACGAATCTCATCTTTTTCCAAAAATCCATCCCTAATGATACAGACACTTCGTGCTGACCTTTGCTTATCGAATTAATCCCAGCTCTAAAAATTTCAGCTTGAAAAGCGCTTTCACTAATTGTTAGGGCAATTATTCCTGAAACAAAAGGAGAGAAACTGATACCTAACATTATTGGTAAGCCATAATAAATCCAAAGTATTAAAACTAACAAAGGAATAGCTCGTACAATTTCTACATAAGTAATATTAAAGTAACTTAAAAATCTATTATTTGAAAGTGAGGGCAGAGCTACGATTAAACCAATAATCATCGCTAGAATAATTGAAACTACAGAAATATAAATTGTTGTGGTTATTCCACTTATCAAAAATTTAAGATTGGTTAGCCCTTCAACATTATTTGGGCTTAAGATATACCAGCCCCATTCATAATTTGAACTGCATCCTTGCAGAAATAAAAACAAAGTAATTAATTTTAAAAACTTCACTCTCAGACTATATTTGTTAATGAATGGTATTTAAACTTAAATTATAGACTTTTAAAATTGTATTTAGCTTCTAAAGTCATGAAAAAACCAGAAACCTGTTTTCTTTTGATCCAATTGTTGACGTAGTCGTTCCAAACTTTGTCTCCTTTTGGAACCATCATAGCTAGAAATGCAGGATTTTTTCCTCCATCTGGTACAATAGCTAATTGAGGATATTTTATAACTAATTTATTCGCCTCAAGCGAACTTGTTATATTTCCGTCTGCTCTTCCAGCTAACACTTCTTGAAAGTCCCTAGCAGGAGCTTCGATAGACTTAAGTTTAGATTTTGGAAAAAATTCTTTTGCTTTTTCTTCCTGAGATGTACCTAATGTTGTTGCTATTGTTACTTTCTTGTTATTTAATGAGTCCCAAGTAGGAAACTTCTTTAAATTTTTTTTAAGCACTAATGGAACAGTTCCATATTTAAAATAAGTTTCTGTAAATCCTGCTACTTCCGCTCTTTTTGGAGTTTTAGTTACGCTTGTAGATATATCGTATCTGTTAGCTGTTATTCCCGCTACTATAGTTTTCCACTCTGCAGGAACAAATTTTACTTTTACTCCCAAATCTTTAGCTAGCTCGTTCATCACATCAATATCAAATCCTTTATATTTATTTGTAGCCGGATCTTTAATTGACATTGGGTCAAAGTCTCCTGTTGTACCAACTCTTAGCTCACCATTTTTTTTAATTGTTTCTAATCTTGACTCTGCATTTGCTTCAACTGACAGTATCAACAGTGCAATTATTGCTAAAATTTTTTTCATAATTCTTTTTACTTTCTTTTTTTTATTAAATCTAAACGCATATTGACCCAATTAACAACTTGACGAGAAGTAGCTTTATAGCTTATAAAGAACAAAACAAGAACATTATGAAACTAACAATACCATTTTATTTACACAAAGTAGGAGCAGGTTTTCCATCTCCAGCAACTGACTATATCGAAGATGATATTGATTTAAATTCACATCTTATAACAAATGCTCCAGCAACATTCATAATAAGAGTACAAGGCAAGTCTATGATGAATGTTGGAATTTATGATGGAGACTTATTAATAGTAGATAAAAGCATGGATCCAAGAAATTTCTCAACTGTAATAGTAAATATAAATGAAGAACTTGTGGTAAAAACACTGATTAAAGGAAAAGGAACTAGTTACCTTACTTCAGGTTCAAAAAATATATTAGATAAAATTAATCTTTCAGAAAATCCAGAAATAGTGGTTTGGGGAGTAGTAACATATGTCATACACAAACAATAGTAAAAAAAATAAAGTTGCTTTGATTGATTGTAATTCATTTTATGTTTCGTGTGAAAGACTATTCAATCCTAAGATAAATGATAAACCTGTTGTAGTTCTTTCTAATAATGACGGATGTGTTATCTCAAGATCTACAGAAGCAAAGAAAATTGGAATTAAAATGGGTGAACCGTATTTTAAAGTCAAAGAACTCGTTAAAAGAAATAATGTTTATATCTTCTCTTCTAATTACGCATTGTATGGGGATATTTCTAGAAGAGTAATGAAAACACTAAAATCTTTTTCAGATAAAATTGAAATTTATTCAATAGATGAAGCATTTGTCGATTTGTCACATATAGGAGAAAATGAAGTAGAAAATTATGGAAAGGAAATAAGAAAAAGAATTCTAAAATGGACAGGCATACCAACAAGTGTTGGTATTTCTAATACAAAAACTTTAAGTAAAGTGGCTAATCATATAGCAAAAAAAAATAAAACTGGAGTTACTTACTTAAAAGAAAATATTGATGAAAGTTTAAAAAATTTTCATATCTCAGATATTTGGGGAGTTGGAAAACAATTATCTAAATTGTATATAAAGAACGGTATAGACACAGCCTACAAATTAAAAAATATATCTAATAGTTGGGTTAAGAAAAGTACAAATGTTTTAGGTGCTAAAACAGTAATGGAACTTAGAGGAGTCTCTTGTATTAATTTAGAAACACAAGAAACAAAAAGAAAAAGCTGTTGTGTTTCAAGATCATTTGGAAAAAAAGTTACAAGTTTAGAGAAACTTAAAGAGTCTATCACAACACATTGCTTAAATGCAGCTGAAAAGATTAGAAACGATAACCAGACAGCAAGAGCAATAACTATTTATATTAGGACAAGTCCTTTCGATAAAAATAGAAAATATTACTCAAATTCCATTAGTATCGATTTGCCAATTTCTACTAGCAACAGTTTGGAATTAGTAAAAAAGGCGATAGATGGACTAAAAAAGATATATAAATGCGGATATTTTTACCAAAAAGCTGGAATTGTTTTATCTAAATTAAATGAAAATAGCGAAAAAGAATTTAATTTGTTGGCACCAATTATGGAAAATAAATCTCAAACATTAATGAAAGCAATAGATTTTACGAATGCTAAATATGGGAGAAATGCTATTAGTATAGCCCAAGCCGGAATTAATAATACATGGAAAATGAGAAAAAAATACTCATCAAAAATTGATACAGCATCGTTTGACTTTTTACCAAAAATTCAGATATAAAAAGAAATAACGGGGTGTCAATAAGACTGAGATTAAACCCGAAGAACCTGACCGGTAATTCAGTGAGGAAATTATGGAAGAAATATACTTATCTCCAAAAATATCATTAATAGTTACAGTAACAGTAGGTTTATTTTTTATAGCATTAGGCTACTTAAATTCGAAAAAAATCATTAACAATAAAAATTATATAGTTGGAGAAAGAAACGAAAATACTTTTTCATTAACATCAAGTTTGACCGCGTCTGCACTTGGAGCTTGGATTTTATTTGGTCCAGCTTCTGCAGCTACCTGGGGAGGAATAGGCGCTGTAATTGGTTATGCTCTTGGTACAGCAGCACCAATGTGGTTTCTATACAATTTTGGACCAAAAATAAGAAAAGAATTTCCACATGGATTAACATTAATCGAGTTTATAAAAAAAAGATTTGGTTCTGAAATAGTTAAGCTAAGCTTATTCCTAATACTATTCTATTTAACAATATTTCTGATAGCTGAAGTAACAGCAATTGCTTTTTTATTAAAATTTATATCTGAAATACCTTTATGGATAACTTCTGGAATAACTTTAATCATTTGTTTGGGGTATATTTTAAGAGGGGGGTTTAAACTTTCTATTATTACTGACAAGTATCAATTTATCTTTGTTATTTTGATTATTGTATTATCAGTATTTTTAATTTTAGATGGTATTAATCAACCAATCTATGAACTGATTAAGCAAAACTCTCCAAATGCTTTTGATAATAAATATTTACCCAATTATAGTTCTGGATTAACTTTTTTTATAGCAGTTGCTGCAACTAATTTGTTTCATCAAGGAAATTGGCAAAGAGTTTTTTCTGCAAAAAGTAATTCAATTTTGAAGTCGAGCCTAATACACTCATCAATTGTTATTTTCTTTATTATTTTTTGGATGGGATATACTGGATTAATTTCTTATTCATTAAATCCAAAAGTAATACCAGATTTAGCTTTTTTTGAATTAATGCTTAACAAGAAAAATTCACTAGTAGTCATAGCAGTATTAATTTTAGCAATGTCACTTACATTAAGCACAATTGATACATTGATCAATGCCATTGCTAGTTTAATTATAGTTAATGGAAATGAAATAAATAAATCTTTGACTGGCAAAGAAATAAAAAATAAAACCAATCTCTTAATTTTATTTCTTTGCACTATTGTTTTTCTATTAGCATCTAAAGGTTTTAGTATTTTATATTTATTTTTATTAGCTGATTTATTCTGTTGCGCTGCAGTGGTAACAATATTTCATGCTTTCTTTGTTAAAAAAACTAACCCCAAATCAGCAAAATATTCTATATTGTCAGGATTGTTTATTGGTTTGCTTTTTTTTCCAAATCAAAATTTTGAAAACAGCATTTTAGTTGGAAAATTAATATCTAAAGATTTTTTTCATACAATTATTTCAAATAATTTACTTTTTTTTTCTTTTTTGACTTCATTGTTGGTACCCTTAATAATTATAATTTCTTATTCTTTTCGTAATTCATTTAGATAAACAATCACAGCTATCCATATAATTATAAAACTTATAACTTTATGTATATCTAGAAACTCTCCAAAATAAAGAACTCCGATAATGAATTGAGCTGTAGGTGTAATAAAAAACATCATACTTGCTGGCCCAATTCCTATAAGTTCAAAGCCTTTAATATATAAAAAGAGAGGAGCTAATGTCATTAATCCTGCCCAAAATAGATAAAAAGATAAAAGAGGCTCGTTTATTGAAAAAACATTAAGACCTTTTTTATTTAAGTACAAAAAGGTAATTATTGCTAGCGGAGTTAAAAACAAAGTCTCAATTAATAGACCAATATCAGTGCTAACATTTATTTTTTTTCTTATTAGAGAATATATACTAAAACTAACTGCTACAGTTAAACCTATCCAAGGCAAAGTTTTATAATAAATCATCAGATATGAAGTTGAAATAAAAACGAGTATGATCGATATAATCTTATTTTTGTTATATTTTTCCTTTAAAAAAACAATTCCAAAAAAGACACTTAGTATTGGGTAAATATAATACCCAAAGCTTGAATCTAAAAGTCGTTCGGTGGCAACAGCATAAATCCATGTAAGCCAGTTTATTGCTACCAAACAACCTGTAATAAATAGTAAAATAGCATTCCTTCCAATTTTTATTATTGAAAAAAATTGATCCCACTTTGAATAAAATGTAGTTGTAATTATCAGGAGAAATGCTGTCCAAACCGTTCTGTGTATTACAAGTTCAATTGGATTAGCAAATGATACAAATTTAAAATAAAAAACTCCAACTACACCCCATAATAATGAGGCTGAAATAGTAGAAATTGAACCTATTAAATAATTTTTTTTCATCAACCGATCAAATTGTTAGAGTTAAATTTTTAGTGAAATATATTGAAAAATTAAATATAAATACACTTAATAATCTAGTGGAGACGTGGGTGAGCTGGTTTAAACCAACGGGTTGCTAACTCGTCGTACGCAGCAATGTGTACCATCCGTTCAAATCGGATCGTCTCCGCCATTAGTTTATTGAAAAAATCCATTAATCTTTACTGGCTTTTGCCTTATCATAAATTTGTAGACATTCACGTTTTCTAAAACTCTTTGAACGTAATTTCTTGTCTCTTCAAATCGTATTAATTCTATCCAGTCTATATAATTTATTTGCTTTTTAGTTGGATCTCCATTCACTCTTCTCCAAGTTTTGACTCTATTAGGTCCAGCATTATATGCAGCTATCGCAAATGGAAAGACACCATTATATTGTTCTAGAAGTGAATTAAAATAGTAAGAACCTAATTTAATGTTGTATTCAGGATCTTTAGTCAATCTACTAATGCTATAAGGCAACTTTGCTTGTTTGGCTACAATTTTTGCTGTGTATTTCATTAGTTGCATCATACCTCTAGCACCAGCCCAGCTATTTGCTTTAGCATCAAATTCACTTTCCTGTCTAATTATTGCATGTATCAATTCTGGTTCAGGCATTGCTTTTTTATTAATCATTCTTGGTACCGTAATTATTGGATAATTAAATTGATTATAGAATCTTTTTTCATATGAAGCTTGTTTTGATATTTGAATAGCAAAATCATATCTTCCTATTTCAGTAGCCAATTTTGCAGCTAAAACTTCACTACCTTCTTCAACATTTAATAATGCTAGATGTTTTATTATATCTTTGCTGTATTGAGTTCTGTCTAATTCTTTTAACAAAATAACATGTTTTATTAATTTGTTTTTATTAAATTCTTTTTCATATTCTTTTGAATATTGAGATTGATCTTCTAAAGTAAACTCTCCTCCATAATTAATTTCATTAAATGATAATTGTCCATAGTATGTTGTGAGAAAAATAGATCCTTCTTCAAAATATTTTTTTGCATTTTTTTTATCTCCTAATGCCTTATATGATCTTCCTAACCAATAAGCACCTCTTGCTAAACTTATTGGGTAACCTACATTGTTATAAAAATTCTCAAAATGTGTAATTGAATATTCTGGAGAGTCCAGAAAAGAAAGAGAGATCCAGCCAGACAACCATTCTGCTTCAGCAAACTCCGGGCCGTAACTTAAAGAATGTTCACTAGCAATTTTATAAGCAAGTTTATATCTTTTTTTGTATATAAGACTTCTTACAATGCTTTCCCTTTGCTTCCACCATAAGTCTGGACGAACAAGTTCCTCTTCTGTTTTTTCTGAATTAGCATATAAAATTTCCAAAGAAGCATCAGTTCTTCCTCTTCTATTTCTCCATTTTAATCTATCGTATTCTAAACCAGTATCTTTTTTAAGACTCGCAGGAACATTAGAGATAGCTTTGTCAACTCCGTAAGAATTACTCATTAGTATTTGTCTAGCATTATAAAGAGCTTTTTCATCTTTGGGTAAATATCTTAACATTCTTTTTAAATCCCAATATTTTTTATTCCAAGCAAGGTAGTCTGCTCTTCCAATATGATCTTTTGAATCTAAAATCTTTTTAAATTTTTTTCTATAATATCTTAGTTCACTTTTAGACATTTCAGCATTTACCCAACCATCTTTAATTAATTTTTTAGCTTTTTCGTTTTGACCAATAAGATTATAGGACTCACCCAATTTAATTTTTCCCATTCCACTTAAAGGTTCCTCGATTCCTAAATCTTTATATTCCTTTTCAAACCAATTAATAATTGCGCCAGGCGTAGTATTTTTTAAAATAATTTTATGTTCTGCTAGGTATCTTAATCTATTCAATCTAGGATAATCTTTATTTTTTGTGATAAAGATTTTATAATCTGCAAAGGTTGCCTGATTACCTCGTTGTTTTAAATACATCCAAGTTATAAGATTCTTAAATTCTTTATCTTTAACTCGTTTAGAAGTTTTTAAAGCAGTATTCCATTTTTTTGCTTTAACAAGTTTTAATACTTCTTTTGCTTTTTCAAAATCTTTTTTTGATAAGATAGATGATTTTTTTGACTCTTTTAAACTAGATTTATAAGTTTTAGGTTTTTTTTTAGGAAATAAAAATTCATTATTAATTATTTTCTTTGTTAATTTTTTTTCTTCATCGACAATTTTTATTTCTTTTTTAATATTTTTTGGTTTTTCAACAATATTTTTTTTCTCTTCATTTATAGGTTTGTTTTTTGGTAAAAGAAAACTTTGACCCATTTTAATACTCTTTTGTTTAGAGATTGGTTTTTTAACAGGAAGTATTTTTTTGTTTATTTTTTTAAAAACAGACGGCTTTTTCTTAGGGTAAACAAAGAGAGAATCTTCTGCATTAATAGTTGCAGGAAAACTCATTATAACAAATAATATTACTAGACTAATTAAACGAATAAGCATAAATTTAAGGTTAAAATTAATTACCTTATATTGTTTTATGTTTAAAGGATCAATTGTTGCATTAATCACACCATTTAAAAACGACAAATTAGACGAGGAAAATTATTCTAGACTAATTCATCATCATATCCAAAATGGAACTAATGGAATTGTACCAGCAGGTACTACAGGAGAGTCCCCAACATTATCTCATGAAGAACACAGAAAGGTAATTGAAATTGCTGTAAAAGAATGTAAAGGAAAAATACCTGTTATTGCCGGAACAGGTTCTAATTCAACTGCTGAAGCTATTGCACTTTCAAAGCACGCTGAAAAATCTGGATCAAACGGTTTATTGATTGTAACACCATACTACAATAAACCAACACAAGAAGGTTTGTACCAACACTATAAGAAAATAAATGACAATGTTGGTATACCAATAATTATTTACAACATACCTTCTAGATCAGTAATAGACATGAGCGTCGAAACAATGTCTAAACTATTTGAGTTAAAAAATATAGTAGGAGTAAAAGATGCAACTGGTGATCTTAACAGAGCCGATCAACAGTTAAAACAAATGGGAAAAGAATTTATTCAGCTTACTGGAGAAGATTTTAATGCATTAGAATTTAATAAAAAAGGTGGCAGAGGCTGTATAAGTGTTACTGCAAATGTCGCTGCTAAATTATGTTCAGAGTTTCAATCAGCGTCTTTAGCAGTTAATGACTCAAATCTTCAAACAAGAGCAAAAGAAATCAACGATTTATTGTCACCTTTACATAAAGCTTTGTTTATAGAAAGCAATCCTTCCCCAGTAAAATATGCAGCTTCTCTATTAAAACTATCTTCACAAGAAGTTCGTTTGCCTTTAGTTGAAGTTACCGACAAAACAAAAGTTGCTGTAAAAAATGCTCTTAAAGTTGCTAAATTACTTTAATGAAAAAAAAAGTAGTTTCTGGTCAAAAGATAATATGTCTTAATAGAAAGGCTAGTTTTAATTATTTCTTTTATGAATTATTTGAAGCGGGAATTTCACTAAAAGGTTCAGAGGTTAAGTCATTAAGGGTTGGTAAGGCCAGTATTGCTGACTCATATGCCGTAGACAAAAATGGAGAAATTTTTTTAATTAATTCTCACATACCACTTTACAGACAATCAAGTTACAATAATCATGATCCAAAAGGAGATAGAAAATTGTTGCTTAATAGAAAAGAGATTAACAAATTGATCGGAAGAATAAATCAAGAGGGCTTGACTATAGTTCCTACAAAACTTTATTTTTTTAAAGGAAAGGCTAAGATTCAATTGGCTGTAGCCAAAGGTAAAAAATTGTATGACAAGAGACAAGTAAAAAGAAAAAGAGACTGGAATAGAGAAAAAGCTAGAATTCTAAGCAAAAATAATAAATGATTTTTTTAGGAATAGGATCTAATTTGAAATCATCTTTTGGGAATAGATTCTCAAATATTTTAAGAACATTAGACCTTATCAAATATGAAAAAATTGAAGTATTAAAAATTTCAAATTTTTATGAAACTCCTTCTTATCCTAACAAAAAATATCCAAAATTTATTAATATAGTTATTCAGATAAAGTACAAATATGGTTTTGAGAATCTGTTAAAAAAAATATTAATAATTGAAAAAAAAATGAAAAGGACAAGAGGCATAAAAAATCAGCCAAGAACTTGTGATATAGATATAATTGATTTCAATGGAGAAATTTTGAATAAAAAAAACATTATTCTACCTCATCCCAAATTACATGAAAGAAATTTTGTACTCTATCCTTTAAAAGAAATATGTCCCACGTGGATTCACCCAATTATGAATAAAAAAGTGGATGTTTTAATTAAAAATTTAAGCCTAATAACAAGGAATGAGATTACAAGGATAAAAGAAAGTGATATATTGGAGTCAAATGATAAATAATGAAGAACTTATTGATAAGGTTAAATCATATAATAGATTTTTTAATCCCTCAGATTTATCAAAAGCATATGATTTTGCTTTAAAAGCGCACAAAAACCAAAAGAGAGATGAAGGAGTTCCCTATATTATTCATCCAGTAGCTGTAGCTGATATATTAACTGATTTAAAATTAGATAGCGCAACAATTACCACAGGTTTATTACACGACACGATAGAAGACACTAAAACAACTTATGATTCAGTAAAAAAAGAGTTTGGGAAAGAAGTAGCAGACCTTGTTGATGGAGTTACAAAAATTTCAGCTTTAGAAGAAAAAGCTGCAGAAAATTCTAAAGCAGAGAATTTTAGAAAGCTTATTTTAGCTACTTCTAAAGACATAAGAGTTCTTTTGGTTAAACTTGCCGACAGACTACATAATATGAGAACTTTAAAATTTGTGAAAGATGAAAATAAAAGAATTAGAAAAGCAAAAGAAACCATGGAAATTTACGCTCCTTTGGCAGACAGAATGGGAATGAACAGGATTAGAGATGAATTAGAAGATTTATCATTTTCTATTTTAAATAGCAAAGCAAGAGATTTAATTGAAAAAAGACTTAATTTTATTAAAAATAATAGAGAAAATAATTTCAAAGACATTTCATTGGAGTTAATTGAATTATTAAAATCAAAAGATATACCCGCAATGATAACAGGAAGAGAAAAAACTCCTTTCTCTATTTGGAGAAAAATACAGAAAAAAAAAATATCTTTAGAACAACTTACGGATATCACTGGTTTTAGAGTAATAGTTAACTCTGTAAGTGATTGTTACAAAGCATTAGGAATTTTTCACAACCAATATTCAGCTATACCAGGCAAATTTAAAGATTATATATCTACACCTAAAATAAATAAATATAAGTCTATACATACTTCTTTAATTGGTCCAAAAAAACAAAGAGTTGAAATTCAAATACGGACTTATGAAATGCATGAATTTGCAGAACGAGGTATAGCTTCTCATTGGAAATATAAATCATCTGAAAAAATTACAGATTTGTCTTGGCGTGAATATGATTGGCTTAGAGACTTAGTTGAAATTATAGAAGCAGGAAACAGTCCAGAACATTATTATGAATTTACAAAGCTTCAAATGTTCCAAGACAATGTATTTTGTTTTACTCCTAAAGGAGCTGTTATTAAATTACCAAAAGAAGCGACTCCTATTGATTTTGCATATGCTGTACATACTAGTTTGGGAGACTCCGCTGTAGCTTGTTATATAAATGGAAGGGAGTCTACGCTTCAAAATACTTTAAAAAATGGAGATATGGTAAATATTATTAGTTCAAAAAAAGCTTCCCCCTCACTACATTGGCTCTCTTCATGCAAGACTGGTAAAGCAAGATCTTCAATAAGAAAATATTGGCAAGGCAAAACTTCTATTAAATCTAACAAAAAAACGAAAGCAAAGGAGTATGGAAGCACCTTAATTATAGATTTGCCTCATCAACCTGGAGTATTAGGTGAAGTAAGCACCTTGATAGGATTAAGTGATAGCAATATTTTAAACGTAGAATTAGTTGAAAAAAAAGATAAATATCTTCAGTTTTCATTTGATTTAAAAATTAAAGATTTAAAAAAGTTTACAAACTTGATAAGTCAAATTAAACAAAAAGATTTAAATTTTAAAATTATTCGTCATAAAAACAAAAAAAATGATTTCATACAAAGAATCTTTAAAAATTTTAAAAGAAACTGATGCACTATTAGAGGGGCATTTCATTTTATCTTCAGGATTGCACAGTGCTAAATATGTTCAATGTGCACAATTGATGAGAAAACCTTGGGAAGCTTATAAAATTTGTTCTTCTCTAGTAGAAAAAATAAGTAAAGAATTCTCAGATATAGATTTAATTTTAACTCCTGCTATTGGAGGAATAGTTGTTGGTTATGAAATTGGCAGAATACTTAAAAAAGAAACTGTTTTTTGTGAAAGAGTGGAAAATAAATTAGTTCTAAGAAGAGATTTTCAAATAAAGAAAAATTCTAATGTATTAATAGTTGAAGATGTAATTACTACTGGAAAATCTAGTTTAGAATGTTCAGATTTAGTATTGAGTTCAAATGCAAACATAATAGGTTATGCTTGTATTATAGATCGATCCAGTGGAAAATCAAAAATTAATGGAAAAATAATTTCACAAGTTGCAATTGATATACCTTCTTATACCAAAGAAAATATACCTGAGAGTCTTTTAAAAATTAAAGCAGTTAAACCTGGTAGCAGAGGCCTATAAAATGCAAAAAATTAGGCTAGGTGTAAACATCGATCATGTTGCTACAGTAAGAAATGCTAGAGGAGAGTCTTACCCAAGTCCTCTAAGGGCTGCATTATTGTCAGAAAAATATGGTGCTGACTCTGTAACTATTCATCTTAGAGAAGACAGAAGACATATCAATGAACTAGATTTAAAGTTGATCAGATCTAAACTAAAGATCCCATTAAATTTAGAGATTGCTTCAACCAAAGAAATGTTGAAAATATCTTTAAGACAAAAACCATCTTTTGTTTGCATAGTCCCAGAAAAAAGAAAGGAGATTACTACAGAAGGCGGACTAAATCTTAATCACAAAAAAAAGTTTTTAAAAAAAATGATAAATAGTTTAAAGAAAAACGGCTCAAGGATAAGTTTATTTATCGAACCTAATATAAAAGCTATTAAAATTTGTAAAGAACTTAATTCTGACTGTGTAGAAATTCACACTGGTAAAATATGCAATCTTATTAATAAAAGAAAACCATATAAACATGAAATAAACAGAATAAAAAATGCAGTTAATTATGCTCACTCACTTGGTTTAGAAGTACATGCAGGACATGGTTTGACATATGAGTCGGCCAAAGTTCTTAAAAAAATAAAAAATATAAGCGAATTCAATATAGGACATTTTTTAATAGGAGAGTCTATTTTTATTGGACTTTCTAAAAGTATAAAACAATTTAAAAAGATTATTAAAAAAAAATGAATATATATGGTTTAGGTTCAGATATAGCTAATGAAAATAGATTAAAATCAATTTTAAAAAAAAATAAGCATTTTAAGAAAAGGATTTTTTCTAAAGCTGAAATAATTTTATGCGAAAAAAAAGTAAATAGTTACTCTTGTTTTGCTAAAAGATTTGCTGCAAAAGAAGCATTTGCTAAGTCATTGGGCACAGGCATATCAAAAGGATTGAATTTCAATGAAATTGAGGTAAAAAATAATTCTTTGGGAAGACCTTATTTAAAGATTAAAGGAAATAGCTTAAAAACTGTACATAAAATTATAAAAAAAAAAAAGTTTAAAGTTTCACTTTCTCTTTCTGATGATAAACCATTCGCCATAGCTGTTGCAATATTAATTATTTAATGAAAAAAACTTTACTTAATACATTATTAGATAATTTAAAAACTATAATATATGCATTAATTATAGCTGTAATTATAAGATCATTATTTTTTCAACCTTTTTACATTCCCTCATCATCAATGGAACCAAATCTTTTAATTGGAGATAGAATTTTTGTATCAAAATATACTTATGGTTATAGCAAACATTCATTTCCGTTTAGTCCTTCAATTTATAATAAAAGAATTTTTTTTAAAGGACCAGAAGTTGGAGATTTAATAGTTTTTAAAACACCTCAAGATAATAGAACAGACTATATTAAAAGATTAATTGGACTACCTGGTGACACAATTCAATTTATAAATGGAAATTTATACATCAATGAAAAAGTAATTATTAGGGAAAAAATTAAATCAACTTATAAAATTAAATGTGGTTCTAATAATTTCGATACAAATACTTATAAGGAAACTTTGCCAAATGGCAGAAGCCATATCACAGCGTATCGAAAAGAAGGTACCATGATGAACAGTGAAAAGTATGTTGTGCCAACAAACCATTATTTTTTCTTAGGGGATAACAGAGACTGTTCTAAAGATAGCAGGTTTCTAAATAGTGTAGGCTATGTAAATGAATTAAATCTTGTAGGAGAAGCAAAAATAATATTTTTTTCAAACGATACTACAAAAAATAGTATTTTAAAGTTTTGGAATTTAAATAATTCTTTCCGTTTAGAAAGGTTATTTAAAAAAATATGAAAAACAATAAATTTTTAGAATTACAAAATAAAATAAATGTACATTTTGATAATATAGATCTTCTTAAACAAAGTTTAATACACAAGAGTTTTGATAATGAAAAAAATAACGAAAAATTAGAATTTTTAGGTGATAGAGTTCTAGGTTTAATTTTATCAAAGATTCTTTTAAAAATTTATTTTAATGAGAAAGAAGGAATCATTGATAAAAAATTTGCAAATCTTGTTAACAAAAAAACCTGCGCTGAAATTTCAACAAAGATAAATTTAAAAAAATATATTTATTTAGGTGACTCATATAAAGAAAGTAAAAAAGCTGATGAAAAAATAACCAGCGATGCTCTTGAAGCACTTATAGGTGCAATTTATTTAGATAAAAATTTGCAGGAGGCTGAAAAATTTGTAATTAAGAATTGGCAAGAATATATAGACAAATCTGAAATTACTAAAATTGATTCTAAAACCAAACTACAAGAATACAGCTTGAAGATTTATAAAAAACTTCCAAAATATAAAGTTTTTGAAAAATCAGGCCCAAAACACAATCCAGTATTTAAAGCAGAGGTTCAAATAGAAAATAATGATAAATTTTCTGCTATAGGAAATTCAAAAAAAGAAGCTCAGCAAAAAGCTGCTAAAAAATTAATAAATTTTTTGAAAATATAACTATGAATTGGGAAGATGAAGGATATTTGCTCTCAAAAAGAAAATTCAGAGAAAACGCAAACATTGTAAATGTATTTACAAACTCATTCGGTAAAGTAAGTGGCATAGTTTATGGAGGAAACTCAAGAAGAATTAGAAACTATTTACAAATTTCTAATAAAATATTTGTTGTTTATACAAGTAAAAGCCAAAATAATATTGGTTATTTTAAAACTGAATTAGTAGAAGCCGTGTCACCTAAATATTTTAATAATAAAAAAAAAACAACAGCTTTACTATCTTTAACTTCAATACTAAATTTGTTATTACCAGACTTTCAATCCTATAAAAATATTTATAAATCTTTAGATAATTTACTTAAAAATTTTGAAAATGAAAAATGGGTCTATTTTTATATAAATTGGGAACTGAATTTAATAAAAGATCTAGGCTTTGATACTGATTTAGAAAAATTTAAAGAAGTAGAGAAGAATGAATTAAGTGTTTTGAATTTAGATATTGATGGAATTAAATATCAAATCCCAAGATTTTTAATTTTTAATGATAAAAATCAAAATATAGAAGCAAACTTAATTAAAAAAGCTCTAATTTTTACAAGAAGCTTAATGCAGAATAAATTTTTTTTACCAAATAATTTAACTTTTCCTAAATCTAGAATTTTATTAGAAAACTATTTTTAATAATTTTTGCTTAACTTCTTTGCGATTTCCATAGCGAAGTAAGTGACTATTGCAGAAGATCCAGCTCTTTTTAATGAAATTAAACTTTCAATAACAGAGTCTTCATTTATCAATTTATTTTTTATTCCATTTTTGATTAAGCTATACTCACCTGAGACTTGGTAAGAAAAAACTGGAATCTTAAAATTGTCTTTAACAGTTTTTATAATATCAAGATAAGGCATACCGGGTTTTACCATTACCATGTCAGCACCTTCCTTAATATCCAGAGCCACTTCACGCAATGCTTCTGTAGAATTTTTAAAGTCCATTTGATAGGATTTTTTATCTCCTTTTAGTTTCTTTTTAGATCCTACGGCATCTCTAAAGGGACCATAAAAATTCGAAGCATATTTCACAGCATAAGATAATATTTTTGTATTTTTAAAGTTGTTTTTATCCAAAGCTTTTCTAATTTCACCAATTCTTCCGTCCATCATATCGGATGGAGCTATGATATCGCATCCCATTTGAGCTTGTAGTAATGATTGTTTAACTAAAATTGATATTGTTTTATCATTATCAACATAATTTCCTTTTAATATTCCATCGTGACCATGAATAGTGTAAGGATCCAAAGCAACATCACTCATAGTTCCAATTTCTTTAAAATTTTTTTTAATTACTTTTAACGCTTTACAAACCAAATTATTTTCGTTTAAAGCTTCCGTGCCATAGTTGTCTTTTTTTTTATTTGATGTGTAAGGAAAAAGAGCAACAAGAGGTATCTTTAATCTACATGCCCTCTCAACTATTAGGTTAATTTTATCAACCGAATAACGATTAATGCCAGGCATTGAACTTATAGGTTCAATTTTATTTTTACCCTCTCTTAAAAATATTGGTAATATTAGATCATTTACAGAAAGACTGTTTTCAGCTACCAATCTCCTGATCCAATCGCTCTTGCGAATCCTTCTCATTCTTAAAGTGGGATATTTGCCTACTAATTTCATAAATTAAAAATGTTTATACGATGTGACAATTAATATATTATACTTTAATAGTAAACTATTCTAATTAATAATTTAACTATGAATAATGCAAGTACTCATAAAGATTTTTACAAAATAGAAGGTTTAAAGTTTGATATAGTTAAACTTCAAGAGAGCTTAAAGGAAGTTTTAAAAATCAAAAATTACGATACCGCAGGAGGCATTTCTCATTTTGGAGCAATTTGTTTAAATCAAATTCCAGGAAAACCTGATTCAATAAAAGGAAATAATGCAAGAGGCGTTTTTTGGACAAAACCTGATCACACCGGCAAAGAAGCTAAGCGAGACAATGCTATTAATGAGTCGGAATATACAGAATTTATAAAAGATTTTGAAAAAACGTATTTCAAAGAAGTTTATGAAAAATTATCAGCTAAATTCAAACTTGGTAGAGTGAGAATTTTGCTGAAGGAACCAAGATCTACTTTAAGTTGGCATAGAGATCCAGAACCTAGATTGCATATTCCTATAATTACTAATCCCGGTTCCATAATGGTAATCGAAGAAGTTGCAAAACATTTGCCAGCTGATGGTTCAGCATGGATAACAAACAACACAAAATACCATAATGCTTTCAATGGTGGAGAAGAAAACAGAGTCCATTTGGTAGCATGTGTTTTAGACTATAAATTTAATTAAAATTGAATTCAATTTTTAAGAAAATCTGTATATCTTCTGATCACGCTGGATACAAACTAAAAGAATTTATAAAATCTTATTTTATAAAAAAAGAAATTCCTTTAATAGATCTTGGTCCTTTTGAAATGGAGTCAGTAGACTATCCTGATTATGCAAAAAAGATCACTAGAAGGCTGGTGGCCAAAAAAAGCGATGCTGGAATTTTAGTGTGTGGATCTGGCACAGGAATGGCTATAACAGCCAATAAAACCAAAGGAATACGAGCTGCTGTTTGCTATAATAGTAAATCTACTCGTTTGTCCAGAGAACATAATAATGCTAATATCATAGCCTTAGGATCAAGATTAATTAAAAAAAAAGAAGCTATGAAACTTATAAAAATTTTTTTAAACACTAAATTTCAAGGCGGCAGGCATCTTAGAAGAGTCAAAAAAATTTAGTATACAATGTCTAAATTTAGCAAATATATTTCAGACAGTTATCAAAACTTTTTTGATAATGATTTGTCAAAAACAGATCCAGATCTTTATGAGTCAATAAAATTAGAACTCGAAAGACAACAACAACACATTGAACTTATTGCTTCAGAAAATATAGTCTCAAAAGCTGTTTTAGACGCACAAGGTTCAATTATGACCAACAAATATGCTGAAGGTTATCCTTCCAAAAGATATTATGGTGGGTGCGAATTTGTTGACAAGGCAGAAGAACTTGCGATTGAAAGAGTTAAAAAATTATATAATTGTAGGTATGCTAATGTTCAACCTCACTCTGGTGCGCAAGCCAATGGAGCAGTATATCTTGCGCTTTTAAATCCTGGTGACCCTATACTTGGTATGAGCCTTAACTCTGGTGGTCATTTAACTCATGGAGCAAAAGTATCTCTTTCAGGAAAATGGCTTAAAGCATTCCATTATGATGTAAATAAGGAAACAGGACTTATAGATTATTCTGAAGTAGAAAGACTAGCTGTAGAAAAAAAACCAAAACTTATTATTGCTGGGGGAAGCGCATATTCTAGAATTATTGACTTTAAAAAATTTAAAGAAATAGCAAACAAAGTGGGTGCTTACTTAATGGTTGATATGGCACATTTTTCTGGTTTAGTCGCAGGTAAAGGTTATCCAAATCCAATTGAATATGCAGATGTAGTAACTTCAACTACACACAAAGTTTTGAGAGGTGCTAGAGGTGGAATAATTTTGACTAATAAAGAAGATTTAATTAAGAAAATTAACTCTGCTGTATTTCCTGGTTATCAAGGTGGACCTTTGATGCACATAATAGCTGGAAAAGCAGTTGCCTTTCAAGAAGCCTTACATCCTTCATTTAAAGAATATATAAAATCAGTTTTAGCAAATGCAAAAATTTTATCAGAAACATTAAAAAGCAAAGGATTTAAAATTTTTTCTGGGGGAACAGATACTCATCTTATGCTAGTAGATCTAAGACCTTTTAATGTAACTGGAAAAGCTGCTGAAGTTAGTTTGTGTAAAGCTAATATTACTTGTAATAAAAACGGAATACCATTTGATACAGAAAAAATGACAATAACATCTGGAATACGCCTTGGATCTCAAGCAGCTACCACAAGAGGGTTTGGTTTAAACGAGTTTAAAAAAGTTGGTGAACTAATTACTAAAGTAATTGAAGGTTTGTCAAAAAATCCAGACGATAATAGCAAAATAGAGTCTGAGGTTAAAAAAGAAGTTATTGAACTTTGTTCTAGATTTCCTATATATAGTCACTTGTTAAAAAATTAATTTATGCTTTGTCCTTTTTGTAGAGAAAAAGATACATCAGTTGTAGACTCTAGACCAACAGAAGATGGTACTGCTATCAGAAGAAGAAGGTTTTGTACTTGCAACGGAGGACAAAGATTTACTACATTCGAAAGAGTTCAATTTAGAGAATTAAATGTTATTAAAAAAAATGGTCGAAGAACTCCTTTTGATAGAGAAAAATTAGCCAAATCTCTTTTTACAGCTCTTAAAAAAAGACCTATAGATTCAGATACTACCGAGAAAGTCGTATCGAGAATATCGAGAGAGCTTGAAGAAATGGGGCAGTCCGAAATTCAATCTGGCGTCATTGGCAAAAAAGTAATGGATACTTTAAAGGAGTTGGATAAAATTGCCTATATTAGATTTGCTTCAGTATATAAAAATTTCAAAGAAGTAGGAGATTTTGGTGAATATATTGAGGAATTAGATGGCAAGTCAGAAAAATAATTTAAGATTTAAAAAAGAATATTTCTTGTCTCTTGCATTTGAACAAGCAAAAATTAATTTGGGTTCAACAGGAACTAATCCATCTGTTGGTTGCGTAGTAGAAAAAAATGGATCTGTCTTATCATCTGGAAGAACGTCATTAAGAGGAAGACCTCATGCAGAATTCAATGCATTAAAAAAAAAGATAAATTTTCAAAATAGTAATATCTATGTTACTTTGGAACCATGTTCGCATTATGGATTAACACCTCCATGTACAAATAAGATAATTCAAAAAAAAATAAAAAAAGTTGTCTTTTCAATTTTTGATGAAGATTTAAGAAGTAAGTATTTATCTATTAATAGATTTAAAAAAAAAAAAATATTAGTTAAAACAGGTGTTAAAAAGAAATATGGATCAATTTTTTATAAAAGTTATTTTTTTAAAAAAAAAGGATTATTACCATATGTAGATTCAAAAATTGCACTCTCAAAAGATTACTTTACAAAGAACAGAAAATCTAAATGGATCACAAATCAATATTCTCGTAAAAGAGCTCATTTGTTAAGATCTAAATATGATTGTATATTATCAACATCAAAATCAATAAATGAAGATAATTCAGAACTTGATTGCAGAATAGAAGGATTAGAGAAAAAATCTCCTTCCGTAGCAATAATTGATAGAAAGTTGAAATTAAAAAAAAAACTAAAGCTTTTTAAAAAAAATGATCATAGAAAAATATATTTATTTACCTCTTCATTTGATAGGTCAAAAGAAAACTATTTTAAAAAAAAAGGTATTAAAATAATTAGATTGAAAAATTTGAATAAAAAAAAAGATTTTGATATTGTTTTATATAAACTTAGTAATCTTGGATTTTCAAGAATACTCCTAGAAAGTGGATTGAGTTTTATAAATTATTTTTTAAAATGTAGATTTATAGAAAATTTATACATTTTTAAAACTAATTATAATTTGAATAAAAATGGAATTAATTATGCTAACCCAAAATTAATTAAAAAAATAAAGTTAAAAAATAAGATTAATGTTAATCTTTTTGGCGACTCAATTTACAAAGTTAATTTAAGATAAAATGTTTAATGGAATTATATATAATCAAGGCCAAATAAAAAGTATTAGAAGAAACCCAAAGTATGTAGCAGGGAGTCTTGTAATAGAAGTTAGTTCAAATGCTAGTTTTAAAAAAAGTGATATTGGAGAGTCAGTTTCCTGCGATGGAGTTTGTTTAACGTTAATTCGTATTAAAAAGAAGTCCTTTCTTTTTTATTTATCAAAAGAAACTTTAAACAGATCTAATTTCAAAAATACAAAAACTGGAAAATATATAAATATTGAAAAATCCTTAAATCATGGAAAGAAGATTTCTGGTCACTATATACAAGGTCATGTAGACACAACTTCAAAAGTAAAAAATATTAAAGTTATTGATAAATCCTGGGTAATTAGCTTTAGTTTAGAAAAAAAATTTAAAAATTTGATAGTAGAAAAAGGTTCTATTTCAATTAATGGTGTTTCCTTAACAGTCTCTAAGGTAGGCAAAAATAGTTTTGAGAGCACTATAATCCCTCATACACTTAAGTTAACAAATTTGATAAATCTAAAAAAAAAAGATTTAGTGAACATTGAATTTGATATTTTTGGAAAATATTTGTTAAACCTAAAAAAATAAAAATGAAAAAAAAATCATCTTCAATTAAAACAATTATTAAAGACGCAAAAAAAGGTAAAATATTTATTTTAGTAGATGATAAAGATAGAGAAAATGAAGGTGATTTAGTTCTTCCTGCATCAAAAATAAATGCAAAGAAAATTAATTTTATGGCAAAACATGGAAGAGGTTTGATTTGTTTGGCTCTTACTCCACAAAAAGTTAAAAAACTTAATTTGCCCCTTATGTCCCTTGTAAATAAATCTAGAACACAAACAGCTTTTACTGTCTCCATAGAATCTAAAAAAGGAATTTCCACCGGGATATCAGCTCATGATAGAGCCAAAACGATTAAAGTTGCTATAAAGCCTAGTTCTACAAAAAGAAATATAGTTTCCCCCGGTCATGTTTTTCCATTGGTTGCAAAACCTGGTGGTGTTCTTGAAAGAGCAGGGCATACCGAAGCATCTGTTGATATATCTAAACTTGCAAAATTGAATCCTAGTGCAGTTATTTGCGAAGTAATGAATGAAGATGGGACTATGGCAAGGTATAAAGATCTCGTTCCTTTTGCAAAAAAACATAAATTGAAGATAGCAAAGATTGAAGATTTGATTTCTCATAGATTAAAGAATGAAAGACTTATTAAAGGAATTTCTTTTAAAAAAATATTTATCAAAAATTTTGGAAACTTTGAATTAAGAACGTTTAAAAATAAATTGGATGGGGCAGAACATTATGCAATAACCAAAGGCAAAATAAATTCAAAAAAAGCTTGTAGAGTAAGAGTTTTATCAACTAATCTTTTAGATACTTTTATTAATTTTAATAAAAATATATTTAAAACTTCATTAAAGTATTTAAATAATTTTAATAATTTTGCTCTTATATTAATAAAAGGAACAAACCCAAAACTTTCTTCTTCAGAAAACAACAAAATATTACGTTATTATGGCGTTGGTGCTCAAATAATTAAAGAACTAAATATAAAAAAGATGATATTAGTATCTAGATCAAGAAAACGTATAATTGCATTAAAAGGATATGGTATAAAAATTACTAAACAAGAAATTATTAAATAATGAAAAAAATTTGCATCGTTATTTCCACTTATAATTCTGAAATTACTAAGAAAATTTATGATTCAGCTTTAAACGAATTAGGTAAATCAGGGTATAAAGAAATAACAACTATTGAAGTACCCGGATCTTTTGAAATACCAGTCGCAATTTCAAGACTCGTAGACAAATATGATGGTTTTGTAGCTATTGGATGCATAATTAAAGGTGACACAGCAAACTTTGATTTAATTTGTAGCTCTATTACAAACGGAATTATGCAAATATCAGTGAGCCAAAAAAAACCAATAGGAAATGCAATATTAACTTGTTTTAATGAAAATCAAGCTAAAGATAGATTCAACAAAGGTAGTGAAGCCGTCAAAGCTGTTATTACAGTTTTAAAAAATGCCTAAAGATAATAAAAAATTAATGACTCCCAGGATTAGAGTTATACAAAAACTTTATGGCTCTTCAATGAACCCTGATGAAATTATTGAATACCCAAAATCTCAGTATAAAAAATTTATTAAAGATGTTGTTCAAGGAACAATTGAAAGAAAGGAACTTATTGAAGAAACAATAAAAAATCATTTAGACAAAGATTTAAATTTTAATAGAACTGAAAAGTTACTAAAACTGATTGTTTTTGCCGCTGTTTATGAATTAATGTTTAAACATAACAACCCCAGAAAGGTTATAATAAATGAATATGTTAAAACATCAGAACATTTTTTAGAAGCAGTACAAATTAAGTACCTAAATGCTATTTTAGACAAAATTTCAAAAAAAATAAGGAAAATCGATGAAGAGTGACAAGATTGTCAAATTAAATAACTTGCCTTTTTCTGTTTTATTTGACATTTTTCCGACTTTAAGAATCTATGCAATCAAGTTTTGAATTATTATATTTAATTGTTTTTACGGGCATCCTAGCTGTTGCTTATAGCTATCTGCTTTCAGGACAAATTTTATCTTCCAGTGCGGGAAATCAAAAAATGCAAGAGATAGCAGAAGCTATTCAAATAGGGGCAAAAGCTTATTTAAATCGTCAGTACAAAACTATCGCAATAGTAGGTGTAATAGTCCTTATTATTGTAAGTTATTTTTTTAGTATTTTAGTTGGTTTAGGTTATTTTATTGGAGCTTTCCTTTCAGGAGTAGCTGGATATGTAGGTATGTTAATATCAGTAAAAGCAAATGTTAGAACTGCAGAAGCTTCAAGAAAAAGTCTTCAAGACGGATTAACTATAGCATTTAAATCTGGAGCCATTACTGGATTGTTGGTTGCAGGTTTAGCGTTATTAGCTATTACAGTATATTATACTATTTTAATTTCAGCAGGAGTAGAAAATAGAGAAATTATTAATGCTCTTGTAGCACTAGGCTTTGGCGCTTCTCTTATTTCTATTTTTGCTAGATTGGGTGGAGGAATTTTTACAAAAGGCGCAGATGTTGGCGCTGATTTGGTTGGTAAAGTAGAAGCAGGCATACCTGAAGATGATCCAAGAAATCCTGCAGTAATAGCAGACAATGTTGGTGATAATGTTGGTGACTGCGCGGGAATGGCAGCCGATCTTTTCGAAACATATGCTGTTACAATTGTTGCAACGATGGTTCTTTCTTCGATTTTCTTCGTTAATGATTTAAATATGATGATTTATCCATTAGCAATTGGTTCTTCTTGTATAATTACTTCTATAGTTGGAACTTTTTTTGTCAAACTAGGAAAAAGCAAAAATATTATGGGGGCTCTTTATAAAGGTTTTGTTGTAACTGCTGTATTATCACTAATTGTACTATATCCTGTAACAAATTCTATTGTTGGCTTTGATAAAATTTATACTGTTTCTGAAAATTCATTTACTGGCTACGATCTTTATATTTGTGGTGTTGCCGGTCTAGTTATTACTGGATTGCTAATTTGGATAACTGAGTATTATACAGGAACAAATTATAGACCTGTAAAATCAGTAGCACAATCATCAACAACAGGACACGGAACAAATGTAATTCAAGGACTTGCTATCTCAATGGAAGCAACTGCTATACCTGCATTAATTATTATAATAGGAATATTATTTACAAATAGTTTAGCTGGATTATTCGGAATAGCGATAGCTGTTACTTCTATGCTTGCATTGACAGGGATGGTAGTAGCGTTAGATGCATATGGTCCTGTCACTGACAATGCTGGAGGAATAGCAGAAATGTCAAAACTTCCAAAAAATGTAAGAAAAACTACTGATGCATTAGACGCCGTAGGAAACACTACTAAGGCCGTTACCAAAGGTTATGCTATTGGTTCAGCTGGATTAGGTGCTCTTGTTTTATTTGCAGCTTACACAGAAGATATAAAGTTTTTTTCTAATGTTAACGGATCAGCTCTATATAATGTAAATGTAAGTTTTGATTTATCAAATCCGTTTGTTGTGGTTGGTTTATTAGTAGGTGGAATGTTGCCTTATTTATTTGGTTCAATGGGTATGCAAGCCGTGGGAAGAGCTGGTGGTGCAGTAGTAATTGAAGTGAGAAGACAATTTAAAAAAATACCAGGAATTATGAAAGGCAAAAGAAAGCCAGACTACGGAAGATTAGTAGACTTATTAACTAAAGCTGCGATTAAAGAAATGATTATTCCTTCTCTACTTCCAGTTTTATCTCCAATACTATTATACTTTATTATTTTACCTATAGGTGGTCTAGAAGCAGCTTTATCAGCTTTAGGAGCAATGTTACTTGGAGTAATTATAACAGGTCTTTTCGTAGCTGTATCAATGACCGCAGGTGGAGGAGCATGGGATAATGCTAAAAAATTTATTGAAGATGGTAATTTCGGCGGCAAAGGTTCAGAAGCTCATAAAGCTGCTGTCACAGGAGATACAGTTGGCGATCCTTATAAAGATACAGCCGGGCCAGCTGTTAATCCAATGATTAAGATTACCAATATAGTTGCTCTTTTACTTTTGGCAGTTATAGCTCACTAAAGTCAATCTCTTTTATTTCTATACATTTTTTGTTTTAAACTACTCAAGAAAGAATTCAAAAAGCTTCTTTGACCTACTGTGTTTTCGGTCACTTTTTTTGACAATTTTATTTTTTTCATATCATTTTTTGTGTAAATTTTTTTACTACTTAAGACTCCATATTTGTTAAATTCTACTTCTAGTATATTATTTGTTTTAAGCACATTTCTACCTAATTTATGAAGCTCGCCTTTTGTGATCATTCTTTCAAAGTAGAACCATCTATTTTCATTATTAATTGACTTAGAGTGTGGATTTCCTAATAATTTAAGCACATCATTTTTATTGCTTTTATTTATTATCAAGATATTTTTTCTGTTTTCTAAATAATTTATTCCATGAAGATTTTTTGACTCTTGAAGTTGACAATTAGCTAATAAAAAGAAGAGAATTATGATAAGATTTTTTTTAATCAAATGTTTACTTTTTATAAAAGTCATAATAATAAACTCTATAACAAATTAGTCGAATTATCACGTAATATTTTTTTTTATAAAGATTTGTCTTTAAAAGATAATTTTGAAACTAGAATAATTCTTATTTTTCTTCATTTATCAATTATTTTAATTTTGGTTAAAAAAAATAAAAAAAAGAAATTTCCTCAAGAAATATTTGATAATATTTTTTTAAATATAGAATATCATTTAAGAGAGCTTGGTTATGGTGATGTAGCAGTTAATAAAAAGATGAAAATCTTAAATAAGATTTTTTATGACATTTTACTAAAAATTCATTCTAAAAAATCAGACTCTTTTAAAATCAACATAAAGCTTATCCAAAAGTACTTATTTGACAACTCTCAAAATAAGGATAAAATTATTGTTAAAATTGCTAATTATTTCGAAACTTTTTATAATTTTTGCTTTGTATTAGATGATGATATTATGATAAAAGGAAACATAGATTTTAAATTTTAATATTATGGCTGTACCTAAAAGAAAAACCTCTAAATCGAGAAGAAACAAAAGAAGGTCTCATCATAGAGTTTCTGAAGTAAACATTTTAGAAGATAAAAAAAGTGGTGAGTACAGACTTTCTCATCATATTGATTTAAAATCAGGTTATTATAACGGTAAAAAAATACTAGACTTATAATTTATAATTCAATTAATGAAAGATAAGATTACAATTGCAATTGATGCAATGGGAGGCGAAAACGCACCTGAAAAAAATATACATGGTCTGAGTATTTTTCTTAAGAAAAATCCTAATTTAAAAGATTGTTTTTTTAAATTATATGGAAATGAACAGATAATTAAAGAAAACTTAAAAAAATATAATATAACTCATTCAAGTGTAGAAATTTATAATACTTTATCAGTTGTTTCTGATGAAGAGACACCGCTTACCGCTATTAAAAATTCCAAAAATAGCAGCATGTGGAATTCTATTAATTCTCAAATAGTTGATGGTGCTGATATATCGTTGTCGGCAGGGAACACAGGTGTTTTATTTGTTATATCTAGAATGTTATTAAAAACTATAGACGGGGTAAGCAAACCTGCTTTAGCTGGCCTATGGCCAAACAAAAAAGGAGTTAGCGTAGTTTTAGATTTGGGAGCAAATATAGAATGTGACGAAAACAATCTTGTAGATTTTTCTGAAATGGGATCTGCATTATTTAAATCTTTATATAAAGATCAAAAAGCAAAAGTTGCTATTCTTAATATTGGTTCTGAAGAAATTAAAGGAACTGAATCAATTAAAAAAGCTCATTCAAAATTAAAAGAAATAAGTAGACATGGAGATTTTGAATTTAAAGGTTATGTAGAAGGAAACGAAATTTTTGAGGGAGATTCTAATGTAATAGTTGCAGACGGATTTACTGGAAATGTTGCTTTAAAAACAGCTGAGGGAACTTCAAAATTTTTAACAGACTCTTTGAAAGAATCTTTACAAGAAAATTTGTTATCTAAATTCTCTCTTTTATTTTCATATTTTTCATTGAAGAAATTTAAATCAAAATTAGACCCCAGAAAATATAATGGAGCTATTTTTTTAGGCTTGAGAGGACCCGTAGTAAAGAGCCATGGTTCAACAGATTATTTTGGATTTTATCATTCTATAGACTTGTGTTACAAAATTATCAAAGGAGATTTGATGAATCAAATTAAGACAAATCTTTCTCATATTGATGGAAAAAATTAAGAGAGAAAATCTAAAAAAAAAAGATATTAGCAAGAATATTTCTCTAAAATCTGGTGTATCTCTTTCTTACGCCAGCAGATTTTTAGATGACGTGATAGTCACATTAATATCAGGCTTAAAAATTAATGGAAAATTAAAGATTAATAAATTTGGATCATTTAAAACTCGATTAAAAAAAAAGAGAATTGGAAGAAATCCAAAAAATAATCAAACTTATGAAATTGATAGTAGAAAAACAGTTTCTTTCAAAGCTTCAGATTTTTTAAAAAATAAAATTAATAATGAGTAAATCCTCTAAAAATCTAAGAAATAACAAATTAATTAATATCTCTGAATTAGTTAAAGAGATTGGACACAACAGTATAAAAGAGTCAAAAATTTCTACTCATACTTTACGTTTTTGGGAAAGTAAATTTTCTCAAATAAAACCTATCTTTGTCTCAGGAAGAAGATATTACACCAGAAAAGATGTAGAAGTGATTAATTTAATAAAATTCCTTTTAAAGGATCAAGGTTTGACAATTACTGGTGCAAAAAAAGTTTTAAATAAAAAAATTAATACTCTTGACGACTACAGAACATCAAGTATAACTTCAGATTATTATAAGGCAAAAATTAAAACAAAAACAAAAATACTTTTAGATAAAATAAAAAATTTAAAAAAATAAATGGCAAAAAAAACACATATTAAAGTTCGTTTAGTTCCTGAATCTAAACCAGATAGTTCTTTTGTTTATTATGCAAAAAAACCGACTAAAGGAGAAAAAGCTAAAAACAAACTAAAACTTACAAAGTATAATCCCTCAACACGAAAACACGAAGTTTTTGTTGAGAAGAAACTTCCACCACACAGTAAGTAAATTATTTTTTTTTAAAATTTCTAAATTCGTAATTTATGTAAGCCGCAATAATAGATTTCCAAATTTTGTTTGTAATTTTTGGATCAATTCTTTCATTAATTGATTTTTTCTTAATTCTTCTTAAGATTATATTAATTCTTTTTCTATCAATAATTTGATTTTTAAATTTTTTAGTTTTAAGTATTTTATTAACAAGCAATGTCCTCTTTTTAAATAAAGACAATAATTTATTATCTAAAATATCTAATTTTTTTCTTATATTGTTGATTTTCTTATTTTTCATAGCGACATTATTATTATATTCATTTTTATATTTAATTATATACTTTGTTTATGATTTCATTGATGAATAAAAAATATATTAATTTTATCACGTCTTGGTTATTTTCTTTAATTTTATTGATTGCTTTAATGATTATAGTAGGCGGCCTTACAAGACTTACTGACTCAGGTCTATCTATAACCAAATGGCAACTTTTTTCTGGATTTTTGCCACCACTTAATCAACAGGATTGGTTAAATTATTTTAACTTATATAAAGAAATTCCTGAGTACAAGTTACAAAACTTTAATATGAGTTTAAGTGAATTTAAAATTATTTTTTGGTGGGAGTGGATTCACAGATTTTTAGGAAGAATAATTGGATTAGCTGTATTAATACCTTTGGTTTATTTATCTTTTAAAATTGAGATTAAAAAATTATTAAACTTATATTTTATTTTCTTTTTAATATGTTTTCAGGGTTTTATGGGCTGGTACATGGTAACTAGTGGATTAGTCGACAAAGTTGATGTTAGTCATTATAGACTTTCAGCCCATCTTTTTATTGCATTTATTATATTAGTGTCTTTAATTTGGATTTTTTTAAATTTAAAAAATAAAATGGATAAAAAATTTTTTTTTAACAACTCAGATACAATATCAATCAAAGTTCTAATTTTTTTAATTTTTATCCAAATTATAATTGGAGCATTTGTATCTGGTCTAGATGCTGGAAAAATATATCAAACATGGCCTTTTATGAATGACTCATATTTTCCTAACGATGTAAATTTCAGAAATTATAATGAATTTTTAAATTTTAATGACAGAAGTGTTGTGCAATTTGTTCACAGAAATTTAGCTTATATTATTTTTTTATTGATTATTTATGTTGGCTATTTAATTAGAAAGTTAAATAAAGTAGTCTTATTTAAATCATACAATTATTTGTTATTTTTTATTTTAATACAAATTATTTTGGGTATTTTAACTCTATTAACTGATGTTAATATAATAATTGCTTCAATGCATCAAATATCTAGCATTCTCTTAATCATTGTTTCTATAAATTTTTATTATAAGTCGATTAATTAATTGACATTAATAACTTTTGTGATTATTTATCGCCATATTTTAAGATGACACCTTTTATAAAAAAGAAAGATATTAAAAACGAATGGTTTCTAATTAATGCTGAAAACGCAGTAGTAGGTAGACTTGCGGCTTATATATCAAAAGTTTTAAGAGGAAAAAATAAAGCAAAATTTAATTCTCATCTAGATAACGGTGATTTTGTTGTTGTTACTAATATAGAAAAAATAAAGTTTACTGGAAAAAAATTTACAGATAAAATTTATTACAGACATACTGGTCACCCAGGAGGAATAAAAGAAACTAAACCAATTAAACTCATAGAAAAAAATAAAACTCAGGATATTTTGAGATTAGCTGTCAAAAGAATGTTGCCAGGAGGTCCTTTGGCAAAAAAACAACTGACTAAATTAAAAATGTATATCGGAGAAAAGCATCCACACGAAATGCAAAAACCTGTTGAGTTAAAATTTAAAGATTTTAATAAAAAAAATACGATCAAAGAATAAATAAGAATGAATGATTTAAATATTGAAGATAAAAAAATTAGCAATAAGGCAAAAATAAAGTTAGATTTTAAAGATAGTAAATATGCAACAGGTAAAAGAAAAAGATCTATTGCTAAAGTTTGGGTTAAAAAAGGTTCAGGAAATATTTTTGTAAACGGAATTAAAATGTCAGATTATTTTAAAAGACCAGTTCATCAAATTATTGTAACTCGTCCACTAGAAGTATCAAAAGTTCTTAACTCTTATGATGTAAAATGTTCCGTTAAAGGAGGAGGTCTCTCTGGTCAAGCAGGAGCTATTATTCATGGTTTATCAAGAGCACTTGTAATTCATGAGGAAGGGCTGAAAAAGGGGTTAAAGAAAGAAAAACTAATAACAAGAAATTCTAGAGTAGTAGAACGAAAAAAATACGGTCATCGAAAAGCAAGAAGAAGTTTCCAATTTTCAAAACGATAAATCATTTAAATTTATTAATTACATCTTCAATGATATAAGAATTTATGAAGAGAAAAAAAATTAATATTGCTGTAATCGGAGCAACTGGCTATGTTGGCTTGGATTTAGTTTATTTGCTTTCAAAACATCCCATGGCAAACATAAAGTACTTATGTGCTAAAAGAAATATCTCTAAATCTATAAATATTTTTGACACAAGAATTAAAAAAAGGCTTCCAAAGATATCCAAAGTTAATAATATTTCTTGGAATAATTTAGATTTAGTATTTTTGTCACTCCCTAATGGGGAGGCTCAAAAGATTATCAAAAAAAAGATAAAATACAAAAATATCAAATTTATAGATTTGTCTGCAGATTTTAGAATAAAAAGTCCAAAAAAATACAAACAATGGTACAAAAAAGAACACTATGCAAAAAATCTTATATCTCAATCTTTGTACTCAATATCTGAATTTGTAAAAAATGATATAAAAAAATATAGAATTATTGCTAACCCCGGATGTTATCCTACATCGATCCAATTACCATTAATTCCTTTAATTAAAAAAAGATTGATAAAGTTAAAAAACATATCAATAGACTCAAAATCTGGATATTCTGGAGCAGGTAAAAATTTTAAAAAAAAATTTACTCACAAAAATATAGATGACTCTGTTTATGCTTACTCAATAAAGAAACATAGACATATGTCAGAACTTGATCAGGAATTTGAAAAAGTTAAAGCAAACAATATTAGTTATGCTTTTAATCCACATTTAATTCCAATGTTTAGAGGACTTTTATCATCAATTTATTTAGAGATTAAAGACAAAACGAATATAAAAATTATTCATAAAGAATTAGAAAAATTTCATAGAAAAAATAAATTTGTCAAAATTTTAAAAATAAATAAGTCTATAGGCACAGGAAATGTTATGAATACCAATTATTGTGAAATCTCAATTTGTGAGACTAGAAACAAAAAAAAAATTGTTATTTTTTCAGCTATTGATAATTTGTTAAAAGGGGCTTCAGGTCAAGCTATACAAAATATGAATCTTGCATACGGATTTAAAGAGTCTTTGGGTTTAATATTATGAGAGTTATTTTATTAATTTTTTTTCTGGTATTAACCAGCTGCACATCACTTGACAAAAATACATATATGTGTGGGGAAAGAGAATGTGTTGATAAAAAAGAAGCAAATGAATATTTTGAAAAATACCTTTATTTGGAGGTTAAAATTTCTGATAAAAAAAAAGAAAAAAGCCTGGATTTACTAAAATTAAATACAGATTCTACAAAAAAAAATAAAAAAATAAAATTCAAAACTGTAAATAATAAAAATTTATTAGAGCTAAAAAAAAAAGAGGAGATAAAAAAACAAAAGAAATTAGCCAAAATCCAAGTAATGGAAGAAAGAAAGAGACTTAAGCAAGAAAAAAAAGCTTATAAGTTAAAAAAAAATAAAGAAAAGAAACTATCTCAAAAAAAAATTATATCAAAAAAGCAGTTGAAGAAAGACAAGAAAATTAAAGAAAGTGCTAAAAAAACAAAAAAAGAAAATAAATTTTGTCTTATCCCAGAAAATTGTGATATTGATGAAATTTCAAAATTTTTAATAAAAATTGGAAAAGAAAAAGACTATCCAAATATAGCAAAATATTAAATTTTCATGATTAAAAAAAATAAAACTAATATTGCAATTGTGGGCCTTGGTAATATAGGCTCTTATCTTTATAAATACCTTATAAAAAACAAAAATTATCTTTCTAAAAAAAGTAATACTTTATCTGATGTTTTATATGTTTCTGCTAAAAACAAGTCAAAAAAGAGAAAACTTTCTATTCCTAAAAGAAAATGGTTAAAAAACTATATAGATGCTACTAGAGATAAAAAAATAGATATAATTGTTGAATTAATTGGAGGAGCAGAAGGTCCTGCAAAAAAACTAGTATTTGCTGCTTTAAAAAATAAAAAAAATGTTGTTACGGCAAATAAAGCATTGATTGCTAAATATGGAGATAAGTTAGCAAAAATTGCAGAAAAAAATAATGTCAATTTAGAATTTGAAGCTGCTGTTTGTGGGGGCGTTCCAATTATTAAATCTTTGAAAGAGGGATTGATCGCAAATTCGATTAGTAAAATTTATGGAGTATTTAATGGTACTTCTAATTTTATTTTGACTTCTATGGATAAAAACAATCTTGAATTTAAAGATGCATTAAATAGAGCTAAATCTTTAGGATATGCAGAAAGCAATCCATCTTCTGATTTAAACGGTGAAGATGTTGCTTCAAAACTGAAAATACTTACAGCCTTGTCCTTTAATTCTTACATAAACAATAAAGATATCAGCGTAGAAGGTATAAATAAAGTTGATCGCGTAGATATAAAAAATGCAAATTTACTAGGTTACAAAATTAAATTGCTTGCAGTTTCTGAAATAAAAAAAAACAAAGTTACTCAACGAGTAAACCCATGTTTAGTCAAAAAATCATCTTATATTGCAAACATTAATGGAGTTTTAAATGCTGTAATAATAGAAGGAAAGCCTGTAGGAGAAACTGTTATTCAGGGCGAAGGAGCTGGCCCTCAGGCAACAACTTCAGCTCTTGTTTCTGATATTCTATCCATATTAAAAGGCGAGAAGAAACTTCCATTTATGATACCCGATAAAAAAAGGAAAAAAATATATTTTGAAAGCATTAGTAACAAAAAATTTTCTGCATATCTAAGAGTAGATGTAAAAGATAAACGTGGTGTTTTATCTGATATAACAAAAACAATGTCTAAAAATAAACTTTCTATCAAAAGATTGATACAGAACCCATATAAGTCTAAAAAATACTCTTCTATAGTCATTGTCACTCATCAAGCAAAGGATTCTTTATTGAATAAAACAGTTTTTCATTTATCCAAAAAAAAGTATTTAATACAAAAACCTAAATTTATTAGAATTGAAAACATATAAATGAGTCTTGATAAAAAATATTTAGATCAATTTATCAGAACAACAGAAAAAGCAGCCTATGGAGCGTATTTATTTTTAGGTAAAGGCGATAAAAATGCAGCTGATCAAGGTGCGGTAGATCTTATGCGAAATGAATTAAATAAAATTGAAATGAAGGGAACTGTAGTAATTGGTGAGGGCGAAATGGATGAAGCACCAATGTTATACATCGGAGAAAAAGTTGGTTTGAATAAGGGTCAAGAACTAGATATAGCACTTGATCCTTTAGAAGGCACAAACTTTGTTGCCAAGAATCTTCCAAATGCATTTTCTGTTTTAGCTGTTGCTGAAAAGGGACATCTTTTATCTGCACCCGACACATACATGGAAAAGATTGCAATTGGTTCCAATCTTCCTAATAATTTGTTAGATCTTGATAATACAGTTGAAAAAAATATATCTCTTTTAGCAGAAGCAAAAAATACAACTCCTGAAAAATTAACAGCATGTGTTTTGGATAGACCAAGACATAGTAATATTGTTAATAGTTTAAAAAATTTGAGAGTTAATATTAACTTTATTACAGATGGAGATGTAAGTGGAGCAATATCTGTAATAGATAAAAACTCTAAAAATGATATTTATATTGGAACAGGTGGAGGACCCGAAGGCGTTTTAGCAGCTGCTGCTTTAAGTTGTTTGGGAGGTCAAATGCAAACAAGACTAGTTTTAGATAATAAACAAAGTGAAAGAGCTAAAAAACTAGGTGTTAAAGATTTAGCAAAGAAATTTAATATTGATGAAATGATCAAAGGGGATGTTATTTTTTGTGCTACTGCAATTACTAATGGTGATTTAGTTAAAGGAATAGTTGATCAGGGAGATAGTTTTGAAGCATCAACATTTGCGTTACACAAAGATTTTAAAGTAAATAAAAAAGTTACCAATAATCATAAAAAATGAATTTAGATTCTGTAACTGGCAAAAATTGGATTTTAAAAAAATTCAATGAAGAGGATATTACATATTTAAAAGATAATTATTATTTAGATGATATTACATCTAGATTGTTAGCAATAAGAAAAATTAAGAAAGATGAAGTAGAGAATTATTTAAATCCTTCTATAAAGAATATCTTACCAAACCCTTTGCTTTTAAAAGATATGGATTTAGCAGTAAAAAGATCTGTTAAAGCAATACAAAAAAAAGAAAAAATAGGAATTTTTGGAGATTATGATGTAGATGGCGCAACATCTACAGCTTTACTTGGTCAATATTTTAAAAAAATCAATCAAGATTTTGAGATTTATATACCTGATCGTAAAACTGAAGGGTATGGTCCAAATAAAAAAGGTTTTCAATCTCTTATAGAAAAAAATGTAAGATTAATTTTTACTGTTGATTGTGGAACAATGGCTTTTGAATCAGTTGACTTTGCACAAAAACAAGATGTAGATGTTTTAATTCTGGATCACCATCAGTCAGAAACTATTCTGCCAAAAGCTTACTCCATAATTAATCCAAATCGTCTAGATGACAAATCTCATTTAAATTATTTATGTGCTGCCGGAGTATGTTTTATGTTTCTTATTGCTTTAAATAAGGAGTTAAGAGAAAATAATTGGTTCATAGATAATAAAATAGATGAACCTAATCTAATTAGCTATTTAGACTTAGTTTCATTAGGAACAGTTTGTGATGTAGTTCCTTTAATTGGATTAAATAGAGCTATAGTAAAACAGGGTTTAAAAATTATAAAAAATAAAATTAACCTTGGTATAAAGACGTTATTAGAAATTTGTAAAATTGAAAATACTCCTTCCACTTATCACTTGGGTTATATAATTGGTCCAAGAATTAATGCTGGAGGGAGAGTTGGAAAATGTTCTCATGGAGCCAATCTATTGCTAAACTCTGATTCTAAACAAAGTTTTAAAATAGCATCAGAACTTGACTCTTATAACAAAGAAAGACAATTATTAGAGACCAATTTACTTCAAAATATTTTAGGCAAAGAAATAAAAAACTTGTCTGATCCAGTTTTGATATTATGGGGAGAAAGTTGGCATGAAGGTATAATAGGTATTATAGCATCACGAATTAAAGAAAAATATAACAAACCAACAATTATCATTTCAACAAAAAATAATATTGGTAAAGCCTCTGCTAGATCAATTTTAGGTTTTGATATTGGTTCAGTTATTATAGGTGCTGTTCAAAAAGGTATTCTATTAAAAGGAGGAGGACATAAGATGGCTGGAGGATTTAGCATTGAAATTGAAAAGATTGATCAATTTAAGGAATATGTGATTAAAAAATTTAGAACATTAAATTTAGATTTAAACAAACAAAAAAATTTTTATATAGATAGTTTTGTCTCTCCATCAGCTTTAAATCTAGATTTTTACTCAAAAGTTAATATTTTAGCTCCTTTTGGATCAGGGAACCCAGAACCTAAATTTGCTATTGAAAATCTAAGATCTATTAATTCAAAAATAGTTGGGGAAAAACATGTTAAATCTATTCTTCTGGGACCAGACGGTTCAAATATAAAAGCTATAGCGTTTAATTCTGTAGATAATGATATAGGAGCCTATCTTTTAAATAAAAACAAAAAAACCTTCAACATTGCAGGTAAATTAAGTTTGAATGAGTGGAAGGGTGAAAAAAATGTAGAGTTTATTATCGATGATATTTCTGTTAATAAGAACAACAAAAAAGTGGTCCCATCGTCTAACGGTTAGGACAGATGGTTTTCAATCATCTAATCGGGGTTCGATTCCCCGTGGGACCGCCAACTATTCAACAACTTCAAAGCTCGATTTATACTTATCATTTATTGATATACCTAATCCAGGAACATTATCATCTAAATTGATAAATCCATTTTTAGGTTTTGGTTCACCTTTAAATAAATAATAAAATAATTCATTTCCAATTTCTACTTTACTTACTGGAAAATATTCTGAAAAAGGACAATTGTCATGTGACATTGTTAAATGATAATTATGCATTTGTCCTGCATGAGGAATAACAGGAACATTATATTTTTTTGCTAAATCATTTATTTTAATTGCTGCTGTAATACCTCCGACTCGATTTGAGTCATACTGGATATAACTTATTGCTTTCATCTCTAAAAGATGTTTAAAACCATAGAAAGTAAATTCATGTTCGCCTCCAGCTATCGGAATAGAGCCTAAAGAATTAAGTTCGACGTATCCTTTGATGTCATCAGGAATAACAGGTTCCTCTAACCATTTAGGTTTAAATTTTTCTAATTCAGGAATGATTTTTTTTGAGTAGTCTAGATTCCAACCCATATAAGCTTCAAGCATTAAATCATTTTCGTAACCAATAACTTCTCTTACTGCATTAACAAGATTTAAATTCTTTTTTATTCCCTCATTTCCATCTTTGGGTCCCCAGCCGAATCTCATTTTAAACATTTTAAATCCTTCTTTTAAATATCCAGATGCTTCATCTTGAAGACTCTTTATTGGCTGACTATAGAGCTTGGAAGCATAAACGGGTATTTTTTCTTTTGTTCTTTTTCCAATTAATTCAAATACAGGTTTTTTTTTAATTTTTCCCATTAGATCCCAAATTCCTAGGTCAATAGCTGATATACCTGTCATGCCAATTCCTTTTCTTCCCCACGCCATAGTATGTCTGTACATTTTTTCCCAAAGATATTCATAATCAAAACAATCTTCGTTAATGATTAAATTTTTTAAATAGCAATCTATTGCTTTTTTAGTTACCTCAGGTGCTAATGCTGCATTACCAATACCTACGATTCCGTCTTCATCTATTACTTCACAGACTAACCATTTATGAAATCTAAACGATTTCATTTTATCTTCACTTTCTCTAAGTAAATCAGTTGGGTTAGTACAAAAATTTTGAGCCGGAGGTACCACAGGGCCAACCCACTTAAAGACAGTGGTTTTGATTTCTTTTATTTTACTCATTCAATAAATTTTTACTCATTTTTAAAGCTATCCTAAAAGATTGTAAGGTTGGTTCTAGATTAGCAATATTTTTACCAGCTATATCAAAAGCAGTACCATGCGCAGGAGTTGTAATAGGAACTGGCAAACCTCCTTGAACTGTTACTCCTCTATCAAATCCAAAAGCTTTTAAACCAGATTGCAAGGCGTCATGATACATTCCAACAATACAGTCATGATTTTTATTTTTAAAGGCTGTAATAAAAGATGTATCACAAGGCAGGGGGCCACTTGCATTAATCCCTAAATTAATTGCTTCCTTAATAGCTGGTATGATTTCGTTTTTTTCTTCATCTCCAAACTCTCCATGAGGATTAAGTGCTTGAACTGCCACTCTTGGTTTTGTAACACCATTAAGCTTCATTGATTTATTAATTAACTTAATTGGTTTTATAATTTTTTCTTTTTTTATATGCGAGGGAACTTCTCTTATTGGGATATGAGAGGTGACTCTTGCTGTCCAAAAATTATCAACTACATTGAATTCACAGAAAAATTCATTTACATTTAACTTGTCAGCCATTAAGTGCAATTCATCTTCATATTTACTTCCTGCAAGGTGCATACTTGTTTTATTAAAAGGTCCAAAATTAATAGCATCAATTTTTTTAGATTTAACCAAATCTAGTGCAAGATTAAGTGCATCTAAAACTGTTTTTCCAGATTCCTTAGAACATTTTGATACCTCATATTTTTTATTTTTTCCTTTTGATATATCCAGAAAAAATTTAGTTTTGTCATCAAATTTTACATCATCGATATTGTCAGCAAATTTTAACTCAGTCGAACAACCAGTTAATTTATTTGCATCAAGAAGTATGTTTTTTTCTCCTATTACAAGAATGTTTGCATGTTTTGTTTCTTCCTCTGCTAAAAGTTTAGAGATCAATTCAGGTCCTATTCCAGAGGGATCTCCAATTAATACTGCGATATTTGGCTTATATTTTTTCATTATTTTGTTTTGACTTCTTGTATCAGATTATGTTTAATTTATTAATATTAATTAACAATCAACGGAGTGTAAAATATGAAAAAATCTTTCAAAGCTTTGCTGGCTGCTGTTTTCTTAATAGTGGAAGTTCCATTTTTAAGCTCAATTGCATCAGCTGATCAAGCAATTCAAGCAATAACACATGCTGGTTTTGGTGGTGGTACAGACGTTACTACTAGAATGATGTTGCTTAGAGCAAGAAGAGTTCTTAAACAAGATATGCAATTAGTTAATAAAAAAGGTGGTGGTGGAGCCGCTTCTATGGACTACATGATGAGCTTACCCGCAGATGGTCAACACACTTTAACTTGGACTACTGGTCATGCCGTTTCAATGGCTTTAGGAAAGACAAAAGTTAAGTTAAGTGACATGCAACCTTTAGCTAGAGGAACAGATGATCCTCAATTATTTGTGGTTAATTGCAAAGAAGATATTAAAGATGCGAAAAAGTTTGTATCTACACAAAAGAAAAAAGCTTTGTCTTACGGTACTACTCACACAGGTGGTATTGACGATGTAAGTGCAATTGCTTTTACAAAAAAAGGTGGATTAAAGACTCCTAAAATAGTTGCTTACAAAGGTGTTGCTCCAATAAAAACCAATTTAATTAAAGGAGATATTGATGTTGGCGTTCTTAATCTTGGGGAAGCATTAACAGAAATTAACGAAGGTAAACTTTGCGTTTCAGTAGTTTTAGCAAATAATAGAATGCAAAAACTTAGCAATGTTCCAACTGCAAAAGAGCTAGGTATTGACGTTGCTCTTTCTACAGTTCGTGGATTTGTAACTAAAAAAGGTGCACCAGCTGATAGGGTTAAAACATTAGAAGCAGGAATGTTAAAAGCTATGAGTCACAACTACTATAAGAATTTCTTAACAGAAATTGGATTAGATCAAACTAGTGTAGTAGGGGCAGATGAGTGGGGAAAACAAATGGAAAGTATGCTTAAAGAAATGACTGCTCAGTTAAAAGCTTTAGGATACATTAAATAATTATAACGTGCAGAGTCAATAAGATGAAGCACGATACAAAAAAACAAGGGACGAAGTCAAATTCGTCCCTTTTTTTTAGCACTGAATTTAAAGCTTGTTTCGTAATTTTATTTTTTTCAATCTTTGCCTTTATTATAACTTTTACATTTGATGAAGTTCCTCCAATTTTGAATAGGGGAATTCAACCAGCTACTTTTCCAAAGATATTGTTGATTTTAATAATTTTGTTAACTTGTTTAGTTTATTATTTATCTTTTAAAACTCCATGGAAAAAAAATAAAAATTTAGACAAGCCTTTCTTCATAACGCTTTTTGTTCTTATTTTATTTGTTTTGATAGCTAAATTTATTGATTTTTTCTTAGCTATTGGATCTTTATCTTTTTTAATTTCTTATTTTTGGGGTGAAAGGAAGATACTTTTTTTATTAATGGTAAGTATATTATTTCCTATCATTGTTTTCATTTTTTTTGAAACAATACTAGGATTAAGATTTCCAGGAGGAATAATAACAAATCTTTATTATAGTTAACATGGAAAATTTTTATTTAATGTTTGCTCCCTTACTAAGTACAAAATTATTTGTTGTGCTTTTTCTAGGAACAGTTTTTGGTTTAATTTTAGGTGTTCTTCCTGGTTTAGGACCAACTACAGGAGGGGCATTAATTTTGCCTTTTACTATGACATTAGATCCTTTATCTGCCATTGTTCTTCTCACTGCAATTTATTGTGCTGGTACCTATGGAGGGGCTATCACTGCTGTTTTAATTAATACTCCAGGAACTCCTGCAGCGGCAGCAACTTGCTTAGATGGTTATCCTTTAGCACAAAAGGGAGAGGCTGGCAGAGCCCTTGGTATGGCAACTGTTTCAAGCACATTCGGAGGAATATTTAGTGTTATTGTTCTTGTTTTTTTTGCACCTCTTTTAGCTAAGCTTGCTTATGAGTTTGGTCAACCTGAGTATTTTGCACTTGCAATTTTTGGATTGACGATGCTGGCCTCTATTGGGGAAGGTAGTCCAATTAAAAATTTGATTGCTGGTGCTTTCGGTATTTTAATTTCCACTGTAGGAAAAGATTTTATGACTTCTATTGACAGATTTACATTTGGAATAAATGAATTAACTGAAGGAATTGGTTTTATACCAGTTGTTGTTGGATTATTTGCAATGAGTGAAATGTTAATTCAGTCAACTTTATTAAAACAGATATTTAATAGAGTGGCACTAAAAGCTGTAAAGCTTCCTACTATTGACGATTACAAACTAACTTGGAAGACAATTTTAAGATCTTCTGGAATCGGTTCTTTCATAGGTGTGCTTCCTGCAGAAGGTGGAACAGTTGCTTCATTAATAGGTTATTCTGAAGCAAAAAGATGGTCAAAGAATCCTCAGGATTTTGGAAAAGGTTCAATAGAAGGAGTAGCAGGGGCAGAAGCTGCAAATAATGCTGCAACAGGGGGTGCAATGGTACCTACTTTAGCCTTAGGAATTCCAGGTAGTGCAACTACTGCAGTAATATTAACAGGTTTAATTATTCATGGCGTTAGACCTGGCCCTTCTTTATTTAGAGAACAACCAGATTTTCTTTATGGAATATTTGGTGCAATGTTGGTTGCTAATATTTTATTTTTTATACTTGGTTTTTTTGGAGCAAAAATCTTTGCTAGAATTACTCTTGTTCCAAACAGATTGCTATGGCCAATGATATTCGCAGTATCTGTTTGTGGAACTTATTCATTAAGTCAATCTTTAACGGATGTTTGGATAATGTTGTTTTTTGGCGTTTTAGGTTTTTTTATGAGAAGATATGGTTTTTCTGTAGTACCCGTAATTATAGGTTTAATACTAGGTGAGCTAGTAGAAGGAACACTAAGACAATCTTTAGTTATTTTTGATGGGAATTGGCTGATGTTTTTAACTAGACCTATTGCTTTAACTTTTTTTATTTTAGCTTTAATTGCACTATTATTTCCTTTAATAAATAGAAAAAAAAATGAACAAAATTAATCTATCCAATAAGATAGCCATTGTAACAGGCGGAGCTCAGGGTTTTGGATTAGCAATATGTAAAAAATTTATCGAGTCTGGAGCGAATGTTATTATTTGGGATATAGACAAAAATGCAGCAGAGAAATCCTTACAGGAAATAAATTCAAAAAAATGTTTTTATCAGAATGTGGATGTAACTGACTATTCTAGTATTAAAGAAAATCTTAATGAAATTGAATCTAAACACAAAAAAATTGACATTTTTGTAAACAATGCAGGAATAACAGGGATGAATGCTAAAGTTTGGGAATATCCCGTTGAAGAATGGGAAAAAGTTATGAATTTAGATTTAAATGCAACTTTTTATTGCTGTAAAGCTGTTGTTCCATTTATGATTAAGAACAATTATGGAAGAATAGTTAATATTTCTTCTATAGCTGGAAAAGAAGGAAATCCTAACGCGTCTGCCTATAGTACAGCTAAAGCTGGAGTAATTGGATTAACAAAATCATTAGGAAAAGAATTAGCTGACAAAAATATAGCAGTTAACTGCGTTACACCAGCAGCAGCTAAAACAAGAATATTTGATCAGATGACAAAAGAGCATATTGATTATATGCTATCTAAGATTCCAAGAAATAGATTTGCTAAAGTTGAAGAATTAGCATCTTTAGTATCTTGGTTAGTAAGTGAGGAAAATTCTTTTTCCACAGCTGGTGTATTTGATTTAAGCGGTGGACGAGCAACTTATTAGAAAGGGAAAATGAAATTTTGTAGAATCGGAAAACCAAATAATGAAAAACCGGCAATTATAGATAAAGATAATAATTATAGAGACCTATCTTCAATAATCAATGATTTTAATCCAGATACACTAAATTTTGAAACTATTAAAAAAATTAAAGGAGTAGATATTTCAAAATTACCAATATTAAATTCGAAAGATAGAATAGGAGCATGTGTTTCTAAACCTTCAAAATTTATTGGTATTGGATTAAACTTTAAAGATCATGCGGAAGAACAAAATTTACCTATTCCAAAAGAACCGATTATTTTTTCTAAATTTACAAATTGTGTTACAGGACCCAACGATGATATTGTTGTACCAAGAAACTCAAATCATACAGACTGGGAAGTAGAATTAGGTTTTGTCATAGGAAAAAAAGCTTTGTATGTTTCTGAAGATAAGGCTTTAGATCATGTTCTAGGATTCTTTCTTGTAAATGATATTAGCGAGAGACATTTTCAGAAAAATAAAGGCCTTACTTGGGATAAAGGCAAAGGTTTTGACACATTTGGGCCTATTGGACCATATATATTAACCGCAGATGAACTCCCTAATTTTCAAAATTTAAACATGTATTTAGATGTGAACGGTAAAAGAATGCAGTCTGGAAACACTAAGGAAATGATATTTGGTATTAAATCTCTGGTTTCCTATATGAGTCATTGTATGAGCCTTCATCCAGGAGATATTTGTTGCACCGGAACACCTCCGGGAGTTGGTGAAAATATGAATCCTCCTGTCTTTTTAAAGGGAGGCGAGGAAGTAAAACTTGGAATTGATAAACTTGGAGAGCAAAATCATAAGGTTAAACCTTATAAGAGTGAATAGATATGTACGATAAATTTGGTCAATTTATTAATGGTAAATGGCAAAAATCATCAGGCGGGGAAACCTATGATGTAATTAATCCCGCAACTGAAGAAATAATTGGAAAAGCATCTAAAGCTAGCAAAAAAGATATAGATTTAGCTCTTAAATCCGCTCAAAAAGGTTTTGAAATTTGGAAAAATACTTCGCCTTGGGAAAGATCAAAAGTAATAAGAAAAATTTCTGATTTAATGAGAAAAAAAACTGATGTTTTGTCTAAGTGGCTGACTTTAGAAGTTGGAAAGCCTTTGGCAGAGGGTGTTGCTGAGTCAGCTGGATCCGCAGATATTTTTGAATGGAGTTCAGAAGAGTCTAAAAGAATTTATGGTGAAACATTACAAGGCAGACTTCCTAATACTAGAATACATGTTTATTATCAACCAGTAGGAGTGGTAGCTGCTTTAGTTCCTTGGAATTTTCCAATAACACTTGCATCAAGAAAAATATCCACAGCTTTATCTGCAGGATGTTCTGTAATTGTTAAGCCAGATGTTATTACTCCAGGAGCTGTCATGGAACTAGTTGATATTTGCAAAGAAGCTGGCGTTCCACCAGGTGTAGTTAATCTTTTATCTGGTGATCCGGCATATATTTCTGATCAATTGCTTTCATCTGACATTATTAAAAAAGTTTCAATAACTGGTTCAACACGTGTTGGAAAAATTATATTAAAAAAGGCTGCAGATAAAGTTCAAAGAGTTACAATGGAATTAAGTGGTCATTCACCCTTTATAGTTTTTGATGATGTAGATTTGGAAAAAGTAACGGACATGGCTATTTTTGCTAAATTTAGAAATAATGGTCAAGTATGTATTTCACCCAGCAGATTCTATGTTCACGAAAGTAAAAAAAATGATTTTACAAAACTTATGGTAGAAAAAACAAAAAAACTTAAAATTGGAAATGGTATGGATAAAGGCACTATTTTGGGACCCTTAACCACAAAAAAAAGATTAGAAGAGGTAGAGGCTTTAGTTGAAACTACAAAAAAAGAAGGTGCAAAAGTTCTTTGTGGAGGCAGAAAGCCGTCTGGATTCAACAAAGGTTATTTTTATGAACCTACAATATTTGACAATATCAAAGATAATTTTACTATTATGCACCAAGAACCTTTTGGACCATTAATTCCTATTCTATCGTTTAAAAGTTTAGATGAAGTTATGAAGAGAGCTAATAATAATGATTTAGGTTTAGCTAGCTACATCTATACTAATAATTTAGAAAAAGCTCATAAAGCATCTGAATTAATAGAAACAGGCACTGTAGCAGTAAATACAGCCGTAATTGCACTTCCAGAGGCTCCTTTTGGCGGAATTAAACAAACTGGATATGGAAGAGAGGGTGGTTCCATGGCTATCAAAGATTATCTAAATATAAAATATACGCATCTAGGCATTAATTAAAATTAATGGGCTATTGTGTATATATGCTCAAATCTTTAGGAAAAAAATCAGTTACCTACGTTGGGTATACTAAGAATCTATCCAACAGAATCAGATTACATAATTCTGGAAAAGGAGCAAAATTTACAAGGGGAAGAAAATGGAGAGTTATTTATAAGGAAAAATTGAGCTCAAAAACTAAAGCAATTTCTAGAGAATATTATATAAAGAAAAATAGAACTCTAAGAAATAGGATTAAAAATAAGCAATTATGAAAATTTCAGTTTTATTACCATACAAAGAAAATTATTCTCCAATATATCCAGGGGCAGTATCTTTATTTGTTAACGATACAGTAAATATAAGCAAATTTAAAAAAAATATTACAGTTTATGGAAATACAGATTTTAAAAAAACATTTAAAAGCAAATATTATAATATTCCTCTTAGCAAAATAAGATTTTCAAGCCAAAGCAAAAAATATATTAAAGAATTTTCAAAAATTGAGCAAAAAAATCAATCAGATCTAATAGAAATTCATAATCGACCAAACTATCTACATGATCTTTTTTCTTTAATTGGCAAAAGAAATTATTTTTTATATTTTCATAACGATCCTTTAACAATGAATGGATCAAAATCTATTCAAGAAAGAAATTTTCTTTTAAAAAATACCTCAAAAATTTTATTTAATAGCAATTGGTCAAAAAAGAGATTCCTCGAAGGTATGCAAAACAAATTTGTAAATAGTGACAAATTAGTTGTAATCTTTCAATCAGCAAAAAAAGGTAAGATAAATATAAACAAAAAAGATAATTTAATTACTTTTGTAGGCAAATTAAATAAATCTAAAGGTTACGATCTTTTTGGAAAAGCTGTAATTAAAATTCTAGACAAATTTAAAGACTGGAAAGCTTGTGTCATAGGTGATGAATTAAGAGATAAAATTTCTTTCAACCATAAGAATCTAAGAATATTTGGATTTTTGGAACACAAAAAAGTTTTAAGAATTTATAAAAAAACTAGTATTGCTATTGTATGTTCTAGATGGGAGGAACCCTTCGGAAGAACTAGTCTTGAAGCATCTTCAAACGGCTGTGCAGTGATAATTAGTAACAAAGGTGGATTGCCAGAAACAATTACTGATGGTGTAATTTTAAAAAATTTGACTATTGCTGAACTATATAAAGAGATAAGAAGTTTGATAATAAATGTAAAAAGAAGAAAAAATCTTCAGAAATTATCGTATAAAAATTTTTATCTAACAAATAAATTTGTTTCAAATTTAATAGATACTTATAGAAGTGAAAGATTAAAAAGTAATATCAATTTTTTTAATCTTAAAAAGAATAAGAAACTTAGGATACTTCATGTTACAAATTTCAATGAAAGACATGATGGAAGATTATTTTTTAATACGGGAAGAAGATTGAATAATGGATTTATAAGATTAGGACACAGTATTTTAGAATTTAGTGATAGAGATATACTTAAATATTATAAAAGTATTAATGATTTAAAAGGTTCCAAAAGTTTAAACGATAAATTAAAAAAAACTTGTTATAATTATAAACCAGATTTAATAATTTTAGGACATGCAGATTCAATTTCATCAGAAACGTTAGGAGAGTTAAGAGATGATTATCCTTCTCTTAGAATATCCCAATGGTTTTTAGATCCTTTAAATAAAAAAGGACCTGATTATTTTAGAAATAGAGACAGGGTATTAAATAAAATTCAGTTTACTGACTCAAATTTTTTAACTACTAGCCCAGATGTTTTGGATTTTTTGCCTAGAAATAAAAGAAATTATTTTATCCCTAATCCTAGTGATTCATCTTTCGAAATTTTAAACAATTTTAATAAAAACTGTAATATGGATGTTTTTTTCGCTCTTAGTCATGGAGTTCATAGAGGTGTGTTAAAATCAGGGAAATTTGACGAACGCGCAAAATTTATAGAAAAGTTAATGGAAATTACAAAAAATATTAAATTTGATGTTTATGGCCTAAAAAAAGTCCAGCCTATTTGGGCAGACCACTATTTCAAAACAATATCTAATTCTAAAATGGGCTTAAATCTAAGCAGGGGAGAGCCTATTAAATATTATAGCAGTGATAGAATAACTCAAATTATTGGCAATGGTTTAGTTACCCTTATAGATGAAAAAACTGGTTATAAAGATTTTTTTAAAGATGATGAGATGGTTTTTTATAAAAATGTTGAAGACTTATCAGAAAAAATAGCAAAAATATCAAGAGATGAAAAACTGAGAAAACTTATTGGAAGAAAAGGAAAAGAAAAATATTTAAGGTATTTTAACTCTACGTTAGTTGCCAATTTTATAATTAATAAGACTTTTGAGATACGTGATAAAAAAAGCCCCATTTGGGAAAATTGATGTTCTCAGTAATTATACCAACTTTTAATAATCTTAATTATTTCAAATTATGTTTAAAAAGCCTTAAAGAAAACTCTAAATACAATCATGAAATTATTGTTCATGTAAATGAGGGGATAGACGGTACTTTAGACTTAGTCAAAAATGAGCAATTAAAATTTTCTTATAGTAAAATTAATTCTGGTGTTTGTGTTGCCTTTAATGAGGCTGTAAAACTTTCTACTTCAAAATATATAGTTTTAGCTCATGATGATATGTATTTTTGTCCAGACTGGGATAAAGTTTTTACATCTGAATTAAAAAAAATACCTGAAAATTCTGATTTTTTTTTATCTGGAACAATGGTGCAGCCTTTTGACTCTTATATAAATTTAAATTGTGGTAAGAATATTGAAGAATTTGATGAAGCAAAACTACTTAAAGAATTACCAAATATCAAATTTAAAAATTTTCAAGGCACTCATTGGCAACCTTCTTTAATACCACTTAAAACATGGAACAAAGTAAATGGGTTTAGTGAAGAATTTTCTCCAGGACTTGGGTCTGATCCTGATTTTAACTTAAAACTTTGGAATATTGGTGTACGACTTTTTAAAGGACTAGGAGATTGTAGAGTTTATCATTTTTCATCTTTATCTTTAAGGAAAAAAGCTTGGAACAATGGTGCAAAAACATTTTTACTTAAGTGGGGCATAAGTATTAAATTCTTTAAAAAACATTATCTAAGATCTAATGAAGATTTTAATGGACCGCTGAATGAACCAGATAAAAACTTTTCTTATTTTTTAGATTTATTTAAATGCAAAATTTCCCTTTTTTTTCATTTATTATTTCGTTTTAAATCTAAAAATAACTAATTAATTTAAATTTTTATTTTATTCAAAGCATTATTTTTAAATAAATTTGCTTCTTTTATATATCTTCTAACCATTTGTGAAGTTTTATGGCCTGTCATTGCCATTATATTTCTTTCTTCTGCTCCGGACTCAGCTGTACTAGTCGCAAAACCTGATCTAAGACTATGTCCCGCGTATTTTTCAGAGTCTAAACCAGCTAAGTTCGTGTATTTCTTTATTATTAAAGCTACACTTTTGTCTGATATATCAAATATCTTGCCAGTGCTTATGTTAGATTGTGTTATCCATAGTTTTAAACTCTTAACTGGACAAAATTCCTCATTATCGAAATAGGGGATTGCTTTGACCATCCCTTCTCCTGACTGGTCTGTTTTTGATCTTTTTATAAATATTTTAACACCTTCACTTACAAAATCTAAGTTTTCATATTCAATTGAGACTAATTCTGACCTCCTAAACCCTCCTGAAAACCCTACTAAAAATATAGTTTTGTCTCTTAATTTTTTTATGTATTTTTCTTTAGATTCATTTATTGCTTTAACTATAAGTTTTAAATCATTGATTAATATAGGTTTTTTAGCTTTCTGATGACTGCCTTTGAGTCTTTTTATTCCTAGAAGATTTTCCATAATCAATGGATGCTTAGTATCAATATAGTGACCTTTTAGCTTATGAACCACACTTATAGAGGCAATTCTTCGTTTTAAAGTGCTAAATTTACTATTTGTTGAAAGGTGAGTTAAGTATAAAGCTAATATTTTTGGTTCTGTGGGCATTGAACTAAATCCATTCTTTACGCAGAAAGCTGCGAAATCCTTATAATCGGATTTATAAGCTCTTAGAGTGTTCTCAGACTTTGACTGTCTAAGATTCTTTAATGTTTCCAGCTCTAAACTTTTTAAGTCAGTAATTAAATTATTCATCACATTTTCCGATAACCATTAATTATCGGAAATATACAATATGATAAAAAGTTTGTCAACCACAAATAGAAATTGAAAAATAAATAATTTGAGTTTTAGAATTTAAACAATAAATTATGAAAATGTTTTTTAAAGATCGTAAAAGAGTTATTATGGACCGAGGACCTAGTTGGCCTGACTACGATAAAGCAGAACCTTTCATGATTAGATACTATCCGTTGTTTAGAAAAAGGCCTAAATGGTTTCCATTTAATATTTTTATACATAAAATATTAAAAAGTGATTTAGGAGACCTCCATGACCATTATTGGTCATATATAACAGTGATTCTAGCTGGAGGTTATGTCGAAACTACTAAAAAGGGCTCTTATTCAAGAAAACCAGGTTATATAGGCTTTAAAAAAGCAGAAGACAGGCATAGCCTCAAACTAAATGATGAAAAACCTGCTTGGACATTGATTTTTGTAGGGCCCAACAAAGGCGCTAAAAGTCATGGAAAATACAACAAAAATAGTCAAAAAAATCAATAATACTAACGATTATAGCTTATATTAACAATATGTTGTGGTTTATTCACTCATTCCCCTTCTAGTTGTGCCTACTTAGCATGCTCGCTTAAAAGAACCCTATCTACGGCCGTTTAAACGCTATATTCCTATACTGCAATGCTCTAAAAGTATTGCCATTAATGGGTTATAGATCGGTCTAGTTTTATTGATTTTATTGCTTTTTTTTGATCTATTTTCATTGATACTATTAGTTTCTAGCAATAATTTGTTAATAAATGTTTTATGTGTGAAAAAATTCTTTAGATAATAAAAATAATCTAATAAAAACAATAATATAGAGCTTATTATTAAAGTTTATTATTAACTATTACTCAGCCCTATTCTCTTCTCTATTTAAGCAAAGTACTTGAGGGCAATAAAAACAGTTATAGGAACTGTTATTATAGACATGAGAGTAGAAACTACAACAGTACTAGCAATACTATCTATAACCTTCTTTGGTGAATACATTGAAGCTATTAAATAAGTCAAAATAGCACTAGGCATAGATGATTGGATCAGTAAAACGCCAGCAGCGTATCCGGTTAGATTAAATAGCTTTATAATAATAAAGCCTACAATAGGACCAATAATTACTCTTCCAATTGAAGAGATTATCGAATGTTTTAATGAGAAAACCTTTAATTGAGTAAGGGCTATACCTAAAGACATCAGTATAAGTACAATCATAGCATAACCTAAAAGCATAACTGTATTTAAGACAAATGTAGGTGCCCCTATATCAAAATATAAAAAAATAACTGTAATTAAGATTGCATAAAACGAAGGACTTTTTGCAATAATCATAACATCAAATTTTTTGCTAGCCAAAAATATATTTAGGGTAAAGTGTAAAAGGACAATTACAGCTGAGATAGCAGCAGCAATACCCATACCAGATACTCCATAAGCAAAAAGACAAATTGGAATTCCCATATTTCCTGTATTTGGTAGAATAAATGGAGGTAATTCCATGAAATAATCTTTTTTCATTAAAATTAAGAATATAATTCCAACCGCTCCAAAAACAAACATAGCTATTAACCAGTAGATAAAATAATTTGCAAACATGGAGTACGTAACACCTGAAGACATAACTCCAAAAATAATCAATGCTGGGGTACCAAAATTTGCCGAATAATTAGTAATGAATTTTGTATCTATTTTTGGACTTTTTTTACCTAGAAAATAACCAATACCCACAATAAAGAATACAGGAAAGAGTACTTCAAAAAGCTTTATATATAGTTCCATTAAGATTTAGCTTTTGCTAACTTTTTTCGTTTTTTATTTTGAAAGTTAATGGCGCTTTCAAATTCCATTAGACGTTTATAGATAGATCTCAATTCTGTAATTCTGGTCCAATTTTGAAGGAATAATGAAAAACTGCCTTGTACTTCTCTAAAAGCGCTAGAAGTTTGAATTAGAACACCTAAAGTCATAGCTCCAGTAAATAATCCAGGGCCCATTAATACATATGGAACAATTATCATTGACTGGTTATACATTATTAACCAGAGATCAAAGTAACCATAATGTAAAAATAATCTATGGTAATTAAATTTTATTCCTGTAAATAATTGAAGAATTGTAGGCGGTCTTACGTAATTGTCCCTATCATCTTCTCCGTAGACTAATTCTTTACGGAAAGCAGCTTCAACTTTTTGATTATTATATTCTAAACCTGGTAATTTTATTCCAACCAACCAGCTAATTACTAATCCTCCCAAACTAGCAGTCAAAGAAACCCAAACCAATGATCCGCTAATATCCTTAAAAAAAGGAATTACTACATTAGAAGATAAGCCCCATAAAATGGGTATAAAAGCAATTAATAACATTATTGCTCTAACAACTTGTAAGCCTAAACTTTCAACAATTTTTGCAAAATTCATACAGTCTTCTTGTATTCTTTGTGAAGCACCCTCAACTTTGGCATCAACAGCTCTCCAATATGGCATATAAGAAAAAGTCATTGCCTCTCTCCATCTAAAAGCCCAGAGTCGAGTAAAATAGTTAGTTATTGTGTAAATAATGACGTATGGAATAGCTAATTTCATAAAGAGAATTAGCCCATCATAAAACTCTGATATATCTCTTTCTGTTGCTTTTTGTAGTAAATCATAAAAACCTTTGTACCACTCATTAATTTTAACATCGATCCAGGTTTGTGAAAGTAATGATAAAAAAATAAAAAGTGCCCCACCCCACGACCATAATAACCATTTTTTTTCAGTAAAAAAACTACGCCACATAACTAATTTTTAGTAAAATTATCCGCATAGGATTTAATTACAAACTTTCTAGGTTTAGGTTCAATAATAGTAAAATTTATGTTGTTTTGTTTAGCATACTCTATAGCTTTTTCCTTGTTAGGAAATTCTAATTTAACTTCTCCCATAGTATCATTTGAGGACTCCCAACCCATCATTGGATTTATAGTTGGGTCTTTTGTTTCAAATTCTAAAATCCATTTTTTAAGCTTGCCCCTACCCGATTGCATGGCTGTTTTTGTAGGGATATAAATCTTAGCTTTTTTCATAATCTATAAAATTGGTAAACTACAAATTTCTCCTGTAAAATAATTTCCATCAATATTTATTTTAAATTTTTGGGAAGTTGCCCAAAATCCCTTTTGAACCATTGCTATTCCAACTATCTTTTTAAATCTTGGAGAAAATCCTGCGGATCTAAGTTGGCCTATTTCTTTATTTTCGTTGTTAAACATCTTTATCTCTTCAGTTAAATCTATTTCTTTAGCCTCGATTTTTACACCCATTAATTTTCTTTTGATACCCTTTTGTTTAATCTTTTTTAATTTCTCTTTTCCCAAAAACATTATGTCAGATTCTAAGTTTATATATTTATCAAAACCACATTCAAATGGATTGTCTCCTATGTCCATATCATTACCATATGAAAGCAACCCACCTTCTATTCTTTCTATTAAATTTGGAGAACCAGGTTTTACATTAAGTTCTTCACCTATCTTAAAAAAATAATCATATAGTTTTAAACCTGAGTCTATATTTTCAACGTGAATTTCATAACCGCTCTGTTTTGAATAACCAGATCTTGAAATTAAAAATTTTATTCCATCAAATTCATAAAAATCAAATTTAAAAAATTTAAGTTCTTTTATTTCTTCTCCAAATACTTTTTCCATCAATTTTAGAGATTTAGGTCCTTGAACTGCCAATGTATCAATTTTTGCTTCAATAATATCTACATTCATATTTTGCACAGAAGATATGCCTTTGGCGAACAAAATTACATCTGAGTCTGCAATACATATTCTCCATTTATTTTCGTTTAATTTATAAATAAGTGGATCGTTAATTAAATTTCCATTCGAGTCTACTAAAGGTGAATAATAACAAACGCCTGCTTTTGATTTAGATAGATCTCTGCAAGTCATTAATTGAACTAGTTTTGATGAATCTTTGCCTGAAATTTCAATTGCCCTTTGCACTGAGACATCCCAAATTTGAACATGTTCTCTTAAATGAAAGTAATCCTCTTCTAAAGAGTTAAAAGCTGTAGGCAAAAACATGTGATTATAAATAGTATAACTTTTTAAACCTTGCTTTTCTAATCTAGATGCAAATGGTGTGCTTCTTAGCCTTCTATTTTTTGTAATAAAAAATTTTTTCATTTTTTTAAAAAGTCAACAATTTTTTCCCTCATTTCAAAAGCATTTTCAAACATTATCATGTGTCCACAATTTTTTATAACATGAGTTTTAGAATTTGAAACTAGATCTGAAAATTCCTTTCCCTTATTAAGTGTAATCATTTTGTCAATTTCACCAAATATAAATAAAGTTGGACAGTTAATTGCTTTTGCAGCCTTGACTCCATTTTTGTAATTGTTACAAGCAATTAAATCAATAGCTAAAATATCACTTACTTCTCTAGATGAATTTATTATTTTTTGTACGGGGTTGCCGCCTATAAATCTTTTCGAATCTCCATATCCCCACTTCATCATTAAATTAATAGCTTTCATGCTTCCGCCTTTTGCTAAGTCAATAAGATCTTGATTAACCGGGATTTTATAAGATCCACCAATAAAAATTAAATTTTTTGCTTTTTCAGGATATTTAAAAGCATACTCCAATGCTATCAGGCATCCTTGTGAATGTCCTAAGATTGAAAAATCATCTATTTCAATTTTGTTAATTATTTTTTCTAACCATTCGGCTATATCTTCTATGGAGCTTAAACAGTCACCTTTAGAGTTTCCGTGGCCTGGTAAATCTAATGCTAAAACGTTGTAATCTTGATTTGATAAATATTGTTCAGTTAAAGACCAAACTATATGAGAAAGACCACTACCATGAATAAGTATAATAGTATGTTTTTTTTTATTTAAAGGTCTTCCAGAGTCAGAGGCGAAGACTTCTTTGTTGTCAATATTTATAATCAATTAGTTTCCTTAGATATATTTTTCATTGACAAAATCTACTTGTCTTGCCATTTAGGTTTACGTTTTGTTATAAATGCATCTATTCCCTCATCTGCATCAAATCTAAGCATATTTTCAACCATAACATTAGAAGCATAATCATAAGCTTCTGATAAAGTCATATCTATTTGATTATAAAAAGCTTCTTTTCCGATTTTTAAAGTCATAGATGATTTTTTAGATATTTTTAATGCTTTTTCCAAAACAAAATTTTGAAGAACATCTTCGGTAACCATTTCGTTAATTAGTCCAATTTTAACAGCTTTATCAGATGAGATTAGATCGCCAGTCAAAAGCATTTCCATAGAATGTTTATTTGATATATTTCTGGATAAAGCCACCATTGGTGTAGAACAAAATAGACCAATATTAACACCAGGTGTAGCAAATTTAGCCGAAGGTCCTGCGTAAGCTAAATCGCAGCTTGCAACCAGTTGACAGCCAGCTGCTGTTGCAACACCTGATACTTCTGCAATAATAGGTTTTGGATTTTTAACTATAGATTGCATCATTTTTGAACACTTCTGCATTATCTTTTTAAAATATTTTTTTCCTTTATCTGAATTTTGACGAGCAGACTTTAATTCTTTTAAATCGTGACCAGCTGAAAATGTAGGTCCCTCAGCAGAGATGATAATTACTCTTGTTTTATTATCATTTTTCGCTTCATCTAAAGATATTTGTATATTTTCCATCATCACTTCAGACAAAACATTGTGACTATTTGGGTTATTTAAAATTAAACGCATAACTCCTTCTTTACTAAGTGTGTTTTTTAATATGCTATTATTTCTTTTAAAACTCATATAATTTAATTTATTAAAACTTTAACCTCACTAGAAAGCGAATTGGCAATAAAACAATATCTATGAGCTCTATCTTGAATTTTTGCCATTTCAACAGGTTCAACGTGAAATCCATCAGTAAATTCTACTTTTGGGTTTAGTTCTATTTTAATTACTGAAATTTGACCTTTTGAATTTTTTCCAAGTGTAGCTACAGCATTGTCTTTATAACTTTTTACTGGCCAACCCATTTTTGCAGCTAATGCTAAAAATGTCATCATGTGACAGCTACTTAAAGAAGCAGCTAAAGTTTGCTCAGGATTGCTATTTAATTCACTTCCTTTCCAATCTGGAGCTGAATCAGCTTTAATTTTTATATTAGGGGTAAAAACTATTTCATGTTGATTAGAATATTTTCCTGGAGACATTTTTCCATCATCAAGTTTCCAAATTAGATCAATTGATATTTTGGACATTTTAAAAATTAATTTAGCTCTTTAGCTTTTTTTCTAAGTTCAAATTTCTGAATTTTTCCTGTTGAGGTTTTTGGTAAATCAGAAAAAATTACTTTTTTAGGCAATTTAAATCCTGCTAAAGTTTTTCTACAAAAATCTATAATTTCCTTTTCAGTAGCCGTTTTGTTTTTTATTAACTCAACAAATGCACAAGGTGTTTCTCCCCACTTTTCGTCAGGTTTAGCAACTACGGCAGCTAAAGATACTGAAGGGTGTTTTGTGATTGTGTTTTCTATCTCTATTGAAGAAATATTTTCTCCACCTGAAATTATTATATCTTTAGATCTATCTTGAATCTTTATATACCCGTTAGGATGTGTTACAGCCAAATCTCCTGAATGGAACCAACCATTGGCCATAGCTTTTTCAGTAGCATCTTTATCTTTGTAGTAACCTTTCATTACTACATTTCCTCTAATCATGATTTCTCCCATTGTTTTTCCATCTTTTGGAACAGGACTCATTGTTTTAGGATCCATTACAACAGTTTCTTCTGTATTTGGATATCTAACACCTTGTCTAGCTTTAATTTCATTTTTTACATTTTTTTCTAAATTATTCCATTCTTCATTCCAAGCACATTGCAGTATATGTCCGTAAGTTTCTGTTAAACCATAAACATGCATAACATCAAAACCTAAAGAATCCATTTTTTCAAAAATAATACTTGGTGGAGGAGCCCCCGCAGTTAAAACATTTACTTTTCTTTTTAATTTTTTCTGATCTTCTTTTGGAGCATTAGCAAGCATATTTAAAACTATTGGAGCACCCCCAAAATGAGTAACGTCATATTTATCTATTAATTCAAAAATTTTTTTGACATCTATATTTCTGAGACAGACTATACGGGCATGCAACATTGCTAATGTCCAAGGATAACACCAACCATTGCAATGAAACATTGGAACAGTATATAGAAAATTTAATTTATTTGGCATGTTCCATGCAGTTATGCTTCCTGTGGCCATTAAATAAGAACCTCTGTGGTGATAAACTACTCCTTTAGGATTCCCTGTAGTTCCGGATGTATAGCCTAGTGAAATAGCTTGCCATTCATCAGTTGGCTTTTTCCATTTAAAATTAATATCTCCAGTGTTTAAAAAACTTTCGTACTCAAGTTTACCTATTTGTTTGAATTTTGAATTATCTACATCTTTATCATTTATATCTATTATAGTAATTTTATTTTTTACATTTTTTAAAGCCTTATTAATAATTTCGTGAAATTGTCTGTCCACTATTAAAACTTTTGCATCACTATGGTTTAAAATATAACTTATCGTATTTGAGTCTAATCTAGTATTTATTGCATTTATTACAGCTCCAGCCATTGGAATTGAATAGTGAGCTTCAAATATTTCTGGAGTATTAAATGCCATTATAGAAACGGTATCACCAGTTTTAATTCCAATTTTATCTAAAGCGCTAGCAAATTTTACACATCTATTGTAAACATCTTTCCAAGTATATTTTCTACTCTCATATATTATTGCTTCATAGTTTGGATAGATATCTTTAGTTCTTTCTAAAAAAGAAAGAGGTGTAAGTGCTACATAATTTGCATTATTTTTTTCAAGATTTTTATCGTAATTACTCATTTAATTAAAATTTGCTTTCATTGTAGATTCGCTTCCAGTTATGCCAGCAATATAATGACTCTCAGCTCTAGGCAGAATTTTATCAAAATAATATTTTCCAGTATTAATTTTTTCTTCAAAAAAAGACTTATTGGTACTCATTTTTTCATAACTGACTCTTAACATTCTTAACCATGAATATGATAAAGAAACATATCCGAGAACTTTTAAATAATCATTGCAAGCTGAGCTTATATCATCTTTAGATATTGACTGTTTTGTTTTTAACCAAGATGTAAAATTTATAAGAATCTCTTTGTATTTTAAAACTCTTTCCAAAAATAAATCTAAATCTTTATTATCTTTACAATTTTTAATTTCCTCATCAATTTGTGAAATATATTCTTCTAAAATTTTGCTGTTTAAAATCTTTCTATAGACTAAATCTATTGCTTGAACTGAATTTGTTCCTTCATAAATCGGTGTTATTCTATTATCTCTAAATAACTGTTCAATTCCTTGATCTTTCGTATAACCGTATCCTCCAAATATTTGAATTGTTTCATTTGTTATTTCCATTCCCATATCAGTAAAAAAAGATTTAATTACAGGAGTCATTAATGAAACTATATCGGCAGCTGATTTTTTTATTTTTTCGTCTGAATGGTTTAAGCTAACATCTACTTGTTGTGATAGCCAAAAAGCAAGGCCCCTTTCCCCCTCTATAATAGATCTCATATTCATCAGGCTTCTTCTTATGTCTGCATGTTTTATTATAAAATCAGTTTCGTTGGTCTTATTATTATTTGCCTTTCCTTGTTTTCTCTCTTTTGCGTAAGCCAAAGCATTTTGATAAGCTGTTTCTGAAATTCCAAGACCTTGAATTCCAACTACTATTCTTTCTAGGTTCATCATAGTAAACATAGAATTTAAACCCTTATTCTCAGCACCTATCATATATCCTATAGAATTATCAAAATTTAAAACACAAGTTGGAGAACCTTTAATTCCCATTTTAGACTCTATTGATCCAGTATTAACTCCATTTCTAGAGCCCACCGAACCATCATCATTAACAATTAATTTAGGAACTAAAAATAAACTAATTCCCTTAGTTCCTGCAGGCGCATCAGGGGTCCTTGCTAAAACTAAATGAATTATATTTTCAGTTAAATCATGATCGCCTGAAGTGATAAATATTTTTTGACCTGATATCTTATAAGAACCATCTTTTTGTTTAATTGCTTTAGTTTTTAATAAACCAAGATCAGTTCCACATTGAGATTCGGTTAAACACATAGTTCCACTCCATTTACCTTCAACAATTTTAGGAAGAAATTTTTCTTTTATTTTATCATCAGCATGACTTAGTATACAATTATAAGCTCCTATACTTAGTTCACTATACAATTTAAAAGCTAAGCTAGAAGAAGATAACATTTCTTCAAAAAAGGTGCTTACAGTTTTTGGGACTCCTTGACCACCATATTTTGGATCACAAGATAAAGATGTCCAACCATCCTCTATAAATTTTTTATAAGCTTCTTTGTATCCTGGGGGAGATCTAACTATTCCATTTTCATAAACGCAAGGACTCTCGTCTCCTATTTTTGCAAGAGGTAAGATAATTTCTTGATTAATTTTTGCTGCCTGTTCTAAAATATCTTTAACTAAATCTGAATTAATTTCTTTATATTTTTCAAGTTGGTTATAATTTTTGTTATCTCTTAAATTATCGAACAAAAACATCATTTCTTCAATAGGCGCAGTATAAGTCGTCATTATCAGTTCACCAATGGTTTTCCAGTTGCTAATGTGTGTTTAATACGTTCTTGTGTCTTTTCTGTTTGTATTAATTTCATAAAAGCATTTAGTTCTAAAGAAAAAAGATTATCTTCATTTAATTCTTTGTTTAAATCAGTATCTCCTCCGCTCAAAACATATGCTAATTCTTTACCTACTTCTAGACCATGATCCAATATTTTTTTATCCTTGTATAACTTTTCAAGAGATTTATACATTTTGTCCCTTACTTGTTTTCCTGACAATTTGAATTTGCATTCTTCAGGAGGTGTGAAATTTTTGTTTTTTTCTAACAAAATTTTGGACTCTTTTAATAAATTGTTTCTATTCATTACTTTTTTATCATGTTTATTAAGAAGCATTAATGGTTCTGCTTCTACCGGAGATGTTGCTGTTTTTGCAAAACCTATAATTTCAAAAAGTTTTAAAGGAGCAAAGTCTGGATCTTTTTTTCCTTCATTTGTTTGGGACCATCTCCATAACATTTCTTTACAACCTCCTCCAGCTGGTACCAAACCAACTATTGTTTCAACCAATCCCATTACTATATTTATATGTGAAACAACAAAGTTGCTTTGTACCACAACTTCAAATCCTCCACCTAAAGTTAAACCAGATGGAGCTGAAATTACAGGATGTTTAGAATATTTTAAATGTTTACAGGTCTCTTGAAAATACTTAATAAATTTTTCAACAGAGTTAAAATCTTTCTTTTCAGCAAAATCCATAACATAATTAAGATTAACCCCAGCAGAAAACTGCATACTTTCATTAATAATTATAAGAGGTTTATCAGTTGCTTTTTTTAAACAGTCCATAGAATCATAATTTAATGCATTTGCTTTGGTATTAAATTCAACAATATTAAAATCTTTAAATCTATATATTTCTGCAGAATCGTGTTTGTCTAGTTTAATAGCTTTCTTTTTTATTTTTCCCAATGTTTCAATATCAGTGTAACGTTGTCTTTCACCATAAAAATTTTCATCTTTTGTTTTATACAAATCTTCTAAAAATTTATTATTTTTGTAATTATCAATTTTATCAAAGAAATTTTTAACACCTATCTCATCTAACATTTCAAAAGGACCTTTAGACCAATTAAAACCGAGTCTCATAGCTTCGTCTATATCGTTAAACTTATCTGTTATTTGAGGTACTAATGAAGATGCGTATTTGATTATCTTTGAAATCACAGACCAAGCATATTTTCCATACTTATCATCTCTATTAATTAATTTTTTTAAGTTAACTTTGTCTGCTTTAATATCAATTTTTTTTGAAGGAGAGTATTCACCAGTGTCTAAATTAATGGCTTCTAAAATTCTCTTTTCACCAATTTTATTCATTTTATAAAAACCACCTTTGCCCTTTCTGCCAGTAAAACCTGTTTCAATTAATTTTTTAATTAATGGAATTTCCTTAGCTACAATTTGAAAATCATCATTTTTTGGTAGTTCTTTTATAAAACTCTTTAAAACATCTGACATTAAATCTATCCCTATTAAATCATAAAGACCAAAAACTCCTGTTTTAGGAATTCCCATCGGTCTACCAAAAACAGCATCAGCCTCCTCGATACTAAGTTTCATTTTGAATGCCTCGGTCATAGCTACTTGCATTGCATATACTCCAACTCTATTTCCTAAAAAGCCTGGAGTATCATTGCATATTATTGCTCCTTTTCCTAAACGATCTTCACAAAATTTCTTTAAAAAATTAATTTTTTCTAAATCATTATTTTCATTTTTAACTATTTCCAAAAGACCCATGTATCGGACTGGATTAAAAAAATGAGTTATGCAAAAATCTTTTTTTTCATTGTTTGATAAATTTTGAGATAAAACTTTTATGGGAATTGATGAAGTATTTGATGAAACAATAGCATTAGATTTTCTTTCTTTAAAAATTTTTTCATAAATATTATGTTTAATGTCTATTTTTTCAACAACAGCTTCGATAATCCAATCTGCATCTTTAATAACTTTAAAATCATCATTTATGTTTCCAACTTTAATATTTTCTATTTTTGATTTATCAATTAAAAGTGGAGGTCTTGAATTAAAAATCTTATCTTTTGCTTTCTGACTTATTTCAGTTTTTAAGTCCAATAAAGTTACAGGAATATTGGCATTGCATAGTTGAGCAGCAATTCCACTTCCCATAGTTCCAGAACCAATAACTACTGTTTTATTAATTTTCATAAAATGGTCGGGGCGGCAGGATTTGAACCTGCGACCCTCTGGTCCCAAACCAGATGCGCTACCAGGCTGCGCTACGCCCCGAATGATTGATTTTATAAGTTAAATAGGTCTTTTTGGCAATTGAAAGATTAATATAATATAAGTAAATAATTAAAATGATTCAACACATAACTAAACCATTTAAATATTTTTTTAAATTAGAGTCTGCATCTGGTCTTCTTTTGCTGTTTGCAGCCATAGTTGCGATGTTTGTTAGCAATAGTAATTTTGCAGAGTATTATTTTACCATACTTCAAAAGTATGTTTTGTTGGGAACAGAAAGTTTTGGTTTAAAATTAACTGTTTTACACTGGATCAATGACGTATTAATGGCAATATTTTTCTTCTTGGTTTCATTAGAGATCAAAAGAGAATTTATACAGGGTGAGCTATCTAATCCTAAACAAGCAATGCTTCCAATTATTGGTGCTGTTGGAGGAATGGTAGTTCCTGCATTATTTTATATTTTTATAAATATTAATGATACTGCAACGCTTAATGGTTGGGCCATACCTTCGGCTACTGATATAGCTTTTTCTTTAGGAGTTTTATCTCTTCTTGGTAAGAGAGTCCCTTTATCTCTAAAAGTTTTTTTAACAGCTTTGGCAATTATTGATGACTTGGGAGCTATCATTATCATAGCTTTCTTTTATTCTGGAAATGTAGAAATTAAATATTTATTATTAATGTTATTGGCAGTCATTATTTTAATCTCATTAAACAAATTTAGAATAAAAAATTTCTTACCATATCTAATTGTTGGATTGTTTCTTTGGGATTTTACACACAATTCAGGTGTTCATGCTACAATCGCTGGTGTTATTTTGGCACTAACAATTCCACATGATAAAAAGAGTCAAAAAAAATCTCTTTTATTAAGATTAGAACATTCAATTTCACCTTACGTTGCTTTTGGTATTATGCCGCTATTTGCTTTTGCTAATGCAGGTGTTTCACTTGAAGGAATAAGTTTTCTCAATTTATTAGATCCTATTCCGCTAGGAATTGTTTGTGGACTATTCTTTGGAAAGCAAATTGGAGTACTTCTTTTTTCTTATCTTTCGATAAAATTTAAATTTGCTGAAATGCCAAATAATTCTGATTGGTTAAAATTTTATGGTGTAGCAATACTAACTGGTATTGGTTTTACAATGAGTCTTTTTGTGGGAAATTTAGCCTTTGTTGAATCGCAAAATTATTTAGATGGAGTAAAAATTGGTGTTTTAACAGGTTCACTATTATCAACACTTTTTGGTTATTTCATATTATTATTATCTACAAAAAAAATGATCAATTTAAAAATAATTAATCTTGCTGCTAATACTGAGTATTATGGATTGAAAAAAAATAGTACTCATTATGCTTATTGTAAAAATAAAATTTGTGGTGACAAAATTAAAGTAGAAATAAATTCAAATGGTGTAAAGATAAAAGAAATGCGTTACGAAACTGAATCTTGTATTTTTTGTCAAGCATCAGCCAGTATTTTATCAAAAGTAGTGGGATCAATTCCAGTAAAGAGCTTAAAAAAGGAAATTAAAAATATTTATAGTTTTTTTGAAAAAGAAGATGTTGTTTTGCCTAAAAATACAATTTATTTAAACCTTTAATAAATAAAAAAAATAAAAATAGGCTTGAATGTATAATGCTACCATTTAACGCTATACTAAAAGCTTTAAAAATATGAAAAAATTATTAGTTTTAATAATAGTTATGTTTTCTTTTTTTTACAAAAAATTTATCAGCTTATGAAAAATTAGCATATGATTTTTCTTTTAAAAATATAGAAGAAGGCTCAATAGATCTGAAAGATTATAAAGACAAAACTATAGTAATAGTAAATGTTGCTAGCAGGTGCGGTTTTACAAATCAGTATG
>CACFNH010000003.1 GCA_902567685.1 uncultured Pelagibacteraceae bacterium | reverse complement strand
TACTGGAGTAGTGGGTCTTATTCTTTCTTGGATGATGCGTATGCAATTAGGTTTTCCAGAACTTTTTCCATTTCTAACAGCAGAATCTTATTATCAATTTGTTACGATGCACGGAATGATAATGGTTGTTTACTTGTTAACGGCATTATTTCTCGGTGGATTTGGAAACTATTTAATTCCATTAATGGTTGGAGCAAGAGACATGGTCTTTCCATATGTGAACATGGTTAGTTATTGGATGTTTTTTGTGGCCGTTGTAGTTCTTATGGCGAGCTTCTTTGTACCAGGTGGACCAACTGGATCTGGATGGACGCTTTATCCGCCACAGGCTATTTTAGAAGGGACTCCAGGTTCAGGTTACGGAATTTTGTTAATGTTAATATCTTTATCTCTATTTGTAATTGGTTTTACAATGGGTGGGTTAAATTATGTAATTACTATTTTACAAGCCAGAACTAGAGGAATGAGTTTAATGAGAATGCCTTTAACTATTTGGGGAATTTTTACAGCAACTGTTTTAGCTTTGTTGGCTTTCCCTGCTCTTCTTGTTAGCTCAATTATGATGACGTTAGATAAGGTGCTAGAAACAAGCTTTTTTATGCCAACAATTATAAAAGCTGGAGAAGCGCTTTCATATGATGGTGGTAGTCCTATACTTTTTCAACACTTGTTTTGGTTTTTTGGTCATCCTGAGGTTTATATAGTTGCTTTACCTGCTTTTGGAATCGTTTCAGATTTAATTTCAGTACACTCTAGAAAAAATATTTTTGGATATAGAATGATGGTTTGGGCCATTGTTGGAATTGGTGCACTAAGCTTTTTTGTATGGGCTCACCATATGTATGTAAGTGGAATGAGTCCATGGTTTGGATTTTTCTTTGCAACCACTACACTTATTATTGCAGTACCAACTGCACTTAAAGTTTACAATTGGATACTTACTCTTTGGAGAGGAAATATTAGACTAAATACAGTGATGCTTTTCTGTCTTGGTTTTATAGTAACTTTTGTTAATGGAGGTATTACAGGAATCTTTCTTGGAAATGTTGCTGTAGACGTTCCATTGTCAGATACCTATTTTGTAATCGCACACTTCCATATGGTCATGGGTATAGCTCCACTTATGGTAATTTTTGGCGCCATATATCATTGGTTTCCTTTGATCACAGGAAGGTTAATGGATGAAACTTTAGGCAAGTGGCATTTCTGGGTAACTTTTTTAGGCGCGTATTCTATTTATTTCCCTATGCACTATTTAGGTTTTATAGGCGTTCCTAGAAGATACTTTGAGATGTACGACAGCCCATATATGACCTCAGCTGTTGGCATGAATGAATTTATAAGTGTTGCAGCATTTATAGTAGGAGCTGCACAATTTATTTTCTTTTATAATTTAGTAAAAAGCATAAGGTTAGGTAAGCCAGCAGGTAAAAATCCATGGAAAGCAAATTCTCTAGAATGGCTTACACCAGATGTTCCTCCTGTACACGGTAATTGGGGAGACAAGCTACCAGTAGTTCATAGATGGGCTTATGATTATAGCGTTCCAGGAGCAAAAGAAGATTATATTACTCAAACAACTCCTCCTAGCGAAGTTAGAGAAGCAGAAGTAGAAAAAACTTAATATAAAAATATGTCAGATCTTAACCTTGATAAATTGCCAGGCGGTTTTAAAGGCATGTCAGAGGACATTGGTTCAGACCAAACTACTTTTAAAGGAGTAAATTGGGGAAAAGCAATGATGTGGATTTTCCTACTTAGTGATACTTTTGTTTTTAGCTGCTTTTTAATCGCTTATATGAAAGTAAGAGCTTCTGTTACAGAACCATGGCCTTATCCAAGTGAAGTTTTTGGACTAGAAGTTTTTGGAGTTCCAGTTCCTCTTCTTTTAATAGCCATTATGACTTTTGTTTTAATAACTAGTAGTGGAACAATGGCTTTAGCTGTGAAGTACGGCTATGAAAAGAATAGGAAAATGTGTGGTTTGTTTGTTTTGTTGACAGCTATAGGAGGACTAACATTTGTCGGCATGCAAGCTTTTGAATGGTCAAAATTGATTTTTCATGACGGGGTTAGACCTTGGGAAAATCCTTTTGGGGCAGAACAATTTGGAGCTTTCTTCTTTATGATTACAGGTTTTCATGGGACCCATGTTTCGATAGGAGTTATCTTTTTATTTATTTTTGCTAGAAAGGTTTATAGAGGAGATTTTGATACTGGTAGAAGAGGTTATTTTACAACAATGAAATCTGACTACGTGGCGATAGAAATACTAGGTCTTTATTGGCACTTTGTTGATTTAGTTTGGGTATTTATATTTGCCTTCTTTTATTTATGGTAAACTAAGTTATGGCTGATACACAAAAAAAAGAACAAACAACAACTCATAAAATAGGCATATATCTTTGGATATGGGCGCTTTTATTTGTTCTTAGTTTTTTTTCTTATATGGTTGATTGGTATAATTTTCAAGGCTTATTGAGATGGTCATTAATTTTATTTTTTATGTTTTTAAAAGCTGGTTTGATAATGGCTTTCTTCATGCATTTGTTTTGGGAAAGATATGCTTTAGTAAATGTACTTTTGTGGCCTATGACCGCAATAGCTTGTTTTGTTGGCTTAATGGTTGCAGAAGGAAAGTACACAGTTTTTTCAAGACTTTTTTATTTTTTTGTAGGAGGAGCTTAATTTAATGGGTGGTTATAATATAGTTGCTGGATTTTTAATATTCTTTTTTCTTTTTATTTATTTTGTTTGGTTTGGTACTTCATTAAAGATTGAGAATGATAAAGAAAAGAAGGATAATATTAAAATAAATCCTTACGATCAACTTCCTGTCCATAGAAAATTAATTGATAGAAAGAATAAAAAAATAGGAATTTTTGATCTAGGTAATCATATTCTTATTATAGGAATGATATTGTTGGCAATATTCATTTCTTTAAATGTGGAATAGTTTTGTCACAAAATATAGCTAAAAATAAAACTTCACAATTAGATCTGAGCATCTATATAAAATCTTTTTTATTATTAATGAAGCCAAGAGTTATGTCTCTTGTTTTATTTACTGCTATGGTTGGTTTATTGGTTGCTCCTACAACAATTTCTTTTACCACAGCCTGCTTATCTTTGGTGGCAGTAGCAATAGGTTCAGGAGCTGCCGGAGCGTTAAACATGTGGTACGAATCTGATGTTGATGCAGTTATGAGCAGAACATGCTTAAGACCTATACCAACCGGTAAAGTAAAAAGAGAACAAGCTTTATGGTTTGGTATTGTTCTCTCAATTGTTTCAATTGTAATGCTTTATTTTTCATCAAATTTAATTTCTGCAATTTTATTGGGAGCAACAATAGGTTTTTATTTTTTTATTTATACTATTTGGTTAAAAAGAAAAACTGCACAGAACATAGTAATCGGAGGTGCCGCAGGAGCACTTCCCCCAGTAATAGGCTGGACTATTGCAACTGGCAGCATTTCTATTGAACCAATAATAATGTTTTTAATAATATTTTTTTGGACGCCATCTCATTTTTGGGCATTAAGTTTATACAAATCTAATGATTATAAAAAAGCAAAGATCCCAATGTTACCTATTACTGCTGGTATAGAAAGTACAAAATTTAATATTCTTTTGTATGCGCTACTTATGTTGCCTGTGGCGGCGGCTCCTTTCTTTGTTGGTTTTGGAAGTGTCTTTTATCTAATATTATCTTTAACCATGACAGTTTATTATATCAATTTATGTTACAAACTTTTTAAAACGAAAGCAGCCAATAAATCAAACTTAATTGCAAGAAGAATATTTGTTTATTCAATATTTTATTTATTTTTTCTGTTTCTAATAATTCTTTTTGATAATTTGTTAAAATTTAATGAAACACTAGGTTTTGAAAAAGTCACAAAAAGTTTCAATAAACCATCAATTTCCAAAGGCTTGGCCAACAAAATGTATAAAATGAAATTTAATACAACTTTAGACAATTCTTTAAGATGGAGTTTTTATTCAGAAAAAAAATCTTTAAATCTGGTCCCTGGTGAAGTGCACAATATAAAATTCTATATTGAAAATAGAGGAAATTTTAAATCTTCAGGTTTGGCTACTTTAGACATTGAGCCTACCTCATTTAACTCTTATATTAGCAAAATTGGATGTTTTTGTTATGAAAAACAGTCTCTTAAACCAAAGGAAAAAAAGGAATTTTTGTTAACATTTTTTTTAGATCCAAAAATCAAGAAGAATAATAAAATTAAAGATATTTCTGACATAAAATTATCATTTACTTTTTCTAAAACGAATTAATTAATATCAATTTTTGTTTATTTTCTATATTTTATAAAAAAGAAGAAGATGAAATATTTTAGTACAAGAAATAAAAATTTAAATCATAGCTTTAAAGAGGTTTTTTTACGAGGTTTGTCACCTGATGGCGGCTTGTTTATTCCTCAGAAACTTAAAGTTTATAATAGTTCGGAATTAGAAGAATTAAGCAAATTAAAATATACAGATCTTGCTACTGAAATTATTTCTAATTTTTGTGTTCCAGATATTGAAAAAACTAAGCTAAAGGAATTAATAGAGAGAGCTTATAAAAGCTTTAGTTTAGAAGATGTTGTAACAATAAAAAAAGTTGGCAATCTCAATCTATTAGAACTTTATCATGGCCCAACTCTTGCATTTAAAGACATTGCTATGCAAGTTATTGGGAATATTTATAATGAATTTAATTCTACAGACAAAAAGATAATTAATATTATAGTTGCAACTTCTGGAGACACAGGCTCAGCTGCGATATCTGCTCTTAGCGGCAAACCAAACATTAATGTTTTTGTCCTACACCCTCATAATAAAATTTCTCATATTCAAAGAAAAATAATGACAGCTGTGGACTCAAAAAATATTCACAATATAGCATTGAAGGGAAACTTTGATGACTGCCAAAAAATTGTTAAAGAAATGTTTACAGACAACAAGTTTAGGGAAGACATTAATATGTCTGGAGTCAATTCAATTAATTGGGCGAGAATAGCCTGTCAAATAGTTTATTATTTTTATTCTTCTTTTAAGTTTCCAAATAAAAAAATAAATTTTTCTGTTCCAACTGGTAACTTCGGAGATGTTTATGCTGGCTATGTTGCAAAAAAGATGGGACTACCCATTAATAAATTAATAGTAGCTACAAATAAAAATGATATCCTGCAAAGAGTTATTAATAAAGGTGATTATAAACCTTTAAGAGTTGAACCCTCTTTATCTCCTAGCATGGACATACAAATATCCAGTAATTTTGAACGATTGCTTTTTGACGTTCTAGACATGAATGACTCTAAAGTAGTTAATTTGATGAATAGTTTAAAATCTCAAGGTTCTTTTAAGCTAAAAAAAGAAGAAGTAGATATTATTAAAAAAGATTTTTATGCAGAAAAGACTAATGATGAAGAAACAAAAAAAACTATTGAAGAAATCAAAAATAAACATAAATTTATAATAGATCCGCATACTGCAACAGCTGTACAGGCATTAAAAAATATTAAAGATGATTCGGAAACAGTGATTCTTGCAACCGCCCATCCTTATAAGTTTCTAGAAACAATTAAATTGGCAACAGGAGAAAATATAAAAGCACCTGCTCAATTTGCTAATCTTTTAGATAAAAAAGAAAAATACGATATATTAGAAAATAAGACTAAAATGGTTAAAGAATATATTTTAAAAAAAGCTGTATGAGAATTAAAGAAGGTGATCAACTACCTGATACTAAGATTTTTATTTTAGACTCTGGCCCTAAGGAGATATCTTTAAGACAAGTTATTGGAGAAGAAAAATGTATTATATTCGGCCTTCCAGGAGCATTTACATCTACTTGTTCCACAAAACATTTGCCAGGATTTATAAATGCAGAAAGTCAGATTAAGGAAAAAGATATTCAAAAAGTCGTTTGTGTTTCAGTTAATGATCCTTTCGTTATGGATGCATGGGGAAAGGCTCATAATGCCCAAAATAAAGTATTAATGGTGTCTGACCCTAACTGTGATTTTACCAAAAGTATTGGTGCTGAAACTAATTTAGCACACAAAGGTTTAGGAATCCGTTCAAAGAGATATGTAATGCTGGTAGAAAAAGGAAAGATTATTAAAATTTCAGAGGAAGAAATTGCTGGAAAATGTGAAGCAACAGCAGCTGAAAATTTTTTAAAAGATATTTAATTTTTTATAGCTTCAGTAGCAAGTTTGTCTGCCAAATTGTTAAACTCGTTATTAGAATGGCCCTCAACCCAATTCCAAGAGACTTTATGTTCTAGGCATAACTTATTTAATTCAAGCCACAAATCTTTGTTTTTAATAGGTTGGTTGCTAGAACTTTTCCAGCCATTTTTTTCCCATTTTTTAATCCAATCGGTAATACCATTCTTCAGGTAAGTGGAATCTGTATAAACAGTTATTTCTGATTTTTCTTTAATACGTTTTATAGCCATGATGGGGGCCAATAACTCCATTCTATTGTTTGTAGTCGCTGCCTCTTTACCCGAGATATTAATTTGTTTTTTGTTTTTATCAAAAATAACAGCACCCCAACCACCTGGACCCGGGTTTCCTGAACAAGCTCCATCCGTATAAATTATGTATTTCATTAAAAAAAATAATCCTCAAAAGACTTAGAATTTTTATGAAATTCAAGTCTCTTTAAATATTCCATAGGGTCTTTTACTTTTACGATTGCTCCTTCAACAGTATTTAGTGAATCGAAAACTCGAGTTAACAAGAATCTTAAAGCAGCACCTTGAGACAAAACTTTTATGCTATTTTTTTCTTCTTCACTTAGCCTTCTTATTTGATTATAGCCATCAATAAAATTTTTAGCTTTAGTAACATTAAAGCTTAAATTATTCTTTGGTCCATCAAAACATAATGCATTAAAACATATTGCAATTTCAAAAGCATAAAAATCATTACAAGAAAAATAAAAATCAATTATTCCACTAAAATTATTTTCTTTGAAAAAAATGTTGTCGTGAAACAAATCAGCATGAATAATGCCCTTAGGTAAATTTTTTGGCCAATTTTTTTCTACATCTGCTAAATTATCTTCAATTAGTTTAGGCAGATCTTTGTGAATTTTAATACATTTATCTTTTACTTGATCGAATATTTTTCTCCAAGAATTTATAGATAGATCATTCCCTCTTTCGATTTTAAGGTTTTTGGTTAAATCATGAAGTTTTGCAGCTTCAACTCCAATGGATTTACAGTTATCAGGACTTAAATTAACTTTAGGTCTTCCTTCTATAAAACTTACAATCATCAATTTTTTGTTATTAAAATTCGTAATTGATTTTTTATCATTGTTTAATATTGGTTTAGGACATTTGAAACTAGATCTGTTTAATGAAGCCATTAGCTCTGAAAAAAAGGGAAGATCTTCTTTTTTTACTCTCTTTTCATAAATAGTTAAAATATATTTTTTTTTATCTACCCATATAAGAAAATTAGAGTTCTCAATTCCTTCTTCAATACCTTCAAATTTGTCCAACTTTCCTATTGAATAATTAGATAAGATTTGTTCAATATTTTTCTGATCTAGCTTTGTATAGACTGCCATTTAGTTTAAATCTTTAGGTAATTTAAATTTTACTTTTTCTTCAGCAACAATTACTTCTTCTAAAGAAACTTTACAATGTTTTTTAATTTCCGAAATAAGATTTTGAACTAATTGTTCAGGAGCAGAGGCGCCTGAAGAAATGCCAATATTTTTAGAATTTTTAATCTTATCTATGGGCAATTCTTTTCCAAAATGCATTAACTCTGCATTATCACAACCTGCTTTCTTAGCAACTTCAACCAGTCTTAAAGAATTTGATGAATTTCTGCTACCAATGACGAAAAACATGTCACAATTTGGTGCAATTTTTTTAACTGCTTTTTGTCTGTTTGTTGTTGCGTAACATATATCTTCCTTAATTGGCTCTTTTATTTTAGGAAACTTGTCTTTAAGTTTTGCAATAATTTCAGCAGTATCATCTACCGACAAAGTAGTTTGAGTAATATACGCCAAGGGTTTTTTAAACGATTTTAGATCCAAATCTTTAACTTCATCAACTGTTTCAATTAAACGAATTGATCCAGAAGGTAATTGACCCATAGTACCAACTACTTCTGGATGGTTTTTGTGACCAATTAAAATTATATCATAACCATTTTTGTGTAACTGTTCAGACTCTCTATGTACTTTTGAAACCAAAGGACATGTTGCGTCAATATAAAATAAATTTTTTATTTTTGCTTCTTCTGGAACTGTTTTGGGTACACCGTGTGCAGAAAATATTACAGGTCTAGATAAATCTTTAACTTCAGACAATTCCTCAACAAATATAGTTCCTTTCTTCTTTAGGTTTTCAACTACTTGCTTGTTATGAACAATTTCATGTCTGACATAAACAGGTGATCCATATTTAAGAATAGTTTTTTCAACTATATCTATAGCTCGTTCTACTCCAGCACAGAATCCTCTTGGAGATGCTAAAAAAATTTTAAGTTCGTTTTTCATTTTTTTCTATTAAGTATTCAAGCAATATATGTGGAAATGTTAATGACGCCAAACCAATAAAAATTACCTTATATATAGCCTCATTAAGTTCATAAAAATTGTTTAAAAGATAAATGGCCACTATAAAAGCCAAGCCGGTTATAAGTGTTAAAGGAATTGCTTTTTTAATAAATTTTCTAAAACCATTTTTTAAAGATTTATCTAATTCGAAAATTAGAGTTATAGAATGTCTTATAGAGTGAAGGAAACAGAAATAAAGAGTAAATGCTAAAATAGGACTTAGGAAGAAATTGATAATTAGTATAGATAAAAAGTCAGCCATCAAAAGAATTTTAAAATTAATATCTTTTTTATGTGATAAAAAAAATGAAGAAATAAAACTTAAAAATAAAATTATTAATAAAAAAGCGTCACTAAAAAGTGAATTCTCAAAAATATTAAAATTTAAAGTTCTAAAAATTTCATTTGTTTCCTTCCTGTGAAAAAATAAAGGAGCAATAATAACTGAGGAACCTTTAAAAAAATAAAGAATTTCTTTAAAAAAAATTTCTTTCTCAACAAAGAAAACTGTGTCTTCTTTACCAAAATGATAGCAGGCAACAATTAAGAATATCAACAAGATTGTATTTGGAAATATTATCCATAATAAAATAATTAAAGAGGATATTGTTAAATAAATAATGTAAAAAATATATTCAGATTTAAATCCAAAAATTTTTAAAAGTTTTCTTCCTTTTATATTATCCAATGATCCGTGTGAAATCCCAATAATCAATATTAAAAATAAACAAATTATTAGATTGAGGTCTATAATTTTATTTAGAGGACTTACTAAAATGCATAAATTAAAAAAAATTATTGAATGTTTAAAATTTATAATATTCATTAGTTAATTAAACTTTTAATAAAAATCCATTTAGGCATTTTTAGTATTATTGAAATATCTTGAAGCAAATTACTCTTATTTGATAAAAACTTGATAATTGTATCCGAAGAAGAGCTAAACATATTAAAGAATATACTTGGCATTTTTTCTGGATGCTTTTCTAAAACCCTTAGAAACACTTTATCTAAAAACTGATATTTTTTTCCTATATCGTATTTTTTTGCACTTTGAATATTTTCAATATTCATTCTTATATATTTACTATGTTCTTGGATATTAAGGAATGTATAACCAGTGCTTAATCTTGTCATGCCTCCAGCTGTTCCAATATTTATCTTATTCTTTTCTTTCTCATTTAGAGAGTGAAAAAGGGGAATGGCTCCTTCTTCCTTAAAATTTATTTTGTAATCTTTTAAACCTAATCTATTAATATAGTTTTTCATTTGAGAATCGTAATCTTTTAAAGATTTATCTTCTTTAGATAACCAAGTTGTTTCGATCATTGCTTTGTTTTTACTGAAAGGTAAAACATAAAAAAAATGAACATTGTCTCTTTGGTCACAATCAAAATCCATTAAATCTACAATATTGTCGTCAAAAAAATCTTTATCTGTTTCTATTTCAATTCCATGAAAATGTTGCCAAAGATTTGATTTATTGTCTTGCAGAGAAGGCACGCTGTTAAAGATAAATGCATTCCCTATCTTTAACTCTTTGATATTCTTAAAAAATTTAATGTTTTTATTTTTTGATAAACTGTCATTAATCTTCTTATAAAAAAGTCCACTATCAATACTTTGATAAGGGAAATTATCACATTTAATAATTTTAGAGTCAGAAGGTGTCTTTATAGAAAACTCATTCCAGCTTTTCTTAACACAATCATCAAAGTTATGGGAGCTAACTTTCCAAAAAGACCAAGTTTTATCTCTTTTGTATTCTGTTCTTGGCTCAACGATTGCTAGTGTTTTATCGTTTAACTTTTGATGGATATCTAGTTCGTAAGCTAGTGATAAACCTGCACAACCTCCCCCCAGAATTATGTAATCAAATTCTTTCATTTAAATTTATTTGTTCGTTAATCATTAAATGTTCGTTTTTCTTTAAATGTTTTTTATAATTTACAAAATATATTCTTATAAGATCATATAAGGATAAAATAGTTTGGATAATCTTACCAACTTTAGAAACATAAATTTTTCCCGAATTATTGTAATTATCTAAGTTTTTTTGCTTTAGTATATTGTCTCCAATTTTTCTATACACTCTTCTTGCAACCATAATAGAAAAACGAGAACCTAGTGGAACAGCTTTAATAGCAGGAAAAGAGCTTTCATAAAAAGTGTCGGCTATCTCTATGGTTTCTTTAATAGAATTAAAATCATGGTTTATGTAATACCTATTTCTTTTTTTGTCTTCGACTACATCCCTAGCAATATTAGTTAATTGCATTGCTATTCCTAAATCTATAGCTCCCTTTAAAGAATCTTTGTCCTTAACTTTTAATATCTTTGACATCATCAATCCCACAGTTCCAGCCACTCTATAAGAATAAACAAATAATTCTTTTTTATTATTTATTTTAACTTCATTTTTTAAATCACTTTCAACACCATCAAATAAATCTTCTGCTATTTTGCTTGAAATATTTTCTTTTTCCAAAAGTTCCCAAATATTTTTAATTATAGAATCGGAGTAATTTTTATTTTTAAAATTAGATTTGAAATCTAGAAACTTTTTCCTTTTAGTTTCGAAGTTGGTTTCCTCATCAGCTATGTCATCTAATGTTCTGCAGAAGTCATATAAGAAGGAACATTTTTTGTAAGTTTCTTTTGATAGAAAAAAACCTGCCCAATTAAAAGATTTAGCATGTTTTGAAAGTAAATTATTTTTCATTACAGTAATTCATCCAGTACTTTTGCTGAAGACAAAACTCCTGGCATTCCAGCGCCAGGATGAGTTCCTGCTCCAACAAAATAAAGATTATCAAACACTTCTGACTTATTATGGAATCTAAAATAAGCTGACTGTGTAAACCGTGGTTGAATTGAAAATCCAGAACCATGAAGTGTAGATAATTCGTTGGCAAAATAATCTGGTGTTAAATAAAAGTCACTAACAACATTTTCTTTTATGCCCGGCAAAACAGTTTTGTCCATTTTATTAAGAATAAGTTCTTTGAATTTTTCTCCTTCATCAGACCAATTTATACCTGACAAATTATTTGGCACTGGAACCAACACGTAAAAAGCATCTTGACCTTCTGGCGCCATGTTAGTGTCAGTAGCAGAAGGTCTGTGTAAGTAATAACTAATATCATCAGATAATATTTTTTGATCGAAAATTTTATTCAAATGTTCTTTGTATGAATTACCAAAGCAAATAGTATGATGAGCTACATCTTTGTATTGTTTTTTTGAACCAAAGTAATAAACAAATAATCCCATAGAATAATTCATCCGTTTAATTTTTTCATTAAACAAAAAACTATAATTTTTTTTTGACTTTATTAAATTATTGTAAACATTTGGAGGATCTGAGTTACATACCACATAATCACATTCTATAATATTTTTGTTGTTAATTTTAACTCCTTTTATTTTTTTATCTTCAGTTATGATTTCAGTTACTTCAGAATTTTTTAAAACTTTTATATTTTCTTCAGACATTAATTTTTCTAACGCCTTTACTATACTTCCAGTTCCACCGACAGAATAATGAATACCCCATTTTTTCTCTAAAAATAAAATCAGCGTATAAATAGAAGTAGTAGTAAAAGGATTTCCCCCTACCAGCAAAGGATGCATACTAAAAACTCGTCTCAATTTATCATTTGATATAAAACTTGAAACAAGTTTGTAAACAGATTGGTAACTTCTAAGTTTAAGTAGAGAAGGTATCTGCTTTATCATAAAACTTACTTCATTAAATGGTTTTGCAGATAATTCAGTAAAACCTTTGTCAAAGATTTTTTCTGTAAAAGATAAAAGTTTTTCGTATCCAGAAAAGTCATCTTTTGAAAGATTTTCTATTTGATTTTTCATAGAAACTTCATTTCCGGAGTAATCAAATGATGAACCGTCCTCAAAAACAAATCTATACCAAAGTTCCAATGGTACAATTTTTGTATAATCAGATATATTTTTATTAAAAAGAGAAAATAATTCTTGAAGTAAGTAGGGCGCAGTTATAACTGTAGGGCCACCATCATATATAAAACTATCCTTTTTGAATACTCTGGCTCTGCCCCCAAGATCTGGATGTTTTTCTAATAGTGTTACGTCGTAATTTTTTGCACGAAGCCTTAATGCAGCTGCTAAACCTCCAAAACCAGAACCAATAACTACTATTTTTTTAGACATAACAATCAAACCATTGTGTAACAGTTCGTATTCTAGCTAGATTTTTTTTTTAAGGCTATCTTTGTTTCTTCAATACTTGCAACAAAGAGTTTATCTAATTTACTTTTATCTAAGGAATTTTTGAGTAATTGACCTACTGATTCAACAGCAATTTTTACTGAAGCATTTTTAATATCTTTAAAAGCCTGGTCTTTCATTTGTCTAATTCTCTCTTCAGCATTTTTCTTTCTAGAGTCCATCAAAGCATGAAATTCTTTATTTGTTTTTAAAATATTTTTTTCTGCTTCATTATTTGCATTATCAATCATTAATTTAATCTCAGATTTAGAGTTACTAATTTTTTTTTCGTGCTCACTTAAAATAAGTTTTGCTTCTTCTTTGAGTTTTTCAGCACTATCCACTTGTTTCTTAATATTATTTATACTTTCATCCATTGTAGACCTTATCTTTTCTGGAATTTTGAAATAAAGAATTAAACCTACGAAGATAAAAAATGATATGGCAACCCAAAAAGTAGCATCTATTGTCATAAATATTTATCCATATTTTTTTTAGAAGTTTCTGAAATAGCTGCCTTTATGCTGCTTTCATTAAGTTTGTCACCAGATATTTCCTCTATAATTTTTTGAGCTATTTCTTCAGATATTTTACCAATATCATTAATAGAATTTTTCTTTAAATTTTTAATTTCGATTTGAATCTTTTGAATTTCTTCTTCAATTTCTTTTTCAATTATCTTTTTTTTATTTTCAATTTCTATGTTTAATTTACTTTTATTTTCACTCAATATCTTCTGGACTTCTTTTTTTGCATTCTCTATTACTAAATTATATTCTTTTTGTTTTTTTTCTGACAATTCTTTTAAATTGTTTGCCTCATCAATATCATTTCTAATTTTATTTTCGCGATCTTCGAGGTTACCTTTTATTTTTGGAATAAATAATTTTGAAATAGCTAAATATAATAATGTAAAAACTAATACTAGCCAAAAAGCTTGTGAGGCCCAATATTTTGGATCCAGCTGAGGCATACCAGCCTCAGCTGCAAACAAATCTATATTAATAGCTAAAGAAGCTCCTAGTATTACAAAAACTATTTTCATACTTAATCTTATTTAAAATGCAAATAAAATTATTAATGCAACAACAAGACCAAAAAGACCTGTTGCTTCAGCTAAGGCAAAGCCTAAAAGTAAATTAGGGAATTGCTTTTGAGCAGCTGAAGGATTCCTCATTGCGCCAGATAGATAGTTACCGAAAATTATTCCGATACCAACTCCAGCTCCTGCTAACGCGATTGCAGCAAGACCTGCTCCAATCATTTTTGCCGCTTCTAACTCCATTTTTCCTCCTTTTTTAATGGTGTAAGTTTAATGCATCATTTAAATAGATGCAGGTTAATATTGCAAAAACATAGGCTTGTAGAAATGCTACAAGAATTTCTAACCCTGTTAATGCTACTGAAAAACTAAGTGGTAACCAACCACCTAATAATCCTAAACTTATTACAAAACCTCCAAAAACCTTTAACATAGTATGTCCAGCCATCATGTTTGCAAATAAACGTACTGATAAACTAACTGGTCTACTTAAATAAGAAATTATTTCAATAACTGTAATCAAAGGCAACAATACAATTGGAACTCCACTTGGAACAAAAAGTTTAAGATAGCCAAAACCATGCTTTATAAATCCAATAATTGTTACAGCTATAAAAATAAAAATTGCTAAAATTAAAGTAACAATTATGTGGCTTGTTACTGTAAATGAATAAGGTAGCATACCGACCATATTGCAGAAGAGCACAAACATAAATAAACTAAATATAAACGGAAAATAAGGCTTAGCTTTAGAACCAGCAGTATCACTGATCATTTTTGCAATAAAATTGTAAAACATTTCTCCAATTAATTGCAATTTGCTGGGAATTAATTTTTTTTCTCTTGTTCCAAAAAATAATAGAACACAAATAAATACTGCACTAATGACCATAAATAGACTTGCATTAGTAAAAGATATATCAATTCCAGCTATTTTAATTTCAGGCCCAATTCTGTAAACGTTAAATTGGTGCATCGGATTTGTTGCCATAAAAATACCTTCACTAGTCTTTTTCTTGCATTAGTTTTGCTGTTTTTATTACATTTAACATACCGGCAGCAGAACCTAAAAAAAAGAAAATTATTATTAACCAAGGTTTAGTACCAAACCAACTATCCAAAATAAACCCAATTATTGTCCCAACAGCTACTGCTGCGACAAATTCAGTACTTAGTTTAAAAGCATTTCCCATAAACTTACCTTTTTTTTCATCTTTTGATTCAGAATTGTTTTTAAGTTTTGATTTTGCAATTTTTAGGCGAGTTTTAAAATCTTTGTAGTCTACCATTAAAATTATGCTACTAGCTCTTCTGCTTTTTCCAGATTTACAGCCACTAGTTGGCTCACACCCTTCTCAGGCATTGTCACTCCATAAAGTCTATGCATTCTAGACATAGTTAAAGCATGGTGAGTAATTATTATAAATTTTGTTTTGGTTATTTTAACTAATTCATCCAAAAGTGCACAAAATCTTGTTACGTTTGAGTCATCTAAAGGCGCATCTACTTCGTCTAATACACAAATTGGTGCTGGATTTACTAGAAATACTGCAAAAATTAAAGATAAAGCAGTTAAAGCTTGCTCTCCTCCTGAAAGAAGAGTTATTGACTGCAATCTTTTGCCTGGAGGTGATGCTAATAGTTCTAATCCAGCTTCAAGCGGATCATCCGAGTCAACAAGTTCTAATTTAGCGCTTCCTCCACTAAAAAGCTTTGTGTAAACTTCGTTAAATTTTCTATTAACTTTTGTAAAAGCCTGTAAAAGCTTCTCTCTTCCTTTTTGATTTAATTCATCTATGCTTGCTTTTAATTTTACTATTGCTGAATAAAGATCAGCTCTTTCATCTTCCATTTTTTTTATTTCATCTTGATATTTTTTTGTTTCTTCATCTGCTCTTAAATTTACCGAACCTAACGCATCTCTTTTTTGTTTGATTTTTTCCAACTTTTCTTCTTGCTCAGAAATTGAAGGATGATTATTTTTTTCAATTCCATTTAGATCTGAAATTGATAATAAATTGTTTTCATTATTTAAATCTAGTTCACTTTTAATAGAGTAATTTAAGTCTTTTTTTCTTTGTTCTATACCTTCTATAGTAGCTTCATTTCTAGCCTTGTTTTCTCTTAAGGTAGATAATCTTTCTTGTACATTCTGTAAATTTTTGTTTATTGAGTTAAATTTTTTCTCAGCTTGAGCAAGTTCTGAGTCTAATTCTTCTGTTCTTTTTTTTGTATTTTCCAAATTTTGAACATTTTGACCTTTAATGTTTGCTATTCTTTCTGGATTTTTTTGATTTTCTTCTATTTCAGATTTAGTTTTCATTTTTCTTTCATTTAACTCAATCATCATTTTTTCTGAGTTAGATTTAAGGTTTTTCCAATTTTCAAGCTCAGTATCTATATTTTTTATTCTCTCTTTTCTTTTTATTGAGTCATTTTTTATAGTTTCATTTTTTCCAAAAATAACAGCATAATTTTCTTGGCAAGAAGTAATTTTGTTTACTAAATCTTTAAGTTCATAGAAAATATCTTTTGTAATCTTTTTATCATTGTCAATAAAGTTTCCTATTCTATTTATTAATTCTTCTAATTCTTTTTGTAGACCTTGAAGGTTTTGTTTTGACAGCGTCAAATCTTTAGAGGATTTTTCTTCAGTCTGGAAAAGTTCTTTTTCAGTTTTAAAAAGTTCATTTTTTTCTTCTAGTATTCTTTTTTCGTTCAGAGAAGAGTCCAATGAAATACTTTTCTCTCTTTCTAAATCTGCATCTATCATAGACAATGTTTTTTGAAGTTTAACCTGCAAATTTTTAAATCTTTGCTCTTCATCATCTAAATTTTTCATTTCTAAATTAAGTTTTTGTAAAGTAGCCAAGTTTTCCATTTTTTTATCTCTCAACGGAGCTAATCTTTTATTTTCCTCTTCCATTAAGTTTTGATTGTGGTTAAGGTCAATTTTTACTGCACTTATCTCATCATCTTGTTCACTGAGCTTTTCTTGAATTCCTTTTTTGTCTTTTTCTATTTCTTGTATTTTGAGATAATACAATCCTGCTTCTATACTTCTAATCTCCTTCGAAATTTCTTTATAACGCGTAGCTTCTTCAGCTTGTTTTTTTAAATTTTCAAGTTGTTTTTCTTGTTGTTTTTTTAGTTCATCAGCTCTCTTTAAATTATTTTCAGCTGCACTCAGTCTTAATTCTGCCTCCTGTCTTCTGGCATGTATTCCGGATATTCCTGCCGCTTCTTCTAAAACTGATCTTCTTTCAATAGGTTTTGAGGTTACAAGTGAACCAATTTTCCCCTGACTAATCATAGAAGGGGAGTGAGCACCTGTGGAAAGGTCAGCAAAAAAAGTTTGAACATCTCTTGCTCGAACTTCTTTATTATTTAAGAAGTATTTAGAACCTTTATCCTTTTCTATTTTTCTTGAAATAAGTATTTCATCATACTCATTATATTTTGTAGAGACATCTTTGTTAGAATTTTCTACTAAGACTGAAACTTCAGAAATATTTTTCGAAGGTCTATTTGAAGTTCCAGAGAATATTACATCTTCCATGCCAGAACCTCTCATACTTTTTGCAGATGTTTCTCCCATACACCATCTTAATGCTTCTACAATATTTGATTTACCGCAACCATTAGGCCCAACTATTCCAGTTAAACCCTCTTCTATTGAAAAGGTAGTTTTGTCAAAAAAAGATTTAAAACCTGATATTTCTAATTTTTTAAATTTCATATTTAAAAGGATTTATCTAATTCTTCTTTAAATAATTTATAATTATGTTTACCCTTATATTGTTTTTTATTAATATAAATTGTTGGAGTAGAACTAATTTTATAGTTTTTTTGTGCCGAAATTCTCTCATCTAAAATTCTATCTTCAATTTCTTTATTAGTTAAACACTTTTCCATGCTCTCATAGCTCAAACCTATTTCCCCACCAATTTTTTTTATAGAATCATTAATGATATTTATATCAGATCCAAAGGCCCATTTTTTTTGTTTTTTATATATTTGAGTTAAAAAATTGAACTTTTTTTCTTTATCAACAAAACAGTTCAGAATTTTTTCAGCATTTAAAGCTGCCAAGTCTAACGGAAAGCTATGATGTTCAAATTTTACAAGATTAGTATCTAAATAATCATCTTTTATTTTTAAAATAATTTCTTCATGGAAATTTGCACAATGTGGGCAAGTTAAAGATGAGAACACTTTTATAATCACTTTCTCATTTAAATTCTCATTATTATTTTCTTTTGATTGGTTACAAGAAATAAAAAGTAAAAACAAAAGAATTAAAAAAAATTTTTTGATGTATAACTTTTTAATAGGATTTCTTATCATTTTATTTACTGTAGGCTTTAATTAATTTGCTTAATGATTTTTTTAGATCTTGATTTTTGATATTTCTTAATTTTTTCTCATATTTAGGATTAACTTGATCTGAAAAATATTTTGTCTTTTTTAAAATCTGTTTTTTCTGGACAGCTTTTAATTTTATTTCCTTAATACATTTGAATCCAAAGAAAGTATTAATTCTATCAATAATTTCTTTTTTTTTATATTCAACATCAAGTTCATTGCCATGAAAAACATTTAAAATTAGAGTCCCATTGTTCATATCTTTGGTCATCTTTACTGTAGTTGGATAACAAGAGTTAGAAATATCTTTTCCAACCATTTCAGTCCAATTATCAACAATCCTAGAAAAATTATACCCACCTTTTTTTAATATTTTTTTTAATCCATGCGGCAAAGAGCTAGAAAAGGGCCTTAGCCCTTGTATGAAATTCTTACTTTTATTAATATTATCTTTCTTGCTATGCATATTAATTTTAATTTATCAAAAAAAATTCTCCCTTGGTACGATAATAATAAAAGATCATTACCTTGGCGTGTTGGTAAAACTTCAAAAAAAAAGCTTTATTACAGACTTTTAAGTGAATTTATGCTTCAGCAGACCCAAGTTAAAACTGTAATTCCATACTTCAAAAAATTTGTAAATGAATTTCCTGATCTTAGGTCCTTATCAAAATCATCTGAAAATAAAATTTTAAAACTTTGGGAAGGACTTGGTTACTATAGGAGAGCTAGAAATTTATTATCTACATCAAAAATACTAGATAAAAAATACAATTTTAAGTTACCAAAAAAATTAATTGAGATTAAAAAATTACCTGGGATAGGAGATTATACTGCTAATGCACTGCTAGGGCTAGTTCATGATAAACCCACTATTGCTGTTGATGGTAACGTAAAAAGAATATTTTCTAGATTGCTTAACAAAAAAGAAAACAAAATCAATTTTGATCAATTTATTGATATAAATAAAAAAAAATTCTTTTATTCTAAAAGAAATTCCGATTTTGTAGAGGCTTTAATGGAGTTCGGTGCATTAATTTGTAAGCCCAAAGATCCACAATGTAAAATATGTAATTTAAATAGAAATTGCAAATACTTTAACTCTATAAAAAAAATTAAAAATAATAAAAATATAACTATTGAAAATAAAAATTATGATGTTTTTTGTTATATAAATAAAAAAAAACAAATAGCACTTACAAAAAAAAATAATCTTGGCTTTTTAAATCAATTTAGTTTACCCAAGATTAGAGAAACTAAAAAAGATATTGTAAGTAGAGATTGGAAATTTTTAAAAAAGTATAAAAAATCTATTTCAAACAAGAAATTAAATATTAATTTATATTATAAGTTTTCAAATAAAAAACCTTCATCTTTTATATGGTGTTCCATGGAAAAAAATAAAAAATTTATTCCAACTTTCACAAAAAAAATATTTAAACAAGTATCAATTTTATTTTAATGAAAAAAAGAATAGCAATCATTGGTGGAGGTATTGCAGGATTAACTTTAGCTAATTTCATTAAAAAAAATTCTGATTTTGAATTCATGATTTATGAAAAAGAGGAAAGTCTATCTTTAGAGGGTTTTGGAATTCAATTAGCGACCAATAGTGTGTCAATTTTAAATAAAATAGGATTTGAAAATATTAATTCTGAGGAACTTTATCATCCTAGAAATTTAGATTTTTATTCAATTGGCAATAAGAAGATTTGTGATTTAGATCTTACAAAGTTTAATTTAAATAAAATTAGATATACTACATTACGAAGATCAACTTTAATAGATTTCTTAAAAGATAACATTTACACTCAACACCTTAGATTTGGAAAAAGAATAAAAAGAATTTCTGAAATTAAAGACAAAATATTAATAAACTTTGAAGATAATACGAATGATTTAGTGGATAATTTGGTGGCAGCAGATGGAATATTTTCTCACACAAGATCTTTTGTTGAAACAAAAAAAACTACCCCTAAATTTAAAAATGTAATTGCTATAAGAAAAATCTTAAAATCTAGTCATGGATTGAAAATTGATGCAAAAAATATAAATTTGTTAATGGGTTCAAACACACATATTGTGATTTACCCGATAAACAAAAAAAATGAATTAAATTTAGTTTGTATTTTAAGAGAAAAAAAATTTGATATAGATAATATAAATCTAATCATAGAAAAGAAAATTTTAAGTCAAAATAAAAATTTAAAAGATTTATTTCAGGGAAATTTAAAATCATGGCCTCTATACAGTACTGGAAAAATACTTCCGTCTAACAACAAAAAAGTATTTTATTTAGGTGATGCTTTTCATGGATTCTCACCAACCATGGCACAAGGGGCTTCACAATCAATAGAAGGGGCTTTTCAGCTATTTAATTTATTTAAAGAAAATAATAAAAATGCACACAACATCTACTTTAAAAAAAGACTAGAAAGAACAAAATTGATTAAAAAAAGATCCGATCTTAATTTCTTTGTATTTCATATTTCTATTCCACTGATTAAAAAAATAAGAAATGCAATTTTAAAAAGATTAATTAAGAGAGAAGATTTTATAAACAGTTATCTTGGTAAAGTTTATAAAAATTAAATTCCTTTTTGAGAAATAAACTTTTGTCTCAAGTTATCGATGAGAACAGCTGATCCATTTATATTACAATACCAATAAGTCCATCCATTATAGCTTTCCGTTCCCATTATTTTAGCCGCAACTTTATGAATAGATCCTTCCGATTCTTTATGTTTTATACTTCCATCTACCATTACTTTTGCATTAAATTTCTTTTTTGGATCGAAAAGTATAGTTCCAGGTTTAAGAATACCCAATTCTACCAGTGAGCCAAAAGGCACTCTAGGCTTAGATTTGTTGTTTTCTAAAGCATCCAAGTAATTTTCCTCAATAACTTTAGTTTTATTAACTCTCACATTTGCTGCTTTAAAATACTTTTTATCTCTTTCTATCCCACAGTATTTTCTACCTAATTTTTTAGCCACCACAGCAGTTGTTCCCGTACCTAAAAAAGGATCAAAGATAAAATCATTTTTGTTAGATGTGGCCAGTATTATTCTATGTAAAAGTGCCTCAGGTTTTTGAGTAGAGTGAATTTTTTTACCATCTTTCTTTAATCTTTCTTTACCATTACAAATAGGAAACATCCAATCAGATCTCATTTGCAAGTCATCATTTAAACATTTCAAAGATTGATAATTGAAAGTGTATTTTGATTTTTTATTTTTTGAAGCCCAGATTAAAGTTTCATGAGCATTTGTAAATCTTGTACCCCTGAAATTAGGCATAGGGTTATTTTTTCTCCAAATAACATCATTCAATAACCAGTAATTTAAATTTTGAAGGTGATAACCAAGACGAAAAATATTATGGTAAGATCCTATAACCCAGATACTTCCACTGTCCTTTAAAACTCTTTTACATTCAGTTAGCCAGGAGTTACAGAAATTATCATAGTGTTCAAAACTTTTAAATTGGTCCCATTTATCATTAACACCTTTCACTTGACTATTGTCAGGTCTTTTCAAAGTTTCACCAATTTGCATATTGTATGGAGGGTCAGCAAAAACTAAATCAAAACTTTTATCTGGTATTTTTTTTAATATTTCCAGAGAGTCACCATTTAAGATTTTATTTGTAAATTCTGACATCATAAGATTCAACTCTAAATTGAATCTAGGGTCAATATGTTTCACGTAAAAAAAAGAGTCTCTTGTGTTTTGGAATTTTATCTTGTCAATATATTGTGTATCGGCTTAAACCCTTTTCTGTGATGTGAAGTAATTCCATACCTTTTTAAACCATTAATGTGGTCCTTGGTTCCATATCCAAAGTTTTTTTCCCAAGCATAATTTTTAAATTTTTCTGATAATTTTATCATTAGAAGATCTCTGTAAGTTTTGGCAATTATTGACGCTGCACTAATACATTTAATTTTTTCATCTCCATTAATAATTGTTTTATAATTATTTATACCGTCTGGGGCGAAAGTACCATCTATTAAAATTAAATCAGGTTTTTTTGACAATTTTTTAATTGCTCTCTTCATTGATAAAAGTGAAGCCTTTAAGATATTAAGTTTAAATATTTCATCAACAGAAGCTACTCCTATGGCATAGTAAGAATTTTTTTTAATATAATTAGCTATTTTTATTCTATTCGAAAAATTGATTTTTTTAGAATCTCTTATATCTTTTAAATTGATACCATTTTTTAATATAACAGCCGCAGAAACAACTGGGCCAGCTAAACACCCGCGACCAACTTCATCTATTCCTGCAATTATTTTTTTATTTTTCAATTTTAATTTTTAACTCTTTGATTTTTTCTCTTATCATTTTTAAGTCAATCCATGCCATTTTTTTTTGATCTGGTTGCCTCATAAGAAAAGCAGGATGAAAAGATGCAATAATCAAAGTAGAACATTTTCCAATATTTTTTTTAATCCATTTTCCCCTTGCTTTAGAGATTACTTCTAAATTTCCTATTATTGTATTTAATGCAGTACTTCCAAGAAGAACTAATATTTTGGGGTTTATTATTTCTATATGTTTTGTTAGATAGGGCAGGTACCTTGCAATCTCTTCATCAGTTGGCCTTCTGTTTTCTGGGGGTCTGTAATTAACAACATTTGTTATATAAACATTCCTTCTATCTAAGCTTATTGAAAGCAACATTTTGTCTAGTAATTGCCCAGCTCTTCCCACAAAAGGTAGCCCTTCTTTATCTTCATTAGCTCCCGGGCCTTCACCAACAATCATTATCTTAGATTCTTTATTTCCATCAGAAAAAACTAGATTTGTTGCATTCTTTTTTAATTTACAACCTTTTATTTTTTCAATAGCTTTTTTAAGTTTGTTAAGCTGGACATCTTTGTTTCCTTTAAACAACAAATCTTTATTTTTATACCTATTGATTGATTTATTATTTAATATTAGATGATGATTAATTAAACTATAATATTTAACTAGTTTTGCAAATTTGGTATTAATTCTCTTAGTCATTTTATTTTATGAAAGAATTTAAAATTCATTTAAAACTTATATTATATATAATTCTATTTTTCAGCATCTCAAATGTAGTTTATTCAAAAAAAATAGACAAATATTATAATACAAATAAAATATTTAATTATTTTGCTGGGGTTTCCTATTTAAAAAACAACGAATACGAGAGCTCGTATAAACATTTAAAAAAAATGGAAGGTTTAGAAGTTGAGCATGATTCGTATTCAAAATTTTATTTATATTCTTTGGTAAATTCAGAAAAGATAAATGAAGCTTACAGGTTTTCAAAAAAATTGGAGTCCAAAGATATCGAGAGGTTTGAAGACATTTTAATAATAGGGATTTACCATTTAAAAAATAATAGACATGATAAAGCTCTAAAATATTTTAAAAAACTTGAGAAAAAATTTCCAGAGGATGACATAGTTAGTAGTCTTATATCAGAGTCTTTAAAAAACTGGATTATTTTTTCTAAATCTAAAAAAGGTGAAGCCATCCAATTATTGGAAAAAATGCCTCCAAAATTTAAAAACATAAAAAAAATACAAAGCACATTTATAGAGTGTTTCTTTGAGTCTAATTTTACCGAAAAAGCTTTTGAAAAGCTTCTATTTGATAAGGAGACTAATTTTTCTAGGTATAGTTTTTTTTACGCAAACTATCTTAATAACAAGGGAAGATCAGTAGAAGCAATAGAAGTAATTAATAAATCTTTGAAGGATAATCCACGAAATTTAATTTTGAACCAGCTCAAGACAGAAATAAACAACAAAGAAACTTTTAATTTAAGTAATAAATTTGAATGTAAAAATTTATCTCATATTTCTGCAGAAATACTTTATATTATTTCAAACATTTTATCTTCCCAATATTCTTTTACTTTATCAAACTTTTATTTGAGTTTAGCAAAATATTTGAATCCAAACTTTATTTCATTCGATGCACTTTATGCTGAGAATTTTTATATGATGAATAAATTTGAAAAATCAAAAAAAATTTATAAAGATATTATAAAAACTGGTTCAACTTATAGTTGGTATGCGTCTAAAGAAATTTCAAGTATTCTATTGGAACAAAAGAAAGAAAAAGAATCAGTAGATTTTTTAAAAAGAAGTTATAAAAATATTAAATTACCTAATATTAACGAAATTTATGATTATGCGAGATTTTTAAAAAATAATGATGAATTTTATGAATCTATAAAATTTTACACTAAAGTTTTAAATTTGATTAATAAAGAACACTATCTATATCCAAAAGTTACCCATGGTAGAGGGATTGCTTATGAAAGGACAGATCAATGGGAGAAAGCCGAAGTTGATCTTTTGAATTCTTTAAGTGCTTCTCCAGATCAAGCACATGTAATTAATTATTTAGCTTACTCATGGATAGAAAAAGGAATTAATGTAGAGGAATCTCTAGAAATGTTAAAAAAGGCAAACGATCTAAAAAAAAATGATGGATATATAGTTGATTCTCTTGGTTGGGCTTTATTTAAGTTGGGTAGATACAAGGAAGCAGAAGAATATTTACGTTTAGCCTTAATTTTGATGCCCTCTGATCCAGTCTTGAACGATCATTATGGAGATGCGTTATGGATGCAAGATAAAAAAGTTCAAGCAAGGTATTACTGGAAATACGCCTCTAGTTCAGAAGAAGCTGATATAAAACTTAAAAAATCTGCAAAAGAAAAATCCATACTTGGTTTAAATTAGACATTTTCTAGCAAAGCATTTAAATGCATTTCTGTGCTTTCTTTTAAGGCATTTAAATTATATCCACCTTCTAGTATTGATACTACATTACTGTTACTACTTTTGTTTGTAACTTCTAATGTTCTTTTTGTAATGTGATAAAAATCTTTTGATTTTAATTTAAATTGTGCAAGCGGGTCATCTTCATGAGCATCAAAACCTGCTGAAAATAAAACAAACTCTGGTTTGAATTCTCTAAGTTTTTTTAAAACGTGTTCATAAGCATTTAGATATTCTTCAGAATTTGTTCCTGCAGGTAAAGGTATATTTAAGACATTATTATGTTTACCTCTTTCACTATTTGTACCACTACCTGGATAAAAAGGGTATTGATGAGTAGATATATATAAAACTTTTTCATTATCATAAAAAATATCTTGAGTTCCATTTCCGTGATGAACATCAAAATCGATTATTGCAACTCTATTTAATTTGTATTTTTCAAGAAGATAGTAAGCACCTACAGCCACATTGTTGTAAATACAAAAACCCATTGCTTTATCTTTTTCGGCGTGATGCCCAGGAGGACGGACTGCACAAAAAACATTTTTAAACTCTTTATTTTGAACGCTATCTATGGCTGTAATGATTGAACCGACTGCATCAAAGGCAGCTTTTTTGCTCCCAGGAGATACAATTGTATCACCATCCAAAAAAAATAAACCTTTTTTTGGGAAAGATTTTTCTACTTCATTTATATAATTTGAATTATGAGTAATCTTTAAATATTTAGAATCAAACTTACCAGGTTTCTTCCAAGCTAGTTTTTTATTTTTTTTAAAATTTTCAATTACTACAGAAACTCGGTCAGCTCTTTCTGGATGACCTTGACCAGTTTCGTGACTTGAATAAGAGTCTGTAGTTATTATTGCAGTTTTCACTTAAAATAACTTACCAAAATATCTTGATATATTTTAGTCAATTTTTTTAAGTCAGAAATTGATACATTTTCGTCTATTTTGTGCATAGTTTTCCCTACTAAACCAAATTCTAAGCAGGGTGCAATATTTTTTATAAATCTAGCATCAGATGTGCCGCCAGAAGTAGATAGTTTAGGCTTAATACCAGTGACTTTTTTAATGGTATTTTGAATCATATAAGTAGTTTTGTTAGGTTTAGTTAAAAATGCTTCACCTGATACTTCATATTTTATTTTAAATCTACATTTTTTTTTTTTAGTTATAGATCTAAAAACATTATTTAATTTTTTCTTTAATGAACTAGCAGAATGTTTATCATTAAATCTTATATTAAATACAGCATGTGAAGATCCTGGAATTACATTATCTGCATGATTATCTATGTTAATTTTAGTTACTTCCAGATTTGAAGGTTGAAAATTTTTTGTTCCTTTATCTAATTTTAATTCTTTTATTTTTTTGAGAATCTTAATCATTGTATTTGAAGGATTGTTTGCCATATGTGGGTAAGCTACATGGCCTTGAATACCAATTATTGTAAGTCGACCAGTTATACTTCCTCTTCTTCCGATTTTAATCATCTCTCCAAGTTTATTTGGATTAGTAGGCTCACCTACCAAGCAAAAATTAATTTTTTCTCTTTTTCTTTTTAAATATTTTACAACTCTTTTTGTTCCATTTATTGCTATTCCTTCTTCATCTCCAGTAATCAATAAACTTATTGAACCTTTGAATTTTTTATTTTGACTTTTAAATTTGCTTACTGCTGCAACAAAACAAGCAATTGAAGCTTTCATGTCACTAGCCCCTCGTCCAATTAGTTTATTATTCTTTATGACCGGTCTAAATGGGTTAACACTCCAATTTTTTATATTTCCAGGAGGCACAACATCTGTATGTCCTGCGTAACAAAAATTAGGAGAAGATTTGCCAAGTTTTGCATACAAATTTTTAACATTCTTAAAGTTTATTAATTTGCAATTAAAACCTAGTGATCGTAAGTTTTTAGCTAATAAATTTATTGCCCCAGCATCCTTAGGCGTAATACTTGGTTTACGAATCAATTCTTTAGCTAATTTTAATTCACTTATAGGCATGAGTTTATCAATCTCTTAGTAAATCATTGATTGATGTTTTACTTCTTGTTTTTTCGTCAACTTTTTTAACAATAACAACACAATATAATGATGGTCCATTTGGATTATTTTTGCTTGGCATAGATCCTGGTACAACAACTGAGTAAGCTGGAACCTTTCCATAATGAATTTGACCTGTAGCTCGATCAATAATTCTAGTTGAGGCACCTATGTAAACACCCATTGATAACACCGATCCTTTTTCTATAATAACACCTTCGGCTATCTCAGCTCTTGCACCCAAAAAACAATTATCTTCTACAATAGTTGGGTTAGCTTGCATTGGTTCTAGAACCCCTCCTATTCCAGCTCCTCCCGATATATGACAATTTTTTCCAACCTGCGCACAAGATCCTACCGATGCCCAAGTATCGATCATACTTCCTTCATCAACGTAGGCCCCAACATTTATAAATGAAGGCATCAAAACAACATTCTTTGCTATAAATGCTCCTTTTCTTATTACTCCATTTGGAACATATCTAAACCCAGCTTTTTTAATTTTTTCTTCATCCCAACCCTGAGTTTTTCCTTCGATTTTATCATACCAAGTTGAATAAGGACCTTTAGACGCTTTCATTTTATTTACTCTAAAACTTAAAAGTATAGCTTTTTTAATCCATTGATTAACTTGCCATTTATCGCCTTTTTTTTCAGCCACTCTAATTTTTCCGTTATCCAATAAATCTATAGTCTCACGGACTAAATTATTTAGAGCTTCGTCTGAACTGTTTATTTTATCTTTCTTATCAAAAGCCTCGTTTATTGATTTTTCAATTTTTTCTAAGCTCATTAAATTCCTTTAAAAAGTTTGTTAAATTTTCAGTTCTATAATTTATAAAATTTTCACCAGAAAATTCTGCTGCCCATGGTTCATCATTTTTTATCCAAACAGTTTTCATGCCTAATTCATGTGCTGGCTTTAAATTTCTAGCGATATCCTCTACTAATATACAATATTGTGGCTCAATTTTGTATTTTTGAATTAATTTTTTATAGGCTTGCATAGAAGGTTTAGGAATAAAATTAGATTCCACTATATCAAACACACCATCGAAAAGCCTGTCTATTCCAATCTTTTTTGTGACATTCTCAGCATGAGCTTTAGAACCATTGGTAAATATAATTTTTTTTCCTTCTATCTTAGATATTTCATTTTCTAAGTCTTTATCCTGTTTCAGAAAACTTAAGTCAACATCGTGTACAAATTCTAAAAACTCATCTGCATCAATTTTATGATGCTTAATCATACCGCTTAAAGTAGTGCTATATTTATGAAAATATTCTTTTTGTATTTTTTTTGCTTTTTCAAGACTTACATCAAGTTTTTTAGATATAAAAAATGACATCTTCTTATCTACTTGATCAAAAACTTTGGTTTGTCCAGAATACAAAGTATTATCTAAATCAAACAACCAATATTTTATCTTCTCTAAATCTTTCATTTTCTTATTAGAGTTCCTGAACCCTTATCAGAAAATATTTCGTGAAGTATTGAATGAGGTTTTCTTCCATCAATAATAACAACACCTCTAACTCCATTTTCTACAGCATCCACACAATTCTTTATTTTTGGTATCATACCTCCTTGCACAACCTTCCATTCTATAAGATTATTAAGATCAAACGGTTTTATTTCTGATATTAAATTTTTTCTATCATCATAAACTCCTTCAACATTAGTCATTAATAGAAGTCTTCTAGACTTAAGTTTTTTTGCAATAGCACTTGCTGCAGTATCTCCATTTATATTATAAGTTTGATTATTAATATCTAGGCCTAATGGAGCGACAACAGGTATTTCATTTCGACTAATAATATTTTTAATTATACTTAAATTAATATCATTTGGTATTCCAACAAAACCAAGCTCTTCTTTTTCAGGAACTACACTAATTATATTATTTATCTTGGTATTTATCGAGATAGCTTTTGAGTCTTTTTTCTTTAATGAATTTACAATATCATTATTAAAATCAATTAATACCTCTTCGACTATCTTTATTACTTTTTTATCTGTAACTCTTAAACCGTTAATAAATTCTGTTTTGATATTTGCTTTATCTAATTCTCTCTTTATTCTTGGACCGCCCCCATGAACAACTATAATTGAAAGTCCTAATTTATTTAATATACTTATATCCTCTATAAAATTATTAAATATCTTTCTATCTATTAAAACATTTCCGCCGTACTTAATAACTATTAATTCATTTTTGTATTTTTTAACATACTTCGGAACATCTTTTATTTTGGGGCCTTCCTTTGGCCAAAATTTCTTAATTTCTTCTAAGTAATTTGTTTCAGACATTTAAACAGTTTTAACTTTGGTCTTTCTCATTATTACCCACTGCTGAGCGATAGTTAAAATGTTATTTACTGTCCAATAAACTACTAGACCAGATGGGAATGGAGCTAGTATAATTGTTAAGAAAAGTGGAAAGAACATAAAAATTTTAGCTTGAATCGGATCTGTCGGTGCAGGATTAAGTTTTTGTTGTAAAAACATTGTTAAACCCATTAGTATTGGCCATATTCCAATAATTAAAAATCCAGGTGGATCCCAAGGAATTAATCCAAACAAATTAAAAATTGAAGTAGGGTCTTGAGCAGATAAATCTTTTATCCAACCAAAAAATGGTTGATGCCTCATCTCTAAAGAAATAAAAAGCATTTTGTAAATTGCAAAAAAGAAAGGTATTTGAATCAGTATAGGCAAACAACCTGAAGCCGGATTTACTTTCTCTTTTTTATATAATGCCATTATCGCCTGTTGCAGCTTTACCTTATCTTCTTTATGCACATCTTTAAGTCTTGTCATTTCAGGTTGTAGGGCTTTCATTTTTGCCATTGATCTAAAAGAGTAGTTAGCAAGAGGAAAAAATATTATTCTTATAGCAGCAGTTATTAATATAATTGCTATTCCAAAATTTCCAGTAATTTTAAACAAATAATCAACTACAAAAAAAAGTGGTTTAGTAAAAAAATAAAACCAACCCCAGTCTATAACTAAATCAAATTTTTCTATACTTTGGTTTTCAGCATAAGAATCTATAGTTTCAACTTCTTTTGCAGCTACAAATAATCTAATTTGATTTTCTTTTTTCGAGGAAGGCCCAATATTAACTGGGTTATTTAATATGTAATTAGCTTTAAAAGCATTTTTATATAAAAAAGTTGATTTAAAGTTTGTATCTTTAGGAGGAACTATAGCGGTCATCCAATACTTGTCTGTTATTCCTAGCCAACCATTATTAGCTTCTCTAGTTTCTTTTTTATCTTCTATATCGTCATAATCATCTTCCTTTAGCTCTTCATCAAAAACACCTATAAACCCTTCATGCAAAATATAAAAATCTGTAACATCTTCTGGTTTTTTATTTCTGGTAATCTGGGCATAAGGATAGAGTTCTATTGTTTTATTTGTATTATTTTCAATTTCTTGATTAATTCTAAATAAATATTTTTCATCTAATTCAATTTTTTTTCTAAAGATAAGTCCCTCATCATTTTTCCACTCTAAAACTACAGGGTTATTTTTACTAAGGGTTTCATTGCCTACTACAGACCATATAGAATTAATTGTTGGAACCTTTATAGTGTTTCCTATACTTGTCCACCCAGTTTCTACAAAATAACCATTTTCTGATTCTTTGGGATTTAAAAAAACAACATTGTCTTCTTTTTCTAGGTTTTCTTTATAATCTTTAAAAGAAAGATCATCTAATATTCCACCCTGTAATGATATGGAACCTTTTATTTTATCATTTTCAACTTTAATTCTTTTAGCTTTTTTTAATGAATCTTTTCTAGAGACAGGAACTTGAACTTTTGTCTCATTAATGTTTGGTACAATATCATTATTTTCTTCATTCGCTTTATTTTTATTTTGAATCTGATTTTCTTTTACTATTCTTTTTTCATTTACAGGTTTTGGAGTTTCAAAGAATGCACTCCAAAATAAGAGTACTGCTAAAGAAAGAGCGATTGCTACAAAAACATTTCTATTATCCATTTATAACTCTTTATTAAGTTTAACTTTTTTTTTAGGAACCAAATCAATTCCAGATCCGCCACCTAATAATCTAATTGGATGACAACTAAGAATTCTTTTTACTCCAAGAAAAGAACCTTTTTTAATTCCATGAGTCTTTAAAGACTCTATAAAATACTCTGAACAAGTAGGTAAGTATCTACATTTATTGTTACCTAAAAAAGGGGAAATTAAAAATCTATAAAATTTTATAATATTTATAATAAAAGAAATCATTTTTTGTGACATTTTTTTATTTAATGTTTTTAAAAATTTTATTCATTTCTAGCAAAAGAACACTATGTTTTTCTGTATATGCTTTTGCTTTACCAAAAACTATATAAGTGTAATTGTAATTAATTGCACCTTTTATTTTTAATAGTTTTAATACAATAGCTTTTAGTTTTCGTTTTATTCTGTTTCTTTTTGTAGCATTCCCAATTTTTTTTTTCATAACAAAACTTATACTTAGAGCATTTTTATTCTTTAATTTAATAAACTTTTTAGCTGCAAAAACAGAAAAAAAATCTGAATGGAACTTTTTTTCTTTTAATACTTTTTTGAAATCACTGTTTTTTTTGAGACTTTCAACTTGAACCATGAATAACTAAGTTGAAACTCTTTTTCTACCTTTGGCTCTTCTTCTTGCAATAAGTTTTCGGCCACCCTTAGTGGACATTCTTGACCTGAACCCGTGCCTTCTTTTTCTTACTAAATTGCTTGGTTGATAAGTTCTTTTCATAAATATTAAAAGTTATATATTTAATTAAAGTACTCATGTACAGTTAAAATTTAATCATGAATATTAATTTAAAACTAATATTAGCCTCAATATATATATTATGTCTCGGAGTTCTGCTTGTATTTGTCTTTAACTATTTAGATTTTAAGGATTTAACTGATTATCATTATATTAAAAAAAATAGTGAAGCATTATTAATTTTTAGGGACGAGAATTTATTCATGTTTATTTCAATTTTTCTAATATTTTCTATTTTATGGATATTTCTTCTTGGGTTTGGAGGTCCAATAGCTATTTTGTCAGGATTTATATTTGGTCAATGGCTTGGCACTCTTATGTCGGTAGTTTCATTGACTGTAGGTAGCACTCTGTTATATTTTTTTGCACAATACTACTTTCGTGATTTAATTATAAGTCATTTAGAAAACAAAATAAAAAAATATAAAAACTTATTTAAAAAAAATGAACTTTTTTATTTTATGATTTTCAGATTTATGGGTGGCGGTGGAATACCTTTTGGTATTCAAAACGTTTTGCCAGTTGTCTTTGACATGAAAATAAAAAATTATTTTTATGCAACTTTTTTTGGTTTATTTCCAAGTATTTTTATAGTCAACTCTCTAGGATCAGGATTTGAAAAATTGATTGAAAAAAATGAAAGCCTAAGTTATCTAAGTATAATTTCAGATCCTGGAATATATTGGCCTATAGCTGGATTTATTTTTATTTTAGTAGTTTCATTTTTTATTAAAAAAAAATTATTTAAGAATTAATTTGTAAAATGAAAAAAGTTAATTCAAAAAACAAAAAATTGATTAGCTGGTTTTCCTGGTTGGTTCTTGTAGTTCTTTGGAATTATGGTTATCCTCAAGCTACTCCTTTGCAAGATGTGGTAGTAGCTGTAGCACTGTCTTTAATTTTTATTTTTTTTGACAAAATTAAAAAAAATTAACAAAGAGCTTCACGCAACAAGAGAATCCTTTCATTTTATTTACAAGAGACTTGCAAAATTTCAGTCAACAAAGTAAAACTATATATCAGATGCAGGAGCAAAAATGGGTATCCACTACGACTATAAATCTACTCGAGGCGAAAAGGCTATGAAGAAAGAAGCTAAAAGAAAAGCTCGTATTGAAGAAAGAAGGGCAAGAAAGACAAGTCAAACAAAAATTCAAGAGACAGAGAAAAAAATGCACGATATTGATAAACCCATTACTCTCGAAGATTTAACTAATCCAGATAAAGAATAATAGTATTATGAGATCTTTTATTAAAAGAGATTCTCGTTTATTGAGACGTGAGTCTGCTTTAAAAAATAATTTAAAAAAAAGAAAAAAATTTAGGGAAAAAATTAAAAAAAATAAACCATGACCGTTCTTTCTGATAAATGGATAACAAAAATGGTAAAGTCACAAGGAATGATTAAGCCATTTGTATCTAAACAAAGCAGGAAAGGAAAAATATCTTTTGGACTATCATCTTATGGATACGATGCAAGAGTATCAAAGGAGTTCAAAATTTTTACAAATGTAAATTCAGGTGTTGTAGATCCAAAATTATTTAAAAAAGAAAGTTTTGTAACAAAAATTGGCAAAGAATGTATAATTCCACCTAATTCTTTTGCTTTAGCTAGAACTGTAGAATACTTTAAGATACCAGACAATGTTTTAGTAATTTGTTTAGGGAAATCAACATATGCAAGATGTGGTATAATTGTTAACGTTACTCCTTTAGAACCAGGCTGGGAAGGTTATGTAACTCTTGAATTTTCTAACACCACTCCACTACCTGCTAAAATTTATGCAAATGAAGGAGTTGCTCAATTCGTCTTTATAAAAGGTAACGAAAAACCAGAGGTGACTTACGCAAAAAGAAAAGGCAAATACATGAAGCAAAAAGGAGTCACGCTTCCTAAAGTTTAAAATAATTTTTCATGCACAAACTGCTTATTAAAGGAAAAAAATTATTATCTGGTTCTATTTCTATTTCAGGTTCAAAAAATGCAACACTTCCAATTTTAGCTGCTTCAATTTTAAATGACAAACAATCAATAATTAAGAACGTACCTTTTGTAAAAGATGTTTTTACAATGATAGAATTATTAAATTTTATTGGTTTCAAAACTTCAATAAATAGAAAAAAAAATTTATTAAAGATATTTAAAAAAAGAAAAAAAATCAAAACAGTAGCACCTTACAAAATTGTTAAGACAATGAGAGCTGGAGTTTTAGTTCTTGGACCATTGCTTGCAAAATATAAGAAGGCAAAAGTTTCTTTGCCGGGAGGTTGTGCGATAGGAACAAGACCTGTAGATCTTCATCTTTTAGCCTTAAAAAAGTTAGGTGCGAAAATTCTTATCAAAGATGGTTATATTTATGCTAACGCAAAAAATGGTCTTGTGGGAAATAAAATAAGATTTCCCTCTATATCGGTAGGCGCTACAGAAAATGCTATAATAGCAGCCTCATTAGCAAAGGGCAAAACTGTTTTAACTAATTGTGCCATCGAACCAGAAATACAAGATTTAATTTCTTTTTTAAAAAAACTAGGTTGTAAAATTTTGTTTAATAAAAATAGAAAGATCGTTATTAATGGAATGTCTCAAACTAAATCTTTAAAGCATGAAGTAATGTTTGATAGAATTGAACTCGGAACCTATTTAATTGGTTCTGCTCTTTTAGGAAAAAAAGTATCATTTTTAAAAGTAGATCCAAAAATAATAAAAACAGAGATTAATATTTTAAAAAAAATGGGTATTAAAATAATAACTAGCAATAAAAATATTGTAGTGCATAGGTCAGCAAATATTAAACCTATTAATCTAAAAACAGAGCCTTACCCTGGTTTTCCAACTGATTTGCAGGCCCAAATGATGGTGCTCATGACAAAAGCCAAAGGTCTTTCTAAAATTAAAGAAAGTATTTTTGAAAATAGATTTATGCATGTTTCAGAACTTAAAAGGATGGGGGCAAAAATTATAATTAAAAATAACTTAGCTAATATTTATGGTCCTTCAAAACTTTCCGGCGCAGAAGTTATGGCTACAGATTTAAGAGCCTCAGTCAGTCTTGTTTTAGCTGGAATGGTTGCAGAAAACCGGACTATAATAAACAGGATTTATCATTTAGATAGAGGATATGAAAATTTAGAAAAAAAACTAAATTATTGTGGTGCAAGTATAAAAAGACTCTAAAATGAATTTTAAAAATCTAAAACTCATAGCTAATTCTGATGAGGATCTAAGAGTAATTTCAGCCCATCTTCAAGACTCAATAGTTTATACATCGGATATAGCAAATTTAAAAAAAAATAGAATTTTTTTGATGCAACTAAATAGATTTATGTGGGAAGATGTTGAAAAAGGTGTATTTAGAAAGAATAAAAGAATAAGAACAATATTAAAATTTGAAAATGTTATTAGTGTATTTTCCAAAGGTATTAATCAAAAAAACAAGTCTAGATTCTTGGACTTCTTAGCTATAGAAAACAATCTTTTGGCTGATAACACTTATGAGATTAAGATAATATTTTCAGGAGAGGCAATTATTAGAATAAATGCAGAGGTTATAGACGTTACTCTGGATGATCAAGGCGCACCATGGGAAAGCAAAACAAAACCTAAACATAAGTTTTTGTAATGTTGCATTTTTCTAAATTCAATATTAAAAGTAGAGAGGATAAAAATTTTGGCTAAACAAGAAACATTAGAATTTAAAGGAAAAGTTACAGAATTACTTCCGAACGCTATGTTCAGAGTGAAACTGGAAAACAATCATGAAATTCTTGCACATACAGCTGGAAAATTAAGAAAGAATAGAATAAGAGTTCTTGCGGGCGATCAAGTTATGGTAGAGATGACTCCTTATGATTTGACTAAGGGCAGAATTACTTTTAGATTTTGATTTATCTTGGCCTTGTAGCTCAGTAGTAGAGCAGTACCCTGAAAAGGTATGTGTCGTTTGTGCGATTCAAACCAAGGCCACCACCAATCAACAATTATTTAACGTTAAGAAAAATACAACCGAGCTCTGCTCCACTGTAGTACACACTCAGAACCTTTTTATTTAATAGTCTCAATAGGATTTAAATAATAATATGTTTTTTTGCAAAAACGAATGCTGTCTAAAAGAACTAAATTTTCATCTATGCTTTCCAAGCATTCTCCCATGGTCTCAGGGAATTTATCGTTATAATAATAACAAACATAAGCTATCCAATATGCTGTGACTAAATAGTGAAGAACAGGACGATGAATATTTTTAGGCAACTTGCTTAAAAAAGACTTGTAGTCTTCTTTGTTCTTAAAAGACTTCATAAAGATTTTAACTAATTTTTTATCTGAATCTGCTTTAATCATTGCAGGCCAAGCAAGACCTTCTACTTGTTCTAAATCAATTGTGAGTTTCTTTTTGTTTTCTCTGAATTTTTGTGTATGGCTATTTAAATAATGAATCTTGCTCACTGATTCATATTATACACTGCGTAGGCCATTCCTACTAGTTCAATAATTATTATTGCTTCAAGTATTAAATTCCTCGTTTCTCAATTGCCTTAATAAAATTATTAATTGATTCATATAAATATTCTCCCTCTTCAGGAATTAATTGAGGATGGACACCAGCTTTAGCGATTGTTTTAATAAGTTCATTAGCCAATTCAGGAAGTTTTGTATCAGACAGGTCCTCAAATTTTTTATTTAATAATCTATATCTGTTTCCTTCTTCTTCTTTATCCTCTTGAATTGAATATAATAAATCAAATACATCTTCTTTTATTTTTTCTTCTTCATTCATTCTATTAATTAAATATTCACACAATTCATTGGGTATAGTTCTTTTTTTCTTTTCTTTTTCTTTTCTAAAAAAATTAAGAATTGTATTTTTGAAAGTATCTGCATTTAACGACTCTAGCGTTTCTTTTTTTAATTTAAATGTTTTAAGATTATAGTTAATATTTTCTAATGCTTTCTCAAAATAAACTTCAATTGCATGTTTTAATTCTTCTCTTTCTTTTTTACAAAAGGCCCAAATTTTAAACTTATCAGTTAAGTTCTTGCTTAAAAACATTCCTCCAATTCCTCCCACTATAGCCCCAGGTACACCAAAAACTAATCCTCCTATTTTTGCTCCTCCTAGCATAGCAGTTCCTCTGCCTGCTGTATCAACAATAACATTTTGAACACCGGTATACATGTCGGTTTTTTTATCACTCATATAGCCAACGTTTTTAAAAACTGAAACTATTGATGCTATTCCAAAAAATTCTGAAAAACCTGTATCAAATAATTCTTCATCTTCATAAACCTCCATGCTAGCAGCTGAACTATCAGTAATTATATTTTCAGTTAAACTTTTTGGCGTTGTTCCTAAAACGTAAAAAGCATCTTCTGGATATTTTTCCCTGTACAAATCAGCTGTTTCAATATCTGTAGCCACTGGATATCCGTCTTCTTCTCTTGCTTTTCTAACATTGTTTACACTTCCAAATTTTATTTGCCATTTTTGACCATTATAAATTCTATCCCATCCTTCTTGATTCATATTTTCAGGAATTTCAATTTCTATACCTTTAAAAGTTTTAAGCATATATTGATCAGTCACAAATTCATGAACACCACCCGTATAATTAGTGCTATGAAGTTTATCAAAATAGCTTTGACCTCTTTCAGAGATATCTTTTAAATTTTGTCTTCCAATTTTTAGTATTGAATTTAAGTCTGTTTTTGGTTTAGCAAATTGTGCACCTTTTATATACAAAGGATCAACTCTAGCCATATCATATAAAAGATCGCCAATAGACAGTGCTGCAACACCAGCAATATCTTTTTTGTTATTTGATATTTTTTTGGATAAGTATTTTTCTAATTTCGATAATTTTTTTTTGTTTTTTTTAGGCATTAACCCAGAACCACGATCCCTAAAAGTTTTTTCATTTTTTTATATTCTTCTGTTAAAAATCCAAGCTCTTAAGCAGTTAAATGAGATTAAAATAAAAAATATACGCAGGAAAATTTGACCTGGTGTTGGAGACACAAGTATTGTTGCAAGTGATTCACAAATATACCAAATTGATATTATCGGAACTAAGCCAAATTTATTATTTCTTATTCTAAATCCAAACCACAAAAATAAAACTGTGGCCAATAAATATCCTAACGGTAGAAAAGTTTTATCGAAATCATCTAAAGCTCCTGACCAAAGACTAAAGCCCATAAAAGTTGTTATCGTATTTAAACCATAACTAAATACTAAATAAAAAGAAACTATTTGGCAGTTTCTAAGTGCTTCAATCCCATCTTCTTTTGATTTTAGCCTCGGCCACAAAAGTTTTTTCATTAAAAAACCATATCAAATTCCTGACTCTCTGTGGACTCAGTTGGAGACGTTTTTTGATGTATTTTTAAAAAATTAATGTATATTTTCAGCGAGTTTCAGAGTAGAGCAGTACCCTGAAAAGGTATGTGTCGTTTGTGCGATTCAAACCAAGGCCACCACAAACCTAGTGGAGGCAATATATAAGGAATGTTAATGGAATTTTTTAGGAAAAGAAAAAAAATAATTTTTTTTATTTTAGTTATACTTTTTATCGAGCTTAGTGGTTATGGCATATTAGCTTCATTATCCAGGTTATTAAGTGCTTTATAATAAATCTACACTGAGCCACAGCAATGTTTATATTTTTTTCCAGATCCACATGGACACTTTTCATTTCTTTGAACTTTGCGTTTTTTTGTTTCATTTGAAAAAGTTTTTGCAGAAGAACTTTTCTTGTCAGGTTCAGATGAAATAACTAAATTAAGATTTAAAAGAAATTTTACAACATCAGTTTTTATTTTTTCTAAAAGAATTTCAAATAAAGTAAAGGCTTCTTTTTTAAATTCTGAAAGAGGATCTTTTTGTCCATAACTTCTTAAACCAATTACTTGCCTAAGTTGTTCAAGATATTGTAGATGAGATCTCCAAGAGAAATCAATTATTTGAAGAAATATTTTTTTCTCAATATCATTGTTTTCTTCGGCTCCAATCAATTTAATTCTTTCTAATTTTTTTGTTTCATAAGCATCTTTTATTTTTTTAATAAAGTCCTCTTTATTTAAAGATGTTATTGAAATTAGTTGATCTTCATTTAAAGCATTTCCTGTAATATTTTTTATTCCAGCCAAATATGCTTTCTTATCATTGGATTTTTGATAATCATTTTTGATCTGTTCTAAAGTTCCAATAGAGTCATCTAAAAAAGAATTGAGCATTTCAGATATATCTTGACTTTTAAGAATGTTAAGCCTTTGACTAAAAATTACTTGCCTTTGATCATTCATAACATCATCGAATTTGATTAGAGTTTTTCTTATATCAAAATTTCTTGCCTCAACTTTTTCTTGAGCTCTTTCTATTGCTTTATTTATCCATGGATGATCTATAGACTCGTTTTCTTTAAGGCCAAGCTTTTTAAGCATTCCATCTATGGATTCGGCTCCAAATATTCTCATTAATTCATCTTTTAAGCTTATATAAAAAATCGAATTACCGGGATCACCCTGTCTTCCTGACCTACCTCTAAGTTGATTGTCTATTCTTCTACTTTCATGTCTCTCTGTTCCTACTATGCATAGCCCACCAAAAGATTTAATTTTTTCTTTATCTCTTTCAATCTGATCTAAATCATTTTTTTTACCTTCTTCTTTAAAATTTTTATTTCCACCTAGCTGAATATCAGTTCCTCTTCCAGCCATATTGGTAGCGATAGTGATTGCTCCTATTTTTCCTGCTTCAGCAATAATTTTTGCTTCCTTTTCATGCTGCTTAGCATTTAATACATTATGTTTGATATTTTTATCTTCTAAATGTTTTGATATTTTTTCTGATTTTTCAATACTAGTGGTTCCAACCAGAACAGGCTGACCTTTTTTATTACATTCAAGTATCTTTTTTGTTATTGCTAAATATTTTTCTTTCTCAGTTCTAAAGATTTGATCGTTTAGATCTTTTCTTATCATTGGTTTGTTTGTTGGAATCGATACAACATTAAGTTTATAAATATCAAAAAATTCTTCTGCCTCAGTTAAAGCTGTACCAGTCATTCCTGATAATTTTTTATATAGTCTAAAATAATTCTGATAAGTAATTGATGCAAGAGTTTGGTTTTCTTCTTGGATTTCTACATTTTCTTTTGCTTCTATTGCTTGATGCAATCCATCTGAAAATCTTCTGCCTTCTAAAATTCTTCCAGTAAATTCATCAATGATTTGAACACGTCCATCTTTAACAATATAGTCAGTATCTTTATTGAATAGAAAATTTGCCTTAAGTCCTTGATTTATATGATGAACAAGATCTAAATTTTGAGGATCATAAAAGTTATTGTTTTTTAAAATTCCAGCTTGCACTGATAATTTCTCAATTTTATCTATACCCGAGTCAGTTAAAATCGCATTTTTGTTTTTTTCATCAATTTCATAATCAGAGTTTTGTAGTTTTTTTATAAAATTATTAGAAGATATATATTGATTGCTTTTGTCTTCGACTCGACCAGATATAATTAGAGGTGTTCGTGACTCATCAATTAATATACTATCTACTTCATCTACAATACAATAATTGTGCTCTCTTTGGACCATTTCAGAAATATTATATTTCATGTTATCTCTTAGATAATCAAATCCTAATTCATTGTTTGTTGCATAGGTTATATCGCTAGAATAATTTTTTTTTCTTAGTGGGTCATCTAATTGGCTAGTTATACAACCAGTATTCAATCCTAGATAATGGAATATTTTTCCCATCCATTCCGAATCTCTTTTAGCAAGATAATCATTCACAGTTACAATATGCACACCTTTGTCTGTTAATGAATTAAGATAAGCTGGTAAAGTTGATACAAGTGTTTTGCCTTCACCTGTTTTCATTTCTGCTATTTTTCCATTATGTAAAATTATTCCACCAGCCAACTGAACATCATAGTGTCTCTCACCCAAAACTCTTTTTGCCGCTTCTCTAACTAAAGCAAAACTTTCGGGAATTACAGAGTTTAGATCCCTACCTTCTTTTATATTTTTTTTTAATAAGTATGTTTTTTCTTTAAATTCACTGTCTTTTAATGAACTAATAGAAGATTCTTGATTATTAATCTCGACGATCAAAGGCTTTATCTTATCTAATTCTTGTTGATTGCCACTTTTAAATATCTTATTAAGAGTTTTTGTTAGTAAATTCATATTTATAGTTTTATTCTAATACCTCTATATATGTATTTATAATTTATATTAAATAGCAATTATGACAATAAATTTGAAAAATTTCCTAAACGACAAAAGAAAATTGTCAAAAATGGGGGAGTTTCAGGAATTAAAAACAATTGATGGCCTTGAAATCTCCTCAGTGTCAGCAGACCTTTACGAAAATGGAAGAGACGATTTATCTCTATTTTATTTTAAAGATGGCGCAAATTATGCTTTGCTTCAAACTTCAAGTGCTATTGTTTCAGAATCAATAAATTGGAATCAAAGATCTAATAAAAAATTTATTAAAGCATTAATTGTGAATACAAAAAATGCTAATACTTTTACTGGAAAACAAGGATTAGAAAGTTTAGATGAAATAGCAAAAAACTTATCTAAAACTCTAACTTTAAAAGAATCCCAATCAGAAGAAGGGGTAAATGAGGCAATAAAAATTAAAGATATATTATTTGCTTCAACTGGAGTAATTGGAGAAAAGTTTCCTGTAGATAAAATAAACCAAACTATTCAAGAGCTTGTTGAAAAACTAAGGGCAGACCAAAACAAATTAATTTGGACTAAGACTGCATCAGCCATTACTACTACTGATACCAAACCTAAACTTGCATATGAAGAATTTACTGTGGGAAATAAAATAATTAGGATAGCAGGAATTGCAAAAGGTTCTGGAATGATTGCTCCAAACTTAGCAACAATGTTGTCTTTTATTTTTACTGATGTTGATATTCCTTCAAATATTTTAAAAACACTATTAAAAAGAGTTGTTCAAAATTCTTTTAATGCCATCACTGTTGATAGCGATCAATCAACTAATGATATGGTTGGAATATTTTCAACTGGAAAAGTTAAGATAGGTCAAAACAGAAATATTACAGATCCTATAATTCAAAAATTTGAGTCTGCTTTAAAAAATCTTACTTCAAATCTTGCTAAACAAATAGTAGTTGATGGAGAAGGAGCAAAAAAATTTATTACTGTAAGAGTAGTAAATGCAAAATCTATTATTAGTGCTAAAAAAATTGCTTTCTCAATTGCCAATTCGCCTTTAGTCAAAACTGCTGTTGCTGGAGAAGATCCTAACTGGGGAAGAGTTATTATGGGTATTGGTAAATCTGGAGAAAGAGTTGATAATGAAAAATTAATAATAAAACTTGGGGATTTTATTGTAGCCGAAGATGGTAAGATTGCCGAAAGTTATGATGAAAAAAAACTTAAGGAATATATGAATTGGGACTCCATTCTTATTGAAGTTAATTTAAATCAAGGTACAGATATGTTTGAATGTTATACATGTGACTTTACTCATGATTATATAGATATTAATGCTGATTATAGAAATTGAAGATTGAAATATTTTTTTAAATTATTATTCTAGAAAGAAAATGATCAAATATATATTGAAATGTAAAAATAAACATGAATTTGAAAGCTGGTTTTTAAATTCAATTGAATTTGAAAAACTTAAAGAAAAGAAACTTATAAAATGTATATTTTGCAAATCTAAAAATATTGAAAAATCAATAATGTCTCCAAAGATACTTGGCTCTTCAAAAAAAGAAATAAATGATAATTTTTTGAAAAATGAAGAATTTACTAAAGTTAAAAAAGATTTGTTAAAGATAAGAAAATTTATTGAAAAAAATTTTGAATTTGTAGGTGATAAATTTCCACACGAAGTAAGAAATATTTATTATAATAAAAAACAAAAAAAAAATATTTATGGTAGCGCTACAACAGAAGAGAAAGATGAGTTAAGAGAAGAGGGAATCGAGCTAACCACTGTTCCATGGATTTCTGATAAGGAAAATTAATTTTTTGAGGTAGTTATTATATAATTTACAGATAAATCTTTTGTTTTTTTCCAACTTTTTAGAAATGGATTAAAGCTTAAACCGCTAATATCTTTAGTTCCAAAACCAATATTATTTAGTTTTTTTTCAAGTTCTTCAGGTCTTATAAACTTGTTCCAATCATGTGTTCCTATTGGAAGCCATCTTAATATATATTCAGCCCCAATTATTGCTTTAAGATATGAGCTCAAAGTTCTATTAATTGTAGCAGTAAACATTATTCCATCTTTTTTTAATAAATTGAAACATGATTTTAAATAAAGGTTTAAATCTTCTACATGTTCAACAACCTCAAGATTTAATATTATGTCAAATTTTTCCTTCTGATCCATTTGTTCTGGTAATTTATTTAAATAATTAATTTTCAAACCATTTTTCTGAGCGTGAGTCTTTGCAACATTTATATTTTTTAGAGAAGCATCAATTCCAGTTACCTCTGCTCCTAATCTGCACATTGGTTCACTTATTAAACCTCCTCCACATCCTATATCTAAGATTTTTAAATTTTTTAATGGAAGTCCTTTATCAGTTTTAAAGTATGAGGAGCATATATTTAGTATGTATTCAATTCGAGTAGGATTAAACATATGTAGAGGTTTAAATTTACCTTCTACATCCCACCATTCATCAGCAAGCATTGAAAACTTTTGAATTTCCTCTTTATTTATTGTAGTCATTAATTTCTTTATTATATTTTAAATAACTTAATTTTAACTTAATTAATAATATATTAAACTCCTAGTATGAAAAAAAAAGTATTAAAATTCGGAGGTACTTCGGTAGGCTCAATTGAAAGAATTATGCATGCTGCAGAAATTGTGAAAAAAGAGCATTCTTTGGGGAATCAAATAATTGTTGTGGTGTCAGCAATGTCGGGTAAAACAAACGAATTAATTAGCTTATCTGACTCTATATCTAAAAAATTTAATAAACGAGAGCTCGATGTTCTTCTGTCATCAGGAGAACAAGTAACGAGCTCTTTGATGGCAGGTGCCTTAACAAGCGCGGGTGTTAAGTCTAAATCTTGGATGAGCTGGCAAATTCCTATTTTCACATCAGGAGAACATGCAAATGCAAGAATTGAAAACATAAATGTCAAAAACATAAATGCTTACTTGTCTGAAGGAGGTGTTGCTGTTATTCCTGGATTTCAAGGAGTTTCAAAATCTGGAGATATAAATACAATAGGAAGAGGAGGATCGGATGCTACAGCAGTGGCTATAGCAAAAATATTTAATACTGATAGCTGTGAAATTTATACAGATGTTGATGGAGTTTATTCTACTGACCCTAATAAAATACCAGTAGCCAAGAAGATAGACAAAATTTCATATGAAGAAATGCTTGAACTTTCTTCCTTAGGTGCAAAAGTTATGCAATCATCTGCTGTACAAACAGCAATGATACATGACATACCAATCCAAGTAAGATCCACATTCACAGCAAGACAAGGCACAGAAATATCAAACCAAGGAAATATAGACTATACAAAAATAGTTACTGGTGTAGCTTATTCTAAAGATGATGCAAAAATAACATTAATTGGCGTTCTGGACAAACCTGGTATAGCAGCAGATATATTTGAACCGTTAGGAAAAAATCAAATAAATATAGACATGGTTATTCAAACTATTTCTCCAGATGGAAAAACAACCGATATTACATTTACAATTAAGAGAAATGATTTTAAAAAAACACTAGATACCTTAAATTCTAATAAGAAAATTAAATTTAAAAATCTAAATCATAATGATAAAGTGTCAAAAATATCAGTTGTAGGTGCTGGTATGGTAACTACACCTGGAGTAACATTTAAAATGTTTAGGGCTTTAGCAGATGAAAATATTAATATTTTAGCGATTTCTACTTCAGAAATAAAAATATCAGTAATTATAAATGAGAATGATACTTTAAAAGCTGTTAAAAAGTTACACACAATTTTTGATTTGGATTAAAAATGGAAGTAAGACCTCATCGTAAAATAAATAGAAAAAAAACAAAACTGATAAAGGTTGGAAATGTCAGTGTAGGGGGTAACTCTGTTATTTCTGTACAATCTATGACTAACACTCTTACTACTGATGTTAAAGCAACAGTAAATCAAATAAATGAATTACAAGAAGCTGGTGCTGACATCGTAAGAGTTTCTTGTCCAGATGAAGAATCGACAAAAAAATTGAAAGAAATTACAAAAGAAATTTCAGTTCCAATAGTTGCCGATATACATTTTCATTATAAACGCGCTATAGAAGCAGCAAAAAATGGAGCCAGCTGTTTAAGAATTAACCCTGGTAATATTGGTTCATCAGAAAGAGTTATTGAAGTAATTAAGGCAGCAAAAGACTTTGATTGTTCTATAAGGATTGGAGTAAACGCGGGTTCATTAGATAAAACTTTGTTAGAAAAATATAAGGAACCTTGTCCCGAAGCTTTAGTGGAAAGCGCAATGTATAATGTTAAGTTATTGGAGGATAATGATTTTCAGAATTTTAAGATAAGCGTAAAATCTTCAGATGTATTTTTGGCAATAAAATCTTACGAGAAACTCTCTGAGTCATGCAGCTATCCTTTACATCTTGGGATTACAGAAGCTGGCGGTTTATTAACCGGAAGTATTAAATCTTCCATAGGAATAGGTCAGCTCTTAATGCAAGGAATAGGAGATACTATAAGAGTATCTTTATCTGCCGATCCAGTTGAAGAGGTAAAAGCGGGCTATGAAATTTTAAAATCATTAAACATTAGATCAAGAGGAGTTAAAATTATTTCTTGTCCATCTTGTGCGCGTCAAGCATTTCCTGTAATTGACACAGTAAAGATTTTGGAGGAAAAATTATCACACATCAAGACACCTATAACACTATCAATTATCGGATGTGTTGTTAATGGACCGGGAGAAGCCTCACAAACAGAAATAGGATTAACAGGCGGGGGTCAAGATAGCAATCTTTTATATATATCAGGAGTTCCACATAAAAAAGTACCTAGCAATGAAATTATTAATAAAGTAGTTCAACTTGTTGAAGACAAGGTAAAAGAAAAAAATAATTAAGCAATGATACCCAAAAAAAAAGTTGAAGCAATAATTGCTAAACATGATTTATTAGAAAAAGAACTCTCTAGTGGAAAAATTGAGTCTAAAAATTATGCTCAAAAATCAAAAGAGTATTCAGATTTAGGAAGCATAGTGGAATATGCTCGAGAGTATTTGAAATTTGATGAAAATAAAAAAGATCTCGATCAAATCATTAATGACAGGAAAAGCGATAAAGACATGATTACTCTTGCAAAAAAGGAACTAACAATTTTAAAAGAATCAAAAGAAAAATATGAAAATAGATTAAAAATATTTCTTTTACCAAAAGACAATGATGACCAAAAAAATGCAATAGTTGAGATTAGAGCAGGAACAGGAGGATTAGAAGCAACTCTTTTTTGCGCTGATTTATTTAAAATGTATGAAAAAGTTTGCTCTAAAAAAAAATGGAAAATAGAAATTATCAGTATTTCTAAAAGTGAAGCGGGGGGCTATAAAGAAGTGATTTTTTTAGTAAATGGAAACAGCATATATTCTTATTTAAAGTATGAGTCTGGAGTCCATAGAGTTCAGAGAGTTCCTTCAACAGAAACACAAGGAAGAGTTCATACTTCTGCAGCTACAGTTGCTGTTTTGCCTGAAGCAGAAGAGGTAGATATTCAAATTAAGGAATCAGATTTAAGAATAGATGTTTTCAGATCTGGAGGTCCAGGAGGGCAATCTGTAAATACAACAGATAGTGCTGTCAGAATTACTCATATTCCATCAGGAGTAGTTGTAAGCCAACAAGATGAGAAATCTCAACACAAGAATAAAGCTAAGGCTTTAAAAATATTAAGAGCTAGAGTTTATGAATCAGAAAAAATTAAGAGAGATAAAGAAAGATCCAATAATAGAAAAAGTCAAATCGGAACCGGTGATAGATCTGAAAGAATTAGAACATATAATTTTCCTCAAGGAAGAGTTACAGATCACAGGATTAATTTAACCTTACATAAGTTAGATGAATTTTTAAGTGGTGAAATTCATGAAGAAATGAATGAAAGTTTAAGATTAAAAGAACAAGATTTAAAACTTAAAAATTTACAATGACACTAATTTCTGAACTTATAAACTCTGGTTCTAAAGTCTTAAGAAAGAATTTGATTTCATCACATCAATTAGACTCTGAATTAATTTTATCTAAGATTTTAAAAAAAAGCAGAGAAAATTTGTTAATCTCATTAGATCAAAAGGTTTCAGATGAAAATAGTTTTGAATTTAATCTGTTAATAAATAGAAGAATAAAAAAGGAACCTATAGCTTATATCTTCAAAGAAAAAGAATTCTGGAATAGAAAATTCTTAGTAAATTATGACACTTTAATACCAAGACCAGAAACAGAACTTCTTGTAGAAAAAACATTAGAATATTTTAAAAATAAAAAACCACATGTTCTGGATGTAGGAACTGGGTCTGGCTGTATATTGCTATCTATTTTAGAGGAAAATAAAGAAAGCAAAGGAATTGGTATAGATATTTCATATAAAGCAATAAGAATGGCTCAAAAAAACTCTAAAAATTTTGATCTTGATGGTAGGGCAAAATTTTATAATAGATGCATTGACCAAATTTATGGATATAAGTTTGATTTAGTAATCTCTAACCCTCCGTACATTACCAGTAATGAAATGAGAAATTTGTCAGAAGATATCAAAGTATACGAACCAAAAATTGCTCTTGATGGTGGAAACGATGGGCTTGACGTAATTAAAAAAGTTATCTACAAATCTAAATCTATCTTAAAGAAAAAAGGAATGCTCGCCTTAGAAATTGGAAACGGGCAATATAGAAAAGTTTTACGAATTTTAAAACTAAATAATTTTAGGGAAAAGTTTTTAATTAAAGATTATCAGGAAAATGTTAGATGCATTGTAAGCGTTTTAGAAAGATGAATTCAAAAGATTTTGCCAAAATATATTTTATGAAAAAATCATTTAAAAATGAATAATCAAAGAAGAAGATTTAGACCTAGACAACATAAGAGTGGTTTCAGAAGAAGAAATGTATCTAGTATCAAATCTGGTAGTAATAATTATTTACAAGGTAATAGTGGGAACAATAATTTTCATAGAAATGGTTCATTAAATAACCCTTTTAATCTTGAAAAGACTATTCAAAAGTATCTGCAGTTAGCAAAAGATTCTCTTAGCTCAGGTGATCCAATTTTATCTGAGAATTATTTTCAACATGCTGACCATTTTAGTAGAAGACTTCAAGAACTGAATACGAAGATTAAAGAGTCTGTTACAGATAAAGACATAAAAGAAATTAAAACAGAAAATCCTAAAGATTAATTTTCTCTCAACTCAGACAATTTTAAATCAATTTTAATTCTTTCTATTTCAAATTCTTTTCTTTCTTCACCTTTTAAAATTTTACCCGAAGGCAGTTTTAACTTTTGAGAATTTATTGGCCTGCCATTGAAATGAACTTCATAATGCAAATGAGGACCTGTAGACATTCCAGTTGATCCAACATATCCTATAATTTGTCCTTGAGTTACTCTCCTTCCTTCTTTAGTAGCAAACTTTGAAAGGTGAGCATATACAGTTGAGTAAGAGGAATTGTGTCTAATCTTAATACAATTTCCACCTCCTCCGCACCAGCGTGCTCGTATAACTTTTCCGTTACCCGAAGCCATGACTGGAGTTCCTTTAGGTGCAGCAAAGTCTGTTCCATTATGTTGTTTATTAAATCCTAGTATAGGGTGTTTTCGATTTCCAAAAGAAGATGATAATCTTGCCCCATTCACTGGAGTTTTCATTAATGCTTTAATTATACTTTTTCCATTTAAGTCGTAAAATCCACTTTCATTTTTGTATTTAAAGTTGTAAAGATTTATTTCTGCATTATTAACATACATAGAAGCATAAATTATTTTTCCAGTATCCTTTACAACTCCATCCTTATCTAAAAATCTTTCGTAGTAAATTTCAAACCAATCGCTTTTTCTTATATCTCTTTGAAAATCAACTTCAAAACCAAATATTCTTGCAAACTCAATTATAATATTTGGTTCTATTCCAGCCTGTATCGCTGCAGTATAAAGATTAGTTGTTATTGTATTTCTAACAACTACTTCTTTTTTATTTAGTTTGATAATATTTTTTTTAATATCAAATCCATTTGCAGATCTTCTAATTTGAACAATAAGAGTATTTGATACTGGATATAAAATATTTACGATATTACTTTTTTTGTTCTCATTTTTTTTTAAAATTATCTCCATTTCTCTTCCCATATAAATGTTAGATAAATTATTTTTTTTTAAATCATTAACCACTAATTTAATTTCATCATATTTTACATTATGACTATTAAGTATTTTCTCGATGCTATCATTGTTTTTTATTGTGTATTTGTATTTTTTGTAAGGACTTTGATATCTATCTAAAAAATATTCTTTTATAATTGAATATTTATTTGATTTATCAATATCTAAAATATTCTCATTATTTGACAAGCTAGTTTGAAATATTTTTTTTGGCAATTCTGAAAAGAAAAAAATATTTAGAATTAGAAAAAATAAAAGAAACAGTAAAAAATACCTTTTAAAAAACGGATTTTTACTAAAAAAAGAGGAAAATACGTTGTATGTATCTTTAAACGTCATGGTTGTTTTTATAAAAATAATTTAACGTTTGCAATGACTAGAAGCAAATAAATGCTTATTTTATTAGGTTTTTTGTTCAATATACGCCTTGATTTATCTTTCTTTTGTAATATAACGGGCGCTCACCTCAGAGTAAAAATTACATAATCATTGCCAGGGGTGTGTTTAGGTTTTCCTAGGAAAACCTTAGCTTTTTTACATTGTAAATTTTTAAGAAGAGAAGTGTGGACGGTTAGGTTAATAAAGAAATTTGTCGTACACACTTTAACGAAAGTAACTTTAGTTCACACTAAAGTTATTAAAGCTAGTGTGCGCCGTTATTAAACTTGAGAGTTTGATCATGGCTCAGAACGTACGCTGGCGGCACGCCTAATACATGCAAGTCGAACGCAGTAGCAATACTGAGTGGCAGACGGGTGAGTATAATGTGGGTATCTGCCTTTTGGTTTGGAATAACTTGGGGAAACTCGAGCTAATACCGGATAAGCCCTTACGGGGAAAGCTTTATGCGCCAAAAGATGAGCCTGCACTTGATTAGCTTGTTGGTGAGGTAAAGGCTCACCAAGGCAACGATCAATAGCTGTTCTTAGAGGAAGACCAGCCACATTGGGACTGAGACACGGCCCAGACTCCTACGGGAGGCAGCAGTAGGGAATCTTGCACAATGGGGGAAACCCTGATGCAGCGATGCCGCGTGAGTGAAGAAGGCCTTTGGGTTGTAAAACTCTTTCGTCGGGGAAGAAAATGACGGTACCCGAATAAGAAGGTCCGGCTAACTTCGTGCCAGCAGCCGCGGTAATACGAAGGGATCTAGCGTAGTTCGGAATTACTGGGCTTAAAGAGCTCGTAGGTGGTTGAAAAAGTTGATGGTGAAATCCCAAGGCTTAACCTTGGAACTGCCATCAAAACTTTTTAGCTAGAGTATGATAGAGGAAAGTGGAATTTCTAGTGTAGAGGTGAAATTCGTAGATATTAGAAAGAACACCAAAAGCGAAGGCAACTTTCTGGATCATTACTGACACTGAGGAGCGAAAGCATGGGTAGCGAAGAGGATTAGATACCCTCGTAGTCCATGCTGTAAACGATGTGTGCTAGACGTTGGAAACTTAGTTTTCAGTGTCGCAGCGAAAGCATTAAGCACACCGCCTGGGGAGTACGACCGCAAGGTTAAAACTCAAATGAATTGACGGGGACCCGCACAAGCAGTGGAGCATGTGGTTTAATTCGAAGATACGCGCAGAACCTTACCAACACTTGACATGTTCGTCGCGACTCTAAGAGATTAGAGTTTTCGGTTCGGCCGGACGAAACACAGGTGCTGCATGGCTGTCGTCAGCTCGTGTCGTGAGATGTTGGGTTAAGTCCCGCAACGAGCGCAACCCCTACCTTTAGTTACCACCATTTAGTTGGGCACTTTAAAGGAACTGCCAGTGATAAGCTGGAGGAAGGCGGGGATGACGTCAAGTCCTCATGGCCCTTACGTGTTGGGCTACACACGTGCTACAATGATACTTACAATGGGAAGCAAAGAGGCAACTCCAAGCAAATCCCAAAAACGTATCTCAGTTCGGATTGTACTCTGTAACTCGAGTGCATGAAGCTGGAATTGCTAGTAATCGCGGATCAGCGCGCCGCGGTGAATACGTTCCCGGGTCTTGTACACACCGCCCGTCACACCATGGAAGTTGGTTACACCTTAAGGCAAAGTTTAAAACCTTTGACTACGGTACGATCAGCGACTGGGGTGAAGTCGTAACAAGGTAGCCGTAGGGGAACCTGCGGCTGGATCACCTCCTTTCTAAGGATGACCAAAAATTTCATTTGGTCAAAAAAAATTAAGTTAATGTGACCGTCCTCATTTCTCTTCTTATTAATTGTAAAGTGTCTCATAAACGCATAGGGGCCGGTAGCTCAGGTGGTTAGAGCGCACCCCTGATAAGGGTGAGGTCGGACGTTCGAGTCGTCCTCGGCCCACCATTTCACGGGGGATTAGCTCAGCTGGGAGAGCGCCTGATTTGCATTCAGGAGGTCAGCGGTTCGATCCCGCTATCCTCCACCAAATTTGACACTTTTAGCTTTTTTAAATTGTAAATTTTATATCAATATCTATATCCGATTGTTCGAATAGATGAACAATCAAAGAATGTTCGAATAGATGAACATTCCAACAAAAATTTAATTTAGACAGAAAATTTTTTTCTGTGCATAAATCAAGCGTTTAAGGGCGTATGGCGGATGCCTAGGCACTGAAAGGCGATGAAGGACGTGGTATACTGCGATAAGTTTCGGGGAGCTGTATGCAGGCTTTGATCCGAAAATTTCCGAATGGGAAAACCCAACTCTTTATGAGTTACTTTATACTGAATTCATAGGTGTAAAGAGCTAACCCGGAGAACTGAAACATCTAAGTAACCGGAGGAAAAGAAATCAATTGAGATTCCGTTAGTAGTGGCGAGCGAACGCGGAATAGGCCAGCAGCGATATTAAGATAATTTAAATAGTTTGGAAAAACTAACCAAAGAGGGTGATAGTCCCGTAGAAGTAAAGCTTAATATTGTTCTTGAGTAGAACGGGACACGTGTAATCTTGTTTGAATATAGGGGGACCACCCTCTAAGCCTAAATACTCTTCAGTGACCGATAGTGAACTAGTACCGTGAGGGAAAGGTGAAAAGAACCCCTATTAGGGGAGTGAAATAGAACCTGAAACCGTATGCCTACAAACAGTCGAAGCTCTTTTTAGAGTGACGGCGTACCTTTTGTATAATGGGTCAGTGACTTAATTTATCCAGCAAGCTTAAGCCGATAAGGTGTAGGCGCAGCGAAAGCGAGTCTTAAATGGGCGTTTAGTTGTATGAATTAGACCCGAAAACGAATGAGCTTACCATGAGCAGGTTGAAAGCAGGGTAACACTTGCCGGAGGACCGAACCAGTTGACGTTGAAAAGTCTTTGGATGACTTGTGGTAAGGGGTGAAAGGCCAACCAAATTCGTAGATAGCTGGTTTTCCGCGAAAACTATTTAGGTAGTGCGTTGAATAAACATATGTTTGGAGGTAGAGCACTAAACGGACTAGGGGAGAGAAATCTTTACCAACTCTGATAAAACTCCGAATGCCAAACATACTTCCTCAACAGACAGACTGTGGGTGCTAAGGTCCATGGTCGAGAGGGGAACAGCCCAGATCACCAGATAAGGTCCCTAAATCATGATTAAGTGTGAAAGGATGTGGAGATTCCTAAACAGCCGGGAGGTTGGCTTAGAAGCAGCCATCCTTTAAAGATAGCGTAACAGCTCACCGGTCTAATAGAGTTTCTGCGCCTAAGATGTAACGGGGCTCAAATCATGTACCGAATCTGTGGGTGTGTATTGTCTTCGGACTTTACACGCGGTAGCGGAACGTTCTGTAAGCCTGCAAAGGTGTACCCGTGAGGGACACTGGAGGTATCAGAAGTGCGAATGCTGACATAAGTAACGATTAACAGAGTGAAAAACTCTGTCGCCGAAAATCCCAGGGTTCCTGCGCAAGGTTAATCCGCGCAGGGTTAGTCGGTCCCTAAGTCGAGGGCGAGAGCCGTAGACGATGGGAACAAGGTTAATATTCCTTGACCAGATGAAAGTGACGGATTTTGTAAATTGTTAACTCTTAATGGATTGAGTTAGCTGTGAAAAAGTCCCAGGAAATAGCTTCATCATAGACCGTACCCTAAACCGACACAGGTGGATTATTAGAGTATAATTAGGCGCTTGAGAGAATGATGTTGAAGGAACTCGGCAAAATGCCTCTGTAACTTCGGAAGAAAGAGGACCTGTTTTTAGGCAACTAGAAATAGGTGACACAAGCCAGGGAGATGCGACTGTTTATCAAAAACACAGGGCTCTGCTAACACGTAAGTGGATGTATAGGGTCTGACGCCTGCCCGGTGCTGGAAGGTTAATGTGGTGAGTGCAAGCTCACTCCTGAAGCCCCAGTGAACGGCGGCCGTAACTATAACGGTCCTAAGGTAGCGAAATTCCTTGTCGGGTAAGTTCCGACCTGCATGAATGGCGTAACGATATCTCCGCTGTCTCCAACATCAACTCAGTGAAATTGAATTCTCCGTGAAGATGCGGAGTTCCCGTGGTTAGACGGAAAGACCCCGTGCACCTTTACTACAACTTTATATTGGTGTTAGGAATGATATGTTTAGCATAGGAGGGAGACTTTGAAGTGGCGGCGTCAGCTGTCATGGAGTCACTAGTGAAATACCTCTCTTATTATTCTTGACATCTAACTGCTAGCCGTAATCCGGCAGCAAGACACTGTATGGTGGGTAGTTTGACTGGGGCGGTCGCCTCCCAAAGAGTAACGGAGGCGTGCGAAGGTAGGCTCAGAACGGTCAGAAATCGTTCGTGGAGTGCAATGGCATAAGCCTGCCTGACTGCGAGACTGACAAGTCAAGCAGAGTCGAAAGACGGTCATAGTGATCCGGTGGTTCTGAGTGGAAGGGCCATCGCTCAACGGATAAAAGGTACGCCGGGGATAACAGGCTGATACCCTCCAAGAGTCCATATCGACGAGGGTGTTTGGCACCTCGATGTCGGCTCATCACATCCTGGGGCTGGAGCAGGTCCCAAGGGTTTGGCTGTTCGCCAATTAAAGTGGTACGTGAGCTGGGTTCAGAACGTCGTGAGACAGTTCGGTCCCTATCTGCCATGGGTGTAGAAGAATTGAGAGGAGCTATCCCTAGTACGAGAGGACCGGGATGGACATACCACTGGTGGACCGGTTGTAGCGCCAGCTGCAGTGCCGGGTAGCTAAGTATGGACGAGATAACCGCTGAAAGCATCTAAGTGGGAAACTCACCTCAAAACTAGTTCTTCCTATAGAGCCGTAGTAGACCACTACGTTGATAGGCTGGATGTGGAAGCGCGGTAACGCGTGTAGCTGACCAGTACTAATAGCTCAATTGGCTTGATTTATGCACTGAAAAAAATTTCAGAAAATAGTTTTGATATTAATTTACACAAGCTAAAAAAAGGCCTTTAAAAAATTAAAGGCCTTTTTTTATTTTTTGAATTTATTTTTGAAGATTTTTTTTGCCTTTTTCCAATTTGAAATATTATTTATATCAACAGAATCTTCTGAAGGAACAATTAATATTTTAGAATTTTTTGTAAATATTTTCTTTGATTTTAACCATGTATTTTTTTTTGCCCATAAAAATTGACCCGAGTCATGGTAAGTTTTAGGCAAATCTTGAGATCTTATAGGATAAAATTTTTTATTTAACATATTTAATTTGTTATTATTAAAATAAAAAGATCTAGCCAAATAATCATCATTTTTAGTAGCTGGGATTACAAAGTCGCATTTTTTACTTCTTAAAATTTTGTAGGCTTTAATTATATTTTGATATTTAATCAGTGGTGCGGGAGCAAATATACAACACACATTTTCTATTTTTCTATTTTTTTTGATTATTTTTTTAAGGGCGTGTTTCACGACAGGCAATATCCCTACCTTGTTGTTTGCTAATTTTTTTGGTCTTAAAAATGGAACTTCTACTTGGTATTTACTAACTAATTTTGCAATTTTTGCATCATCAGTTGTTACAATAATTTTGTCAAACATTTTAGTTTTCTTTGCAGATTTAATTGACCAATAAATAATCGGTTTACCCATGAATAATTTAATATTTTTATTCTTAATTCTTACACTTTTTGATCGAGCTGGTATAATAGCTATGTTCATAAGTTAATTTTTTACAATTGTATTAATTTTATTAATAATAAAATTTACTTCATTTTTTTTGATTCCTGGATAAATCGGTATACTTAAGCAATATTTATAGTAATGTTCTGCAACTGGAAAGTCTCCGGACTTAAATTTATATTTTTTTTTGTAATAAGGTTGAAAATGTACTGGTATATACAAAACTTGAGTCCCTATGTTGAATTTTCTAAGACTTTCCATGACTTCATTTCTTGATTTATTTAATTTTTTAAAATCTATTAAAATTGTATAAAGATGAAAAGCATGTTTCACTTTGTCATAAATTTTTGGAATTTGAATTAATTTATTTTTTTTAAAACCTTTATTATATATTTTTGCAATTTCATTTCTCTCTTTTATAAATTTGTCAATTTTTTTTAATTGACTATTACCCAAAGCTGCTTGAATATCAGTAATTCTATAATTAAAACCTAAATCGCTCATTTCATAATACCAAAGATTTTGTTTTTTATTGTTATCTAATGCTAATTTTTTGTTTAAGAACTCATTCTTTTTTTTGTGTATCCCGTGAGTTCTGTATAAAATAAGTTTTTTATAAATTTTTTCATCATTAGTTGTAATCATGCCGCCTTCACCAGTAGTAATTGGTTTTACTGGATGAAAACTAAAGGTAGATACATCTGAATAAAAACATGAGCCTATTTTTTTATTTTTAAACATTCCGCCTAGAGCATGGCAAGAATCTTCTATGATTTTAAATTTATATTTTTTTTTAAGTTTTGTTATTTTATCCATTTCTGCCGGATAGCCAGCTAAATGTACTACTACAACTGCGCTAATTTTTTTTCTCTTTAATATTTTTTCTAATTTATCTGGGCAAATACAAAAATTTCTAGGATTAATGTCTACAAATAAAGTATGTGCGCCCACATACTGCGCACAATTAGCGGAAGCTACAAATGTAATTGGAGAAGTTATCAAGTTTTGCCCTTTGGATATGCCCAAAGCCTTACAAGAAATATGCAAAGCAGCAGTACCAGTAGCACAAGCTACGGCATATTTAGCATTAACATATTTTGCAAAATTTTTTTCGAATTCTAAAATTTTTGGTCCTTGAGTTATAAAGTCACTTTTTAAAACCTTAACAACTTCACTTATGTCTTTGCTGTCAATATTTTGTCTGCTATAAGGAAAAAAATGTTTGAGTTTTTTTTTATTCATCATTTTAAGCTATCATAATTACTAAATTTTTTTAGATTAGGGTTTTTAATTTTTTTACTTTCAAATATTTTTTTAAATTTTTTTAAAGCATTTTCAATAGTATAATTTGCATTAAAACCTATAGCATTTTTAATTTTTTTTGAATTCACTTTGTAGTCTCTTTTGTCAGCTGCTCCTTTAAGAGTTTTAATTTTGCATCCCTTAAAGATTTTTTTTGTTTTTTTTGCCAATTCATTAATTGAATAATTTTCTTTATCATTTGAAATATTAAAAATTTGTTTTTCAACTTTATTTAATGGAGATTCTAAAGTTTTAATAATTGCATTTGCAACATCTTCAACATGAATGTTTGGTCTCCATTGGTTTCCGCCAAAGACTTTGACACCTTTTTTAAAGTGAGCGTCTCTTGCAAATATATTTACCACAAGATCAAATCTGTTACGAAATGATGGACCATATACAGTTGCCAATCTTAATATTGTAGGAGAAAAAAGAATATTAGATTGAGAAAGCAATGCTTTCTCAGAAAGAACTTTCATTCTCGCATAATGGGAAATTGGATTTAAAGGAGAGGACTCATCTAATGTGTTTTTAGAGTTATTATTAGCACCATAAACACTACAAGACGATGTGTATATAAATCTATTGATATTCATATAAGAACACAAATTAGCCATCGAACTTAAAGCTATATAATTAGTTTTCAAAGCATCTTCGGGTTTAGCTGCACAAGAGGGATCTCCAACTATTTCGGCTAAAAAAATAACTGCATCAACATCTTTCAAGGCATTAATTTGTACTTCTGGATCACAGATATCTTTTTTTATTAAAGAAAAATTTTTAATTTTATTAAATTTTTTTAAAGAGTTTTTTTCATATAAGATTTTGTCAACGATCTTTATTCTGTAGTTTTTTTTTATCAATTTTGAGGTTAATACAGATCCTATGTACCCAGCACCACCAACTATTAAAACATGTGGTTTTTTTAATTTTAAATTAATTTTATAATTATGATTTTTTTTTACAAGAATATCTAAAAATTTTTCAGAATTAATAATGCTTAATATTTTTTTCTTTTTGTCTACAACTGGAATAATAAGTGGCCGATCCATTGTTTTGCCCAAGTTTATATTGCTTTTATTTAAGGATTTTTTTTTTAATTCATCTGAATAAATAAATGTAGGATTTTTATTCATTACATCTTCAATTTTGGAATTTAATGGAACCCCTTTTAAAATGCTTCGTCTTAGATCTCCGTCAGAAACTGTACCCAATAATTTATTTTTATTATCAACGATACAAATTACTCCACCAAAACTACCTTTAAGTTTTTTAAAACCCTTTTCTAGAGTGTCGTTAAATTTTAAATAAATGTAATTTTTCATTATAATTTTAGAAAAACTATCTTTCTTTTGCAGTCCAAGGATCCCAGTAACGAGAGTCATATCTGAAATCATCTTCCTGACTTTCTTTTAAAGAAAGCGTAGAAAAAATTGTTAATCTTGTGTCTGGCAAAAGTGTTTTATACCCATGGGCATAACCTTGTGGTATATGAATTAATTTAGGAGATTTATCGTTAAGAATAAATTTTTCTATTTTTAAATCTTTGCTTGGTTTATCCCAATTATCAATCTCTACTGCAGCTAAAAGTGCTGAACCTTTTGTTACTATAATAAATTTTTCCTCTTTTTTGTGACCATGCCAAGCCCTTACAAAAGGATTTAGAAAATTGGTAATATGATAAAATCTTTTGACCTTGCTCATATCGAAGTTATTGCAAAAGATTAGCTCTCCTCTGTCGTCTATTGCTACTCCAGCATCAATTAATTTAATTTTTGTTTTCATAAATTAGTTATTTATTTTTTGTAGTTTTGAAGTAAGTCTTGAAATTTTTTTATCTAAATTTGTAATTTTACTTAAAATTTTAGATGCGCTCTTAGGATTACTTTTGAAAGCTAGCTTCAAGATGTTCATCCAATTTTTATTATTTTTACTTCTGATTTTTTGAATATCATTAATAATTTTTATAGATTTGTTTTTAAATTTTATAGCCATAATTAATCATCCTTAAATATTTTTAAAATATACCTATTATTTTTATGATAAAAGAACAAAGGAAAATTCTCATTGTCACAGACTCTCATTAGATTAAACTGTGACTTTATTGGTTTTTGGATATTTATCATACTGTCTTTTGGGTTTCTTTTTCTGTTGTATGTAGCCTTACCAACCTGTTTTTTTTTATTTAATTTGGGATATTTATTTAAAAAAATCTTGATTAGTCTAATCATGTTTATTGCAGTTTTTTCCCTTATTTCTTCATAGATTTCTGAACCGTTTAAAGTGAAATTTTTTTTTATAAAAATATCGCCACTATCAACTCTTTTTTTAGCTTCAATTATACAGATATGAATTTTTTTTTTATTTTTCAAAATTTGATAAGTTACTGGAGCAAAACCCCTATCTTTTGGCAAATCACTCGCGTGAACAACTAAATTTAGTCGGTTTTTTTTAAGAAAATTTTCAGGCAAAATTTTAGTATAGTTTATGATAAATACGATATCTTGATTTTTGATGTTTTTATATTTTTTGCTGATTTTAAAGCTGTATTTTTTCTTTTTTCTAAAATCCTTAATATTGAAATATTTTTCAAACCAGGCATTATTTTTATCAAATAAAAAAGTAATTTTTGTTTTTTTTCTCATTTTATAAAATGTAATTAAGTTTTAGAGGAGTATTTTCAATTAAATTTTTTTTAGATCTTTTGCCTAAAACTTTGCTGTAATACTTTGGATTTAATCCTAAATTAGGTCTTAAAATCTTTGTATTCTTATTATTGAATTTATCTCCTTTTTTAATTTTTTCCGTTATAAATATTGATCTCTTAAAAAACTTAGATCTTTTTTCAGATTTGGTAAGGTTATAATAGACTTTGCCTTTGCTTGACCATGCTCTTTTGCACTCAATTACTAAATCCTTAAGTTCTTTTGGATTTATTGAAAATGAGTCGTCCAGTCCACCAGATTTTTTATTTAATGTAAAATGCTTTTCTATTATGGAAGCCCCATAAGATATAGAAGCTATCGCTGCGCCTATACCTGGTGTATGATCACTTAATCCAATCTGAATTTTAAATTTTTTTTTCAAGTCCTCAATTGTTTTTAAGTTGCTTTCATTAACTGGAGCTGGATAAGAGCTTGTACACTTTAAGAGTGCAAAATTTTTGTGTTTAGATTTTTTAAATAAAGCGACAATGTTTTTAACATCTTGTAAAGTTGTGATTCCAAGAGATACTATTGTTGGTTTTTTAAGCTTAATAACTTTTCTTATTAAGGGAATATGATTATTTTCGAATGAGGCAATTTTATAAGCCGGACATTTAAATTTTTTTAGAAAATCTACAGCACTTTCATCAAAAGGCGAACTAAAGCAAATAATTTTATTTTTTCTTGCTCTTTCAAATAGCTCTTTATGCCACTCCCATGGTGTTGAGCCAATTTTGTAAATTTCATATAAACTTTTTCCAAACCATAGGCTTTTTTTGTCATTTATGACAAATTTTTTTTTATTTGAAGTAACAGCAATTGTATTTGGTTTATATGTTTGAAGCTTAACTGCATCTGCGCCAGCTTTTTTTGCCTCATCTATCAATTTTAAAGCTCTACTTAATCTGTTGTTATGATTTGCAGAAATTTCAGCCACGATAAAAGGAGGCTTGTTATCATTAATTTCTCTATTTTTGATTTTCATAAAATTATAAATTATTATTTCTAATTATAAAAATATGATCTAAAAACATTTAGGGTTAATTTTTATTATCTTTAATTTTTTCTAAATCTTGTTTTAGTTCATCATATTCTTTTATCTTTCTTTTCATAAAATTAATTGTAAGTTTTGTTCTCAAGCTTATTCCTTTTGTTGTTAGAACGTATCTTATTTTACTTGGGTTTTTCTTAAAACTTCTAATTTTAAGAAGGCCTTTTTTTCTAAGTTCATTCAATAAAAAATTTAATTTTCCTAAACTGAAACCAAGCTCGTTTGCTAATTTTCTTTGAGTAAGGTCTTCTTTTTTATTAATTTTTCTTAAAATTTCTAATTTTTTTTCTTCTTTTTCATTTAATTTGTTCATATTTTGAACATTGTTATTTAAAAGATTGTTATTTGTAAAGTGATTTTTCAATTTTTTTTAATGTGTGAATTAAATCAGGAAAATTTATATTTCTTTTTATGTATTTTTGACAAAAAGTTTTCCTAGCTTCTTGAGTTTTGCTGTTATTCCACCATTTGAAAAAGTCGTCAAAATTTTGATTCACAAAACTTGCCATATTTTCTGCTGAATGATGAAGAATTCCATTATCGTATAAAGGAAAAAAATCTTTCTTTAAATCTGGCTCCAAATATTCGTCATTAAAAATAGAAATGCACGGTTTGTTTAGTGACAAAAATTTCAAAAAAGGAGTTGCAAATTGATAAGGGAATATAAGCAATTCATAGTTGTTAATCAATTTTTCAAAGCTGATCCTGTTATCAATTACATTAATTTTTATATTTTTTGATTTTATAATTTTATACAGCGAACAATCTCTTCTAATGTCATTTGGATGCTCTTTTAAATCAATAATTTTGATTTTTTGATTATCAACAGAATCTAAAAATGAGTTTATTTGTTTTTTCTTTAAAATTAGATCATTCTTATCATGAATAAGATTATTAAATTTGAAAATATTTATATTTCCCGCAGCAATGAGTATTTTTTTATTATTAATATACTTAAAATCCTTTTTATCAAATGTTGAAAAATCACCTGAAGGAAAAATTTTTTTATTAGCTTTTCTCCAGCCCCATGTCAGATACATATCACAAATTTCTAATTCATGTTTTTCCGCATAGTGCTTTAAGTTAGTTCCATAACCAGCTCCATGTTGTCCATAAATTAATTTTGATCCTGAATTAATTTGGTCTGCTAACCAAAATTTAAATATATTGTCTCGCCATGAGTTAAAAGTAACAATGACTTTTTTTTTACTTGGTAAAAAACTTTTTTTAGATAAATTTTTTAGATCAGCAAAACCTTCTAAGTAAACCGTAGGTAAGCATTCTTTGATTAGAAGTCTTGTTATTTTTTCTCTAATATTTGAGTCTTTTATTTTTAAATTTAATTTATTTCTAGAATCCATATTAAAATTTTGATAGACTCTTAGGGAGTCAAAAAAACCAAAAGAATATTTTATTGGAATATCGCCTAAACTTAGAACAAATTTGATTATATTTTTCATTTTTCCAAAATATGGTTTGTAAAAAACAAATTTATTTTTCCTAACAACAGGAAACAATAAAAATTTTAAAAAACTAATAAGTTTTATTATTAAAAAATATTTTAATCTTTTAATTCCTTTTATTTTATAATTTATCTTTGATGAATTTTCTAAATTTTCAGTATTTGAAAAATTATTACTTTTTAAAATATAAATTATTCTACAAAAAAGATCATCATTCCATTTTTTTTTTAAAGTTTTATTCGTAAAATCCTTCATATCAAAACTTATTAGTGGAATTGAACTTCCTATTTTCATTTGTTTCTTACAGTCAATATTATTATTATCTAAAATAGGCAATAAAAGCTTTGTTCTATCATAGATGATAGCGATAAATCTATTTAGCCATGGACCCAAAAATATTCTCCAAGACTTTAAGCCCCATTTTAAATCATGTATTTTATTTAATTGTTCACTAAGTTCTATTAATAATTCTTCATAAATTTTATCTACTTCATTAATTTCTTTTTCTTCATTCTTAATTGAAAAATTAAATTGATTTAAATATTTTATATTTAATTTCTTAATTTTCTCTTTTGAAAAAAAACTTTCATACCATTTGTCGATTATTATGTATTCGTTATCATAATCTTTTAAAATATCAGTCTCATTCAAAAGCAATTTAATCATTTAAGGTTTTTCCTATGATTTTTGAAAATATTTTATTATTTGGGTCTAAACCTATTAAATCAGGATATTTTTCTTTTATCAATTTTTGCCAATCTTCAGGATTTAGATCTTTAATAAATTGAAATTTATTTAAAATGGAATCTTCATCTTTCTTGGAAGTCCAAAATTCCCCTTGTTCACTAATTTTTTTTGGCCAAAATATATTAAGATCAGGGCAATTAGTAGAGTCAGCTCTAAAATTTAAGATAACAGTTTTACAGAATCTAGACAATATTTCTAACCCTAGAGCAGAGTATATGCACACATTTAATTGGGCTAGATCACAGTAAGAATATGGATTTTTATTATGATGAAATTTAATGTAATTGAATTTAAAATCAGGAAAAAGATTGGTATAAAATTTTTTTTCATTTATTTGTCCTGCTTCTGTTGATGCTCTACCAAGGATATTAAGCTCTAAATTGTTTAATAAACAAAATTTTTTCAGTAATTTCATAGTATAGATCTCTGGTTCAAAGTACTTGTCTTGATCTACAGATTTTTTTTTATAAATTTTTATGACATCTTTTAAATTATCTGGACCAGATGAGATATAATTAACAAAGTTATTCTTTTTTTCATTAATGGGAATGGAATTACTAACGAAAGAACCAGTAGAGTAGTAGTTACCATCAATGCTATTTTTAAACTTGTCAACATACAATTTATTAAAACTAAAGAAATGATCGACTTTTAAATTTTTTTTTAAACTTAAATCCTCAAAGAAAAAACTCGTCCTTAAACCATTTTGAACAGAAATTAATTTTGTTAATTTTAAATAATTTTTGATTTGATAAAAGATAAAATTATTATCAATAAAAGTTATAATTGTTTTACACTTTGTAAATTTTAAATATTCAATAATATAGAAAAAAAAATTAAATTTTATGTTATGTTTTATTAATGCATAGAGCATTACATATAAATTAATACTCTCTAGTCTTATATCAAGAATTCTATATTTGATATTTTTTAAATAAGGAAAAAAAATATTTGCATTAGTTCTATCAAATATTACCAAATCAACTTTTTTTGGAGGAATAAAATAATATTTTATTCTAAAAAATTTAAATATTTTTTTTAATAAATTTTTCATCTTATAATTAAATCTTTTTTAAAATATTTTTTTGATTGCGAAAAAATATCATTACATATAGGTTTGATTTCATGATATTGAGGAAGCAATCTTATATTCCTTTCTAAAAAATTATTATAAAATAAAGATGTAAAATACTTAGCCATAGGAAATTTAATTTTTACTTTTTTGTTTTGTTTTAAAATTAAAAATTCATTCTTTAATTCATATGTGAATTTTTTAATGTAATTATTTATAGTTATTGAAAAAAGATTTTCTTTTTTTGAAATCAATTTACATGAGATATTATCTGTATTTATTTTTATTTCTCCTGAAATTTCATCATAGGGATAATTATAGTTTTTTTTAATTAATTTAGATCCTTTAAAATCAATATGAATAATATTTGTTTTTGATAGCAATTTTATTAAATAATAAAAGTGAACTAAATTTGTTAATAAATTTTTTTCTCTAAGAATTATTAATAATTCAATTTTTCTATTTTTATATTTTTTTAGATTTAATTTTTTAAAAATTTCTTTTCCCCACAGATTTACAAAAATATTTATTTTCTTTTTGCTAATAATCTTGTCAAATTTAAAAAACTCTTTTTTGCTTTTGAATAAAAATTTTTCTAATAAAAGTATTTTTACTTTGTTAAATTTAAGAAGCTTTTTTACTAATAAGTATCTTACCTCAGGTCCAGTAGCTATTATTACTAAAGAATATTTTTTGTGTTTAGGAAAAAGTTTTAAAATATTAATCTTTTTCTTAAATTTAAGGCTTTTTTTTATTGTAATTTTTATATTTTTTCTTTTATCAAATATATCGATATTATAGTAATTTTTATCTTTCAAAAGTGAAGTTAAGTGGGAAATTCCCATTTTTCCTGATCCGATTATTAAAATATTCCTTTTCATGTTATTTTTTTATGTTATGTTCAATTTATGAACAAAAAACATGATTATGTAAATACAATTTATGATGAAAATTTAAAACCTTTTACTAATTATCCTAGAAAACTAGCAAAGTATCTAATTTCTAGACTTAATATGAATCAAGGATCAAAGATACTGGAGTTAGGCTGTGGTAGAGGAGAATTTATCAACGCATTTATTGAAGGAGGATTAGAGGGGTATGGTTTAGATATATCTGAGTATTCAAAAAAGAAATATCCAAAAATAAAATTAGATATTCAAGACATTAGCAAAGAAAAAAAACTTCCATATCAAAATTCACAATTTGATTATGTTTTTTCAAAATCATTTATGGAACATTTTCATGAGCCAGAATTTATTTTTCAAGAAAGTAATAGGATTCTTAAACCTGGCGGTTTATTAATAACTTTAACTCCAGATTGGGAGGATAATTTTAAAATGTTTTATGATGATTATACACATAAAAGACCTTTTACGATTGAGTCTCTTAAGAACATACAAAAACTTTGTGATTTCGAAATAGTTAGTGTACAAAAATTTAAACAGCTACCATCAACCTGGAGCAAAAATATAATTACAAAAAATTTTGCAATAATATTCTCTGAAATTACAAAATATTTAACACCAGTTCATTTAAAAAAAAAATCTAAATGGATAAGGTTTTCAAAAGAAACAATGTTGTTATCAATAGCACTGAAAAAATAATTACAATGGATAGATTTAATTTAAAAAATAAAGTTGTTTTAATAACTGGAGGAAGTGGTTTTTTTGGAAGCCAAATTATCCAAGCTCTTGTAGAAAAAAAAGCCAAGGTAATCAATATTGATAAAAAAAAAGGCAAAGAGAAGAAGGGTAAAATTTTTTATTATGAAACCAACATTCTCAATGAAAAAAAATTAAATCAAGCTTATAAAATTATAATAAAAAAATTTAAAAAAATTGATGTAATAATTAATAATGCAGCAATTGATTATAAACCAAATAAAAAAAACAAGCTTCAAGACAATTTTTCTACAACAACATTAGACAGGTGGAATCATGAAATTTCAGTTGGTTTGACCGGAGCTTTTTTGGTAACTAAAATTTTTTCAAAGTATATGATAAAAAAAAAGAAAGGTATTATCTTAAATATTGCTTCAGATTTATCTGTAATAGCCCCAGATCAAAGATTGTATAAACATTTGAATACACATAAACCAGTGACATACAGCGTAATTAAACACGGTATAGTTGGATTTACCAAATTTCTTGCCTCATATTTTGCTGATAGAAACATAAGAGTTAATTCAATATCGCCTGGAGGTATACTTCATAAACAAGATAAAAAATTTATAAAAAAGATTAAGCAATTAATTCCACTTAGAAGAATGGCTAAGAAAAATGAGTATAAAGAAATAATTCAATTTTTGTGTAGTGATGCATCAAGCTATATGACAGGTCAAAATATAATTATAGACGGCGGCAGGAGCACTATTTGATAAAATATTCCAATGAAGTATGGGCTGTTATACCTGCTAGATCAGGCTCTAAATCTATCAAGAATAAAAATATAAAAAGATTTGCTGGAAAACCTTTGTTAGCCCACAGTATTTTAATTGCAAAAAAAATAAAAAAGATAAGAAAAATTGTATTTTCTAGCGACTCTGCAAATTATTATAGAATTGCAAGAAAATTCGGAAAATTAATATTTCATAAAAGATCCAAAATGCATTCATCAGATAATGCAACAGATTTTGAACTTTTTAATAGTATGATTTTATTTTTAATAAAGAAAAAAGAAATTTTACCTGAATTTTTAGTTCATCTAAGACCAACCACTCCTATTCGTAAAAAAGCAGACATTGAAAAAGCAATATCAATAATTAAAAGGAACAAAAAAAATTATGACTCTCTAAGAAGTGTTAATTCAATGTCCCAAACATCTTATAAGACTTTAAGAATTGTAAACAAAAAGCTTTGCGGAATTAAAAAAATAGATTTTGATATGGATAAATTTAACTTACCTAGAAAAAAATACCCAAATACATATGAGGCAAATGGGATAGTAGATATTTATAAAACAAAAAATATTATAAAAGGATTTCTTATGGGGAATAGAGTTTTTCCATTTATTATAGACTCAATAAATTCTGACATAAATACTGAAAGAGATTTTAAAATTTTCGAATTTTTAAAGAAAAAAAAAATTTAAAAATATGAAAAATTTTTTGTCTAATAAAAATATTGGAGTTATTCAAGGAAGATTAGTACCCCGAGAAACTAATAAATATCAAAGTTTCCCCTTTAAAAATTGGAAAAAAGAATTTAAGTATTTAAATCAAATGCGTGTCAAAAAATTAGAATGGGTTTTTGATTCAAAAAATTTTAAAAAAAACCCAATCTTTTTTTCAAAAGGTTTAAAGCTAATCAAACTAAATATGAAAAAGTTTAATATAAAAATTCCATCAATTACTATAGATTATTTTATGGAACAACCTTTTTATAAGAAAAAATATTATAATCAAAAAAAAAAAATTTTAAATAATTTAGAAACTTTATTCAACAATTGTAAAAAAATTGGAATAAGATATCTAGTTTTACCAATATTAGAAAAATCGACTTTATCAAATAAAAAAGAGGAAACAATTTTAATTACTGAGATATTAAAACTACTACCAATAATTAAAAAAAATAAACAAATAATTTTATTTGAAATTGATATGCATCCACTTCAAACTTTAAAATTTATCAAAAAATTTAACCATAGGTATTTTGGTATTAACTATGACTCTGGGAATAGTGCAGGACTGGATTATAATTTAAGAAAAGAAAAAAGATATTTCAAGTACGTTAAAAATATTCACCTAAAAGACAAAATCAAAAAAGGAGGTACTGTTTCATTAGGAAAAGGGAATGCTAATTTAAAATTACTTTTTGAAATATTCAAAAAATCTAAATATAAAGGTAATTTTATATTACAGACTGCACGATCAAGAAAAAACCAAATAAATGAAATAGAAAAAAACTTAAAATATATAAAAAATCTCTCTAGCAAATGAAAAAAGTATTAATCATAGGGCTTGGATCTATTGGTCAAAGGCATTTAAGGAATCTTAATTTAATAAACAAAAAAATCAAATTTATTGCCTATAGAAGAAAAAAAAATACACCTACTTTAAACAATAATTTAGAACCAAATTATAGTTTAAAAATTGAGGATTTATATAATATTAAAAATTTTAATTCATTAAAATCATCTTTTGATCAAAGACCAGATCTTGCATTCATTTGTACTCCTTCAAGTTTTCACATTAAAGAAACGATTGAATGTTTGAAAAAAAATATTCATGTATTTGTTGAAAAACCATTGGGTTCCAGTAATAAAAATCTTTCAGATCTTAAAAGACTATATACTAGAAAAAAAAACAAAGTTATTACTATGATGGGTTATCAAATAAAATTTAATCCATTGTTCAAACACTTAAGAAAATTCCTAAATAAAAATAAAGATAATATTAAAAAAGTTGAAATATTTAATGGCGAGCACATTGATGATTTTCATAAATACGAAGATTATAAAATTTCTTATGCAGCAAAGAAAAGTTTAGGAGGAGGAGTTTTGTTAACTCAAATTCATGAAATTGATTATTTTTTAGACTTATTTAATAAATATGATGTTGAAATTCTTTCATCAGAATTAAAAAGAAAGACAAATTTAAAATTAGATGTGGAAGACACTTTTGATGGAAATTTTTTATTAAAAAATAAATATACAAATATACCTGTAAAGATGCATTTAGATTATTACACAAAACCAAAAAAAAAATTTATAAAAATTTTTTATAAAAAAAAGATAATCATTGCAGATTTTGCAAATAAGAAATTTATAATAAAAAAAAATAAAAAATCAAAAATAATTTTTTTTAAATTTGAAAACAATAATCCTTTTAAAAATGAAGTTAAGTTTTTTTTAAAAGCAATAAAAAAAAAGAGAATTTCAGAAAGATTTGATTTGACTAATGGAATAAAGACTCTTGAATTTGTTTTACAATTAAAAAAATTAAGCAAAAATTCTTTCTGAAAATTTTACAATTTCGATAGCAAATTTTAAAGAATTTTCTTTTGGAATTTTTCCAGTTTTAATAAATTTAATTAAATCTTTTGTTTGTTGAATAAAACCAGGCTTAAATCTACTTACTAGTTTTTCTTTTTTAATTATTTTAATTTCAGGCAAAAAAATTCTATTTATTCCAAATTTTTTACTTTTTAATTTTTCATAAATTTTAAGAGTTTCCAAAGGACACAATAGATATCTTTTTTTCTTATTAAAAATTTCAATTGAAAAATTATCAGAATTTGAAAAATTAACTAGAATATTTATAATCACTTTACTGTTTTTTACAACAATACAATTTTTAGATTTAAAAACTATTTTCATGTCACCAAAAATAAATTTTAGTACTGAAATTATGTGACAAGAGTTTAAATAAAATAATTTTTTATTCTTTTCAGGAATTTTTACTACACAGCTTATATCTTTTTTCTTTTTTAATAAATTTTTTAAATAGATAATATTTTTAAATTTTGTTCTATTATATCCCACAAAAATATTTTTTTTATATTTAAGTAAAAAATTAAAAGATTTAGACTTACTGAAAATTGGTTTTTCTATAAAAATTCTTTTATTAAATTTTAAACATTCTATAAGAATTTTTTTATTATCTTTAAATCTTCCTGAAATTAAAAAAAAATCTATTTTAATTTTGTTTTTAGATATTCTCTTAATAGCTTTCTTCCAATCATTAAAACTTGATGAAATTTTATACTTTTTTACTAAGTAGGGAAGAAGTTTTGAATCTTTTCTAGTTGAGCTAATTAATGAGATTTTAATTCCATTACTTTTAAAAGCATTAATGTGATGCTCAGTTATTGGAGATGTTCCGATTATAGCAACATTCATAATTTCTTTGACAATTACATTATATTAAAATATAAAATTGTTCAATAAATGAACAAGAAATTAATTAATTTTGAGGAATATCTTAAAAAAGATATTAATGCTCACATAAATTGTTGTGAAAATATTTTAAAAGATCATTTGAAACAGATCGTAACGGCTGCGAAGACTATAATTGGCTCATTAAACTCAGGAGGTACTGTTTTTTGGTGTGGAAATGGAGGTAGCGCTTCAGATAGCCAACATCTAAATGCTGAACTTATAGGAAGATTCGAAAAAGATAGAGCGCCATTAAAATCTATTGCTTTAACCACTGATACTTCAGTGATCACATCTTTATCAAATGACTATAGTTATGACTTAGTTTTCAAAAGGCAACTCCAAGCTCTAGCTAAAAAGGGGGACGTATTAATTGCCATCACAACTTCCGGTAAAAGTAAAAATATAATTAATGTTTTAAAAGAAGCCAAAGAAAAAAAAATTAAAACTATTTCTTTTTTAGGCAAAGATGGTGGGGAGGCAAAAGATTTTTCTGATATAAAAATTATTGTTCCATCTGACTCTACAGCTAGAATTCAGGAGATGCATATAATGATTGGTCAAATGATTTGTTCATTGGTTGAAAAGGATATATTTTAATAAATAAAATGAATATATTTCTTATAGCTGAAATTGGAATAAATCATAATGGAGATTTAGGTATTGCAAAAAGACTTATTGATGCTGCCAGTGATGCTGGTTTTGATGCAGTAAAGTTTCAAAAAAGATCTGTGGAAAAAGTTTACTCAAAAGAATTTTTAGATAGTCCACGACAAAGTCCTTGGGGCAAAACTCAAAGAGAACAAAAAAAAGGACTTGAATTTGGAGAAAAAGAATATGTAGAGATTGACAAATACTGTAAGTTAAAAAATATTTTGTGGTCCGCTTCAGCATGGGATATTGAGTCACAAAATTTTTTAAGAAAATTTAATCTAAAATTTAATAAAGTTGCATCACCAATGATGGGCAATTTTCCTCTTCTTAAAGAAATTGCTTCAGAAAGAAAAAAGACTTTTATTTCAACAGGAATGTGCGAATTAAAAGAAATTGATGAAGTTGTAGAACTTTTTAGAAAAAATAATTGTGAATTTGAACTTATGCACTGTGTTAGCACTTATCCAATGGAAGAAGAGAATGCAAATTTAAAAGTAATTGAAACTTTAAAAAAAAGATATAATTGCAAAGTAGGATATTCTGGTCATGAAAGTTCATTATTAAAAGTTGGTATTATTGCAGCTACTCTAGGTGCAACATCTATTGAAAGACACATAACTCTTGATAGAGCAATGTATGGTTCTGATCAGGCTGCATCAATATCTTATAACACTTTAAAATCTTTTGCAGATTCTGTAAGGGCTGTAGAAAAAATCTTAGGTTCAGGAGAAAAGATAATTACCGAGTCAGAAATTGCGGTAAGAAAAAAATTAAGACTAAATATTAGATGATTAATTTTAGCAAAAAACATTATCAGCTATTTTTTTAAATATTTCTTTGTCATTGCTGCCCAATTTAGAGTAATATTTTGAAATATCATTCTCTAGAGAAGTGATGCCCGCACCATGTTGACCTCTAAGTTTTGGATTAAATACTTGATCGAATTCCAAAAATGAAGTCTCAGAAGCAAAAAAGCTTGATACTATTAAAGGAAATTTCCAAAATATTTTTTTTAAATCTCTTACTTCTGGATCATTTTCATTTTCTTCGAATCTTAAAGGATTCTTTATAAAAGAATTTAAGTTTTGATAAATGTTATTTAATTTTTCAGACTTTTTTTTCTCAATTAATTTAAGCAAAATTTCTGCATTTTGTTTATTTAATTTTAGCCATTTTTTATCAATACTAAGCATGTATTCACATACGTTTTGGTTTAAAAATGGAAACCTCGCCTCTATTGGCCCTCTATTCATAAATATTATTGACGCTCTTTTTAGCATATTGCTATAAATATTATTAATAAATGCTAGTCTACTTGTAGATCTAATTTGAACTTCGTGAGGTTTAGATAATTCTTTCCAGCTGTCATATGCTCCTAAAAGTTCATCAACTCCATGGCCACCAATGGTAACTTTAAATCCGTCATTTCTCATTTTTGGAGCCAAATACCAATAAATAGGAAGAGGATAAAAACTTAAGGCTTTTAATTTTCTCATTTCAAATGTTTCAATTATTTTTGGAGTGTCATCAACTATTTCTTTTCTTGATGCTTCAACTTCAATCAATTTAAGTCCTATTGATTTATTAAAAGATTTTTGTGCAATTCTAGCTTTTTGAACGTCTGGAGAGTTGAAGTCTTCAACTGAAAAAACATAAGAGGTTGGCTGATATCCAATTTTTTTAAAATTTAAATTTTTAAAAACATAAAATGTTGTAAGCACACTATCTATCCCTCCAGATAACATTGTACAAATGGGAACATCTCCCATTGTTCTGTTTTTAGAAGACTCATCTAATAAATTATGAAGCTTTTTTCCAATGGATAATATTTCGTCATCTTTTTTTATTAAAGTATTAACAAGCTTAAAATATTTTATTTTTTTTATTTCTTTTTTTTTTAAATCGTATTCCACATAATTTCCTGGCTCAAGTTCAACTGGATCTTGTAAGCTTATGTCTTTTATTGCCTTAAAAGCTTTAAGTTCACTAGAAAATATAAATCTTTTCTTGTCAAAATAGTAGTACAATGGAATTCTTCCAGGCCAATCTCTTGTAATTAAAATTTTATTTTTCTTTTTGTCAAATATTGCTAATGAAAATAAAGAATCTATCTTTTTATCGTATAAAAAATCAATACCGATTTTTTCATAAAGTTTTAAGAAAACTTCTGTGTCTCCAGTAGATTTAAATGAAGTATTTTGTTTTATAAGTTTTTTTTTATAATCTTGAAAATTATAAAATTCTCCATTAAAAACTAATGCAATATTTTTATCTTGTGAGAAGTAAGGTTGATCAGAGAATTTTTTATCATCATTACCTGATTTTTTTACCAAATGTCTTCTAGAGGCAAATATAACTTCTTTGCTAAGTAAAGAAACTGTTGTTCCGTCATTCCCTCTGTTTATTAAATCTATACTACGACTAACCTGATCTTTTGTAATACCGAATCCACCAAATATTCCACACATAATCTTTAAATTTTAATATTATTTAATATTTCAGAAACAATGGAGTCTGGATCTTTATTTTCTGTATCAATTTCAAGATCGCATTTTTCAGGTTTATCGAAAGGAATATCTACATCTACAACATTTTTTTTTTCACCTTTGATAGCTGGTAAGTATAGTTTTTTTTGATCTCTTTTAACCCTAAGTTCTCTAGAGCTTTTTAAGTATATTTCATAATAATTTGAAATTTTTTTTCTACACATTACTCTATCTTTTTCAAAAGGGCTTATAACTGCAGCTATTGAAGAAATATCAAAACTCATTAACCAGTTTACTAGGTTTATATAACGTAAAGTATTTTTTGATCTAGAAATACTATCGTAGCCAAGATTATTTTCATATAAACTTCTCATTTGATCCCCTTTGATCATAACAATATTTTTATTATCTTTTATTTTTTCATATAAAAGTCTTCCAACAGTTTTCTTTCCAGATGCAGATGGGCCTATTAGCCAAATACTGAAGGCTTTATTTTTTTGTATCATATCCCCAATTAACCTTATCTTTTCTTCCTCTTCTTAGAGTTTTCCTTAGGTTATAGGTATTGATTAAATCAATTTTTTCTAAATAGTTAAAATTTTGTCCATCTGATATTTTAATTAAGGCTCCAAAGCCAGTAAAACCATGTTTAGTATATGACGCGACCCAAATTGAGTCTCCTTCGTTCATTTTTATTTTTTCAAACTTATCATTAACTCTAGAGTGAAATTCAATATTTCCTTTTGTCACTAAGTAATGTGAACAGTTGCTATCTAATAAATCGCAATTATTTTTTGTTTTATTATTTTTTACTTTTAGAAAAAGACCAGTTAAATCTGGAGATCTTGCTGAACCAGCAATAGTTGCAACTTCATAAGATTTGAATTTTCTAGCTGTTTTTAAAGAGTCTTTATAGTCATAGTAGTATCTTCCTATTTTATCTTCTTTGTAACTCTTATCGTTATAAAAAGATGGATCAGTATTAATTAAACTACAAATTTTATTTAGCTCTTTAGGATTTAGAACACCTTTTTTGTCAAAGTATTTTTTAAGTTTATTTAATGACACTTTTGTTTCTTTAGCTACCGTTTCTAAATTGTAGCCTCTATTAAGAATATCTTGCATTAAAAAAGATCTATTTGGTTTATCAGGATCTGTAGTTTTGCTTAAAGCATTGAATGAATTCTCATTTAGCTTACTATCAAATAATTTTTCAGTATTTGATTGAGTTGTATAAGATAATATTTTCCCAGGACCGTTTGTAGCACGAGAATAAGTATGTAAACAATAAGAAGGTTCATAATAATTAGAACCAACAACCCAATTTGTCTTTGGGTCAGGATTAATTTTAAATTTTAGAAAAGTAAACTTATTTATTTTTTTTGCAAATCTAGCGTAAATATCGTTAGGCCCCAAACTAACTGTAATCGCAGGTTCAAGATGTCCATTATTTAATTTTGGTAACTTTTCTTTAGGGCATAGAATGTCAATTAAAACAGGAGCCACATATCCTTTGGGTGAAGGCAAAGTGTAGTAATTATAAAAATGTATTCCATCTCTAACTATTGGTCTTTTTGTTTTTTCTATTTGGTCTTTAGAATTATAAATGTAAGGAGGAACTTCAACATTTGAGATTATATAATCTTTTGGTATATCTAGTATTTTTATAATCTCATTTACTGTGTACTCGTCTATATTTTCCAAATTATCAAGTTGTATTTCATGATTGGTATTTTTTCTTAGCATTTTATTGAAGACGTCAAGAGACATTTTCCTGACGTTTAACCAATGATTCAATTTTACAGAGTCTAACCGACTGCTCATATTTTACCTTTTCTAGGTTTGCAATCGATATTGCTAGAGGTGCTACCCGGACCTTGAAGAGACATTTTAAATGTTCTCAACACAACTATTATAACCCTATTTAACTTCACAATTCAAGCCTTTTAATTTGTTATCTTTTTAACATTTTTTTTCAAATATTTTAAAATATGTGCATTTAAAAATTTTTCCGATGTTTTAAATTTTTTTTTCAATAGCATTTTCTTTATATTTTTTCCATTAATAGATAAATGGTATTTAGAATTTTTACAATTACAGAAATTAGATAACTCAAAACCAATTTTTTTATATTTTAAACAAAGAAAAGGTTCTTTTGTTTTAAAGATTTTAATTTTTAAGTCTTTTAATTTATCAAACACATTTTGTGATTCGTATTTTTTAAAAAAATTTTTAAAACCGGCATGATCTCGACCAACTATAAAAGCTTTAAATCCTAAATTTTTAAAACATGTTGCTTGTAAGTAAGCTTCATTTGGTCCGGCATAAAAAGAGGGAAGAGTAATTTTTGTTATCTTTATACTTTTGTATAAACTTAATTTTTTTTTAAGAATATTATAACTTTCAATGATCATTCTAGGATCAAATTTATTTTTATCATTTTCAATTATAGCTATAGTTAGTTTTTTATTTTTTTTAATTATGTATTCATGAATAAATTGATGACCTAAGTGACAAATATTTCTTGTTGAAAATACTGTGGACTTTTTAAAAAAAATATTATTTCCCTTATTCCTATGTTGATTAAAAGCTAAATATTTATCTTTTGGCAAAAATTTTTTTAACAAGTAAACTTTCCCTCCAACAAAGGAATTATTTAAATTATATAAAAATTTTACATAAGGGTGTTTTTTTGATGATGTAGAAAAAACTTTTTTACAAAATTTATTTTTATCTAAATTAAAGACATCATTAGGTTTTATTAAACCTATTACTTTATTATTGTATCTTAACTTATAAAATTTTTTAAAATTTATTTTAATTTTAGATTTAAAACTTAAAATAATTGGAATAGTCCAATTTTCTTTTTTATTTATTCTTTTAAAATTTACTATGTTCCTCACTTCTGTTGAGTTACAAAATCCCCTTAAGGGTCGATATAGACCAGCGCTTAGATTTATTAAATTTATATAATCATTAACTTTTAAATCTATTTGAAACTTCTTATCAATATTATCTATGTTTTTTAGAGATTTAATTATCATAAATTGAACTAATTATTTTAACAACATCCATTTTTTTACTTTTAGTAAAGAAAAATTTTTTATTTAGCTTAATTATTTTCTTCTTATAATCTTTTCCCAAAATTACATTATTGATGTTTTTTAGATCTGAAAGACTGTCTAAATTTAAAAGTTTCCCCCCAAAAATTTTGTCTAGACGAAAACTTTCTTTAAATCTATTTTCCAATAAATTTGTATTAACTGACCTTTGCCAATTATGAATAATTACCTTTTTTCCTAAATAAACTGCTTCTACTACACTGCTGCCACCATCACTTATTATTAAATTTGATGTTAATATTAAATCAGCAGTATCTCGGCCATCTTTCAGATCAAGTTTTAAATTTGATTTTTTAAAAATATTAAATTTTTCTTTATGCAAATCTTGATCTTTAGGATGAGGTCTAATTATAACATTATAATGTTTTGATAATTTTTTAAGCTCTTCAATATATTTTAATACCAGTTCATTTTTTTGAATCGAAAGAGTAGGAAGGTAAAAAATTATTTTTTTTTTAGGGTCTAATTTAAACTCTTTTATCAATTTTTTTCTTATCTTTCCTACATTGAATTTTTTATCTAATCTTGGGAAACCTATATTATAAATTTTTTTATTAGTAAATTTTTTTTCTATTAAAGATTTTTCTATCTTTAAACAAATAAAAAAAATATCAAAAACTCTTCCCCATTCTTTTTCAGGAAAGTATTTAATATTTCTGTCTAAATTATTTGGAAATCTTATAGAATTTAAGGAAATTTTTTTCTCTAAAAAATTTCTATCATATATCTCTACATCCTTTTTTTGTAAAAATTTTTTTATAACAAATTTAACAACACTTTTAGGAGTTATTTTACTTGTAGGAATATCACCTGCGCTGATTAGAACTTTATATTTATTTTTTTTATAAATATCTGAAAGTTTATGAATTTCATTATACTTTGGATAGTTTTTTTTTAGAAATTTTTTGATTCTAGAATATTCATTTAAATTATTGTCTTTTTTTTCTTTAAATAAATTATTAAATAGAAAACAAATTTTTTTATCTTCAAACTTAGTGAATAAGTCTGCGTACATAGTTACATCCCTTGTGTGGTTTAGATAAAAACAAATATTATTTATTAATTTCATTTAAGAGTTAGTCTTTTATATATGTAAAAAGAGTTTCTTGAAAATTTAAAGAGAAGAAAAAGAGATAAAAGAAATTTAGATAGAAACTGTATGTTTAAAAATATTTCAACAATCATAATTAATAGCATGAAATCAGTGATCACTGTCCTTCCATCATAATTTGAAGATCTAAAGATTTTATATAATGTTTTTTTGTAAATATTTTTTTTGACTTTTACTAACTTAGTTTTAAAACTTTTTATTCTAATAGGATTAAAAACATCTAATAAAATTATTAAGATTAATGATATAATTATGTAGTTATCAAAAGATTCATAATAATTATTTAATGAGAAGCTAATAATAACTGCATAATAATAAACTAATGCAGAATAAAAATCTAATTTGTCACCAAATTCTGAGGTTTCTTTTTTAAATCTAGCAACAAATCCATCTACGTTGTCTAAAATATTCTTAGAAAAAAAAATAAGTATAGCAATAAATTTATAGCTTTCTAAATTTAAGGAAAAAATAAGCAAACCTATTAATCCTAGAGCGCCGTTGGAAAAAGTTATAAAATTAGCACTAAGGTTTAATTTGATTGACAGAAATACAAAAAAGGCACCAACATAGTTATTGTACATGTACTTTAATCTTATATAGATATTTTTTGATCCTACTCCTAAATTAATTCCATACTGGTTTTTAAACTTCTGATGTACTTCAGCTATATATTTTTTATGTAAATTTATATACTTCATTTTCTTTAAAACTTAATTTTGACAATAATTGTATATTAGATTATAAGTTTGTTCAATAAATGAACACAAAAAAATTAAATTTTAATGTAATAATAATTGCTGCAGGTCCTGGATCAAGGCTCAAACCTCTAACAGATGATAATCCTAAATGCTTATTAAAGATTAAAAAAAAAACTATACTAGATTATCAGTTGCAAGTTTTTAAAAAAAACAAGCTAAACAATATTAATATTATTGTTGGACACCAGAAACACAAACTTAAAAGAAAAAATATAAAGCGTATTGAGAACAAAAATTATAAAAGAAATAATATATTGAATTCTTTATTTTCAGCAAAAAAAATTATTAAAGGAGATATCATAATTAGTTATTCAGATATTGTTTTTAAGAACAGGGTACTAAGAAAACTACTATCTTCTAAATCAGATATTTCAGTTATGGTAGATAAAACGTGGAAGAGGAATTATAAAAATAGAAAACTACATCCTATTTCAGAGGCAGAAAAAGTGTTTTTTGATAGATCTTTAAATATTAAAAAGGCAGGAAAAATATTAGATAAAAAAAAAGCTAATGGAGAATTAATAGGTCTTTTTAAATTATCGGCTAAAGGATGTATAATTTTTAATAAATATTTTAATATTGCTAAAAAAAAATTTAATGGAAAAAAATTTTATTCTGCATTAACTTTTGAAAAAGCATATATAACGGATTTTTTGAATTTTTTAATTCAAAATAATGTAAAAATTGAGTCTAATCTTACAGCTGGTGGCTGGATGGAAATAGACACATTTGAAGACTTAGAGAGGGCACAAAGATTTTAATGAAAAATAGAATTCAAATTTTTTCTTCAAAAAGATTGAGACAGATTTTTAATGATCTTAAAAGAACATCTGATGTAGCTAAAAATGAATTAAAAATAAGCACAAAGCAATTAAAGTCTTATTTAAGAAAAGATAAATCTTTAGATATTAAACTTGTAGAAAAAATATGTTCCAAATGGCCTATTCATCCTCAAGAATTAATTTCTTCAAAAATCCTTTTTAATAAACCTTATAGATTTTTTTCAAATTCAAAAAGCAGAAAATCCTCAAGAACTATAAAAAGAGGAAAAATAAATTATTATGAATATCGAGATACAGTTATTACTAATAATGCACCATTTAAACCAGAGTGGATTCGTCAGTTATGTTTAGTAAAAAACAATAAACCAAACAACAAAAATCTAAAGTGGAACAAAGGTCATTTACTTCATCAACTCACTTATTTTGTAGGAAAGGTAAATTATTATTATATTGATAAAAAAGGAAACAAAAAAGTTGCAATAATGAATACTGGCGATGCAATGTATATTTCACCTTACACTCCACATACATTTGCTTCTAGAGATAAAAATCTTAATGCCCATATTATTGCTGTTACTTTTACTGGAAAAATTACAAATGAAGTACAAAATCATTTGTTTAGCTTTAATAAAAAAAATTTTAAAAATTTTGTTTCTTTTAAATCTCTTAAAGACTTAGTTAATATGAAATTGAAAGATAACTGTATAACGTATAGTGAATTTGAAAAAACTATTAACGAAAACAACTTAAGAAAAAAACTGAACAGTAAAAAAATTGCATTAAATTTAAGAAAAAAATTAAGAGAACATCTAGATATTAATTTTAACTATTTTTTTCCAAAAGTTTTATTGGGCAATACGATAATTAAGAAAGATAATTCTTGTTTGAAATATTTTTTTCCACAAAAAAACAAAGATTATAGTATAAAAAATATTTTTACTTTTAATTATTTGTCTGGATTAAGCATGTTTGAACTAAAAGCTTTAAAAACAAAATCAAAATCTTATCTAGATTCGAGTAAACATCAGTATATATACGTATTAAACAATAACTTAATATTTAAATACAATAATAGAGTTTTAGCCTTAAAAGAGGGAGACTCTCTTTACATAAAACCATTTGAGAAATTCAAGGTTTGTGGAAAAAATGGAAAAGCTTTATGCATTAGATTAGAAGGAAATTTATCTGATCAAATAATGTTTGAATTATCTAGGATAAATACAAAAGATTTGGAAAGGGTTATAAATGAGAAAGAAAAGTGGTTCTAAAAAAAAAATAGTCTATCTAGCTTTAGCCGTAGATTTTTTACATTCTGGACATCTAAGAATAATAAAATTAGCTAAAAAATATGGAAATTTAATTATTGGTCTTATGAGCGATAAAGCAATAACAGAATATAAAAGACTTCCTTTGTTAAGTTTTAATGAAAGAAAAAAAATTATTGAGAATTTATCAGGGATACACAAGGTAATAAAACAGGATGATGCTGATTATACTAAAACTTTAAAAAAAATTAGACCTAATTATTTTGTTCATGGGAGTGACTGGAAATATGACAATAGAAAGAAAATAAGAAAACAAGTAATCAATATTTTAAAAAAGATTAATTGCAAGTTAATAGAACCAGAATATAAAAAAAAAATTGATAATTATGATTTCAGATCAAAATTAGGAGAATATTTTTCTCCTGATGTAAGAGTATCTAATTTAAGAAGAGCAATTAATAGCAAGAATATTGTAAGAATTCTTGAGTCTCACAATTCTTTAACAGGTTTAATTATTGAAAATCTTAAACACAATGAAAGGGAAGAGTTTGATGGAATGTGGTCTTCAAGTTTAACAGATTCTTTAACTAGAGGAAAACCTGATAATCAATCAGTTGATTTTTCTACTAGAATTTCAGGACTAAATGAAATGTTAGATGTTACTACTAAACCATTAATATTTGATGCTGACAATGGTGGAAGAATAGAACACATACATTTTACTGTAAAAACTCTCGAGAGATTAGGTGTTTCAGCCATGATAATAGAAGATAAAGTTGGTTTAAAACAAAATTCTCTTTTTTCAGATCAAAATAGATCATTCCAAGATAGTATAAAAAGTTTTTCTAACAAGCTAAGAGCTGCTTCTCAAGCTAGAAGGTCAAAAGACTTTATGGTAATTGCTAGAATAGAAAGCTTTATTTTAGGAAAAGGTTTAAATGATGCAATGAAACGTGCTGAAGCCTACTCAAAGGCTGGAGCAGACGCAATATTGATTCATAGTAAAGAGAATACCCCAAGTGAAATTTTTTCATTTGCAAAAAAATTTTCTGAAAGCAAATATTTTAAACCACTAGTTTGTGTACCTTCAACTTATTCAAAAGTTTCAGAGAAACAGTTAATTAAAAATAATTTTAAGATAGTTATTTACGCTAACCATATGATACGTTCTGCATATCCATCAATGGTAAAAACTGCAAAAAGTATATTAAAATTTAAAAGATCATATGAACAAGAAAAAAAGATGACATCAATTAAAAATGTTATAAGTCTTGTAAAATAGATGATTACTCCAAAGAAACTTTTAAAACTTTTAAAAAAAAATAGGATTAGTTTTTTTACTGGTGTACCTGATAGTGTTTTAAAAAATTTTACCGCACTTTTAAAAAACTTTGATAGCAAAAATCATATTACATCAGTGAATGAGGGAAGCGCTATTTCTATAGGGATTGGATATTATTTATCTTCAAAAAAAATTCCTTGTATTTATATGCAAAATTCTGGTTTATCTAACGCAATCAATCCACTAATATCTATTGCACATAAAGGAGTTTATTCCATACCTTTATTGTTGTTAATTGGCTGGCGTGGGTCCCCTGGGTCTAATGATGAACCACAACATTTGATAAAAGGAAAAATCACAGAAAAGATTTTAAAATTATTAGGAATAAAATATAAAATTATTAATAATGACAAAGATCTTCATAAAATAAAGAGTTTAATTAATTTAAGTAAAAAAACAAATGCTCCAGTAGCATGTCTTTTTAAAAAAAATGTATTAGAAAAAAAGAAAAAGCTTTTAAATAAAAAAATAGAAAAAATCACAAAAAACAGTATTTTAAGAAGTCAAGTTATTAGAGAAATTTTGTGTAGTATAAGCAAAAATACTAGAATTGTTTCAACAACTGGATATACATCTAGAGAACTTTACCAAATTAGAAAAGAAGAAAAATATAAAAAAGGCAAAGATTTTTATATGATTGGAGGCATGGGTCATTCTTCTTCTGTAGCGTTAGGCATTACTTTAAAAAATAAAAAAAAAGTTATTTGTTTAGATGGCGATGGTTCAATGTTGATGCATTTAGGTTCACTTCACACTAGCGGGCTAATGAATAAAAAAAATTTTAAACATATTTTATTAAATAATAGCTCGCATGAATCAGTAGGAGGGCAAAAAATTAATTTTAAAAGAGTTCAAATGGAAAAATTGACTAAAGGTTTAGGTTACACAAAATATATTAAAATAAGCAAAAAAAAAGAATTAAAAAAGAAGATAAAATATTTACTAAACTTTAATGGATCCATTTTTGCAGAAATCTTAATTAAGAAAGGTACAATTAAAAATTTAGGAAGGCCCAGGGATTTTATTAAAATAAAGAAAAATTTTTTAAAAATATAATCATAGAAAATGAATAACACATTTAAAGAACTTAAAAATTTCTTATCCAAAAGAAATGGTGTTAAAAAAATTTTTGTCATTACTGGATATAAGTCCTACAATTTATCAGGTGCAAAGAAAATTATTGGACCTTTATTAAAAAAGTTTCAAGTTAAATTTTTTTTTAAAAAAGAATATTTTCCTACTTTACAAGAAGCAAAGCTAATTATTGCTGAAATAAAAAAATTTCAACCAAATCTAATTATTGCTGTAGGTGGGGGGTGCGTTCTAGATTATTCCAAAATTTCAAATTTTCTAACTTTTTCAAATAACTTAGAAAACGAAATTAAAAAAGGAAGTTATTCATCAAAAAATAAATATTGCAGATTGATAGCAATACCAACTACAGCAGGGTCTGGTGCTGAGGTGACAGCTAATAGCGTTATTTATATAAAAAAAGAGAAATATTCAGTTGAAGATAAAAATATCAAACCAGATTTTTTTTTCTTAATACCCGAACTTATTTTAAAAAATAGTAAAATAATAAAAAAATCAGCTGGGTTTGATGCAATTTCACAGGCTGTAGAGTCTTTATTTTCTCTTAAATCAAATTCTTCAAGTGTAAATTTTGCAAAGAAATCTTTGAAATTATCCCTTAATAATTTTTTAGGTCATTTAAATAATCCTACTAAGTATAATTCTATAAAAATGTTAATGGCATCTAATTTGGCTGGTAAAGCAATTAGTATTTCTAAAACTACATCACCACACGCTTTATCGTATCCATTTAGTAGTAATTTTAATATTAGCCACGGTCATGCGGTATCCCTTACTTTTAATAACTGTTTAAAATTTAATTTTGTAAATATACAAAAATCTAACTCAGATTTTAACCTGTTAAAGAGATATGAAATTCTTTTTAAATATACTCATACACAAAATATCGAAGAATTAGATAAATTTTTTATCAATTTGAAAAAAAATTCAGGTCTTGAAACTAATTATGAAAAATTAAAAATAAATATCGTGAAACATGCCGATAAAATTTTATCGGAAGTAAATCATCAAAGATTAAGAAATAATCCAGTAAAAATGTCTCCAAAAAACTTAAAATCCATCTTGATTAATCAAAAGGAATAAAATAACTTTATGTTCAATTTTTGAACAATGATAAAAAGCATTTTTAAAATTTATAACTTATTTGATAAAAAATATAAAAAGTATTTATTTTTTTTGTTACTTATCATATTTTGCACGATGATTATGGAGACTTTATCCATAGGAATGTTTTTACCATTGATTACATCAGTTCTTACACCAGAAAAATTGGAACAGTTAAGTATTGTCAAGCATATTTATAATGAGGGTTTTTTTGAAAATTTATCTATTGAATTATTAGTTATATCTTTTTTTTTATGTGTTTTTATATTTAGATTTTTCATACTTTTGATTTGTAATTGGTTCAGTGCCGATTTTGAATATAAAATAAGAAACTATCTTACAGAAAAACTATATCTTGAATATATTAATTCACCGCTTGAAAGATTTTATAATTTTAATTCTGCTATTCTTGTAAAGAATATAAATAATGAAGTCGCTGTATACTCTGCAGCACTAGGTGCAGCCTTAGTTTTGATAAATGAAATCTTGGTTTTTATGGGTATTTTGGCCTTACTTATTTACTTTCAGACTCAAGCCACTATTATAATTTTTATAATATTAGCAATTATAGCCTACTTAATTAATAAATTTACAAAAAAACAATTAAATATTTGGGGAAAAAATAGTCAAATATTTGAAGGGCAAAGAATAAAGCATTTTTTTCAAACCTTTAATGCAATCAAAGAAATTAAAATATTTAAAAAAGAAAAATTCTTTATAGAAAAATCCAATGAATTTAATAGTCTCTTTTTTGACTCAAACAAAAAAGAGATATTCGTAAGGTCGTTACCTAGAATTCTTCTTGAAATGGTTTTAATTTTAGGACTAAGTATTTTTTTAATCACAATTACTATAAATAACAATAACTTTCAGCAACTTATGCCTAGCATTGTTTTATTTGGAGCAGCTGGTTATAGAATGTTGCCATCTATCAATAGAATATTAACATCTTTACAAAAACTAAGATTTGCAGACCCTGTTATTACTAATATTAATAATCAGTTAAAAAATAATTTTAATACAATTGATGAAAATCAGAACAAATTAAATATTTCAGATCTGAAGTCAAAAATAGAACTTAAAAATATAAGTTTTTTATATCCAAATTCAGGCCAAAAAATTTTTAACAATTTAAATATTGTTCTTAAAAATAATGAAAATATAGGTATAGAAGGTGAAAGCGGGTCTGGAAAAAGTACATTTGTAAATTTAATTACTGGATTGATTAAGCCTACAAGTGGTGAAGTTATAATAGACGATGTCAAAATAGATGATATTAATTTAAATAAATTTCAAAGATTAATTGGTTATATACCTCAGCAGACTTTTTTATTGGATGACACAATAAGAAACAACATTGCATTTGGAGTAAAAAAAAAGGATCAATATAATGAAAAGAAAATTAATAAACTTTTACAAATCGTTAAACTAAATGATTTTGTAGAAAATCAAAAAAATGGCTTAGATACCATTGTAGGTGAAAGAGGAACTAAGTTGTCTGGAGGTCAAATACAAAGAATTGGTATTGCTAGAGCATTATTCATAAATCCTAAGATATTAATTTTAGATGAAGCTACAAATGCTTTAGATTTAGAAACAGAGAAAGAAGTATTGAATAATATAAATAATAATTTTAGGAATATTTTAAAGATAGTAGTTGCTCACAGAAGATCTTCTTTTCAATCATGCAACAAAATTTATAAAATAAATAACTACAAACTAATCTTAAAATCTGATGATTAATAGATCTTTTTCTAAGAGTCTTAAAAAATTTTTTTCTATAAAACAAAAAAAGTTACCTACCCAAATGATAGATTTGTTAAATGGAGAAAGATTCGAAATAATCAAAACACATAAGAATAACACTGGACTAATTTATTTAAGTAATAAAAATATTTTTAGAAAATTTAGTATAGATCAAAATGGAATAGAAAAAATTAAAAATGAAATGAAAGGAACTAAATGGTATTCAAAAAAATCAAAAAATTTGCCTAAGATTTTTAAAAAATTTTACTTTAAAAGTAATTTTGCTTACTTAGATTTAAAAAAAATTAATGGAAAAAAAATTAAATCTTGGAATTCAGTTACTAATAATTATCCTTACTTAGTAAAAGCATATAATCACTACAAGACAGTTTTTGGAAAAAGAAAAAAAACATATATACATGGTGACTTGACATTAGATAATATTTTTTTTTTAAAACATAAAACTATATTTTTTGACTGGGAATTCTTTGGGGCATCAAAAAAATACTACGGATACGATTTGGCTTATTTATTTTTGTCATCCATATGTTTGCCGATAGCTGCAGGAAAAAATATATCTCAAGAAGATAAATTAAAATTTAAAAATTTATGGAGACTTCTTGTTTTAGAAAAAGTAAATAAAAAGATTACAAAAGATCCATTTAATTTTTTTATAAAATCAATAAAGTCAGATAATGTATTAAAAAAAAGCTTTAAAATATCAAAGAAAAAATTTTTTCCATTTTTGATACCAGCAAAAAAAAAAAAGATTATTATAAAACTAATCGAAGAAATATTTAACACGAATATTTAAAATTTATGAAAAAAGTTTCAATTTTAATGACATGTTTTAATGCTGAAAAATTCATAAAACGCTCTATTAAAAGTGCTTTAAATCAAAAATTTAAAAACTATGAAATAATAATAGTAGATGATGGATCAAGTGATAAATCCCCTAAAATTATTAATAATTTTAGAAATAACAAATTAAAAAAATTTTTTTTAAAAAAAAATATAGGAAGAACAAAAGCATTAAATTTTGGATTGAAAAAATGTAGAGGGAAATATATTGCTATCTTAGACGCAGATGATATCTCCACCAATGATAGGATTGGAGTCCAATTTAACTTTTTAGAAAAAAATAAAAATACTGATCTAGTAGCTTCATACTATAAAATAAAATTTGTAGACAAAAAAATGACAAAATATATGAAGTTCGAAAGTATTAAAAAACTTACCAAAAAACTTTGTTCAACTAATCTAATCGCACACTCATCTGTAATGTTTAGAAATGCTATTATAAAAAAATATAAAATTTATAATGAAAATTATAAATATTCTCAAGATTATGAAATGATACTTAAAGTATTAAGTAAGGGTAAATTAGATTATATACCAAGATATTTAACAACTGTATTTGTTGATAACAATAATATGACTAATTCTTTAAAATATAAAAAAATTGTTATTCTTGATAGGATTAAGTTGCTAATATTTTCAATTACTAAATTAAATTTAAGTTTCACAAGAACAATTTATAATTTAATAATTGTTATTGTTTTATCGATCAAGTACATTTTGGTTTAAAAGATTTAGCGGGCATGTAGCTCAGTGGTAGAGCGTTACGTTGACATCGTAAAGGCCGCTAGTTCGATCCTAGCCATGCCCACCAAAAATTGATATAATAACAAGATATTTTTATGAGTATTGATAAAAAAAGTTCATATAAATGGGATAATAAAAAACCAACAGCCCAAATGTTGGGGAGATGGCAACCTTTTCATGATGGACACTATGCCTTATTTGAAGAAATAATAAAAAAGACAGGTCAAGTTTGTATTCAAATTAGAGACGTGCAAGGAGTTGATGACAACCCTTTTGATTTTGAGACAGTTAAAAAAAATATAGAAAAAAAATTAAATCCTAAATATGAAAATAGATTTAAAATCATGTTAGTACCTAATATTACCAATATCTGTTATGGAAGAGGCGTGGGTTATAAAATAGAAGAAATAGTTCTTCCAGAGGACATTCAAAAGATTTCAGCTACAAAAATTCGAGCAAAAATGAGAAAAGAAGGCAAGCTAACCTAAGTTGATTTTTTAGTTTACATCGGTTTTTAAAAATAATATAAAACTCTGCCTGGTGATTATTGCGAAGGGGCTACACCCGATCCCATTCCGAACTCGGAAGTTAAGTCCTTCAGCGCCGATGGTACTTTGCCTTAAGGTATGGGAGAGTAGGACGTTGCCAGGCTTTAAATTATGAAAATAGCTAGTTCATTAAAATCTTTAAAAAAAAGAGACCTTAACTCCAAGCTTGTCAAACGAAGAGGAAAGCTTTACGTTATTAATAAAAAGAATCCAAGATTTAAGGCTCGTCAGGGTTAAAAAAGGAGAAAGATGAAAGTATTGTGTGTTTTATATGATGACCCGAAAGGAGGTATGCCTAAAAGCTATCCTGTTTCTTCTCTTCCTAAGTTGTCCAAATATCCAGATGGAATGACTTTACCAACACCAAAATCAGTTGACTTTAATCCAGGTGAATTACTTGGATGTGTTTCTGGTGAACTTGGATTAAGAAAATTTTTAGAGTCTAATGGTCATAAATTAGTAGTTACTTCTGATAAAGATGCTGAAGGCTGCACAGCAGATAAAGAGTTAGTTGATGCTGATATTGTAATATCACAACCTTTCTGGCCTTATTATCTAACAAGAAAAAAAATTGAATCTGCTAAAAATTTAAAGATGGCAATTACAGCTGGTATAGGATCTGATCATGTTGATCTACAAGCAGCTATGGATAACAAAGTTGATGTAGTTGAAGTTACTTACTGTAATTCAAGATCAGTAGCAGAACATATAGTAATGATGATTTTGTCTTTAGTAAGAGATTATCACAATCAACATGCTATAGTTAAAGCTGGCGGATGGAATATCGCAGATGGAGTACAAAGATCTTATGACGTTGAAGGTATGCATGTAGGAACAGTAGCTGCAGGACGTATAGGTCTAGATGCTTTAAGAAAAATGAAACCGTTTGACGTTCATCTACATTATTTTGACAGACACAAGTTACCAGATTCTGTAGAAAAAGAACTAAATCTTACTTTTCATGACTCTGTTGAGTCTCTGGTTAAAGTTTGTGATGTAGTTACGATTAATTGCCCACTACACCCAGAAACAGAAAATTTATTTGATGATAAGTTAATAAGTAAAATGAAAAAAGGCGCATATATAGTTAACACTGCTAGAGGAAAAATTTGTAACAGAGAAGCAATAGCTAAAGCACTTAAATCTGGTCAATTAAGTGGATATGCAGGTGACGTTTGGTTTCCTCAGCCTGCACCAAACGATCACATTTGGAGATCAATGCCTAATCATGGAATGACTGCGCACACTTCAGGAACTTCCTTATCAGCTCAAGCAAGATACGCTGCTGGAGTTAGAGAAATATTAGAATGTTTTTTTGACAAGAAACCTATAAGGGAACCTTACCTAATCGTTAAAGACGGTCAACTTGCAGGAATGGGAGCTCACTCTTACAGCAAAGGTAGTGCAACCGGCGGATCTGAAGAAGCAGCCAAATACAAGAAAAAGTAAACCAATTATGATAGTTGGTTCAGTAAAAGAAGATGCTTCACTTGATAAAAGAATCTCAATTACACCTGAAACTGCACAAAGCATAAGTAATTTAGGTTTAAAAATATTCTTAGAAAAAAGATATGCCGAACATCTTGGTATCCCTGACGAAAACTATAAGAATGTTAATTTTTTTGACAATCCTCATGAATTAATTAAGAATTCTAATTTATTGGCTCAAATAAATTGTCCTTCTACAAAGCTTATAGAAAGTTTTAAAGAAAATTCTATACTTTTAGGTATACTTAATTCTGATAAAAATAATGAGTCTTTAAATAATTTATTAAAAAAAAAGGTCAATATTTTTTCATTAGAATTACTTCCTCGTATTACTAGAGCACAGTCAATGGATGTTTTGTCATCCCAAGCCAATCTAGCTGGCTATAGAGCTGTTATAGAATCAATTTATGAATTTGAAAAAGCAATACCTATGATGATGACAGCAGCTGGAACGGTACCTGCTGCAAAGGTTTTAGTTATTGGAGCGGGAGTAGCTGGCCTTCAAGCTATTGCAACTGCAAAAAGATTGGGGGCAATAGTATCAGCTACTGATGTAAGGGCAGCTTCAAAAGAACAAGTTGAAAGCTTGGGTGGTAAATTTTTAACAGTAGAAGGTTCAGAAAATTTAGAAACAAAAGGTGGCTATGCTAAAGAGGCTGGAGAAGATTTTAAGATAAAGCAGGCTCAAATGTTAGAAAAAGCAGCTTTAAATAGTGATATAATTATTTGTACTGCACTTATTCCTGGAAAACCTGCCCCTAGAATTATTAGTGAAAAGATGATTGATGGAATGAAACAGGGCTCAATTATTTTTGATTTAGCAGTTACTCAAGGAGGAAATTCAGCATATTCAGAAACAAATAAAATAGTAGTTAAAAAAGGAGTTAAAATAATTGGAATGAGCAATGTTATGAACAAACTGCCTGTTACTGCATCAAGTTTATATGCTAAAAATATATTTAGCTTTATAAGAAATTTATACAGCAAAGAAAAAAAACAATTTTTTATAAACATAGAAGATGAAATAATTAAAGATACTTTAATAAAGGAAAAAAACTAATATGGAAATTGATCCATTTATATTTAGGTTTAGCATATTTATTTTGTCTATTTTTGTTGGCTATTATGTTGTTTGGAGCGTTACTCCATCTTTACACACGCCATTAATGTCAGTTACTAATGCTATCTCCTCAGTAATTATAGTAGGTGCAATAATTGCGGCATTAGCAAGTTCATCAAGCGATATTTTTGGAACGTCCAACATTTTTGGTTTTTTGGCAATTGTTTTAGCAGCAGTTAATATATTTGGAGGTTTTCTGGTTACTCAAAGAATGCTTCAAATGTACAAAAAAAAGAAAAAAGATAAAAAATGATATCAGCTAATTTATCAGCTATATTTTACTTAATTTCTGGAATACTTTTTATTCTTGCACTTAGAGGTTTATCTTCACCTGAAACCTCCAGACAAGGTAATTTCTTTGGAATATTAGGAATGATTATTGCAATTACTGTTACTTTTTTAACAGTAGGTAATTTTTCAACAGCAACGATTTATGTATTATTATTTTTAGTTGTTGGGGGAGCTATTGGTGCTTTCATCGCATTTAAAATACCAATGACTGCTATGCCCGAACTAGTTGCTGGCTTTCATAGTCTTGTAGGTCTTGCAGCAGTTTTTGTTGCTATATCAGCTTTTTTAAATCCCCAAGCATTTAATCTTGGTTTGCCTGGTAATATTAAGTTTGCAAGTTTGATTGAAATGTCAATCGGTGCAGCTGTTGGAGCTATTACTTTTTCAGGTTCTATAATTGCTTTTTTAAAGCTTAGAGGAATAATGTCTGGTTCACCAATAATTTTTAAAGGACAGCATTTTTTAAATTTAATATTAGGAATATTGATTGTCATATTAATATATTTTTTATGTACGACACAATCAGATAGTTTTTTTTGGAACATGATTGTAATATCTTTCTTAATTGGAGTTTTGTTAATTATTCCTATTGGTGGCGCAGATATGCCGGTGGTTATTTCAATGTTAAATTCATATTCTGGGTGGGCGGCAGCTGGGATTGGTTTTACTTTAGAAAATACAGCATTAATTATAACTGGAGCTTTAGTAGGATCTTCGGGGGCAATACTTTCGTATATAATGTGTAAGGGTATGAACAGATCTTTTTTTAGTGTCATACTTGGAGGATTTGGAGGAGATTCAAATGCAGACACAGGGAAGAAAAAAGATCAAAAGCCAGTTAAGAGTGGCAATGCTGAAGATGCAGCTTTTTTACTTAAAAATGCTTCTTCAGTTATAATAGTACCAGGATATGGTATGGCTGTAGCACAAGCCCAACATGCATTAAGAGAAATGGTTGATTCTTTAAAAAAAAACGACATAAAAGTTTCTTATGCTGTCCATCCAGTAGCTGGAAGAATGCCAGGTCATATGAATGTTTTATTGGCTGAAGCAAATGTTCCTTATGATGAAGTTTTTGAACTAGATGAAATTAATAATGATTTTGCAAACACGGATGTAGCATTTGTAATAGGAGCTAATGATGTTACAAACCCTGTAGCTAAAACAGACCCTCAGAGCCCTATTTATGGAATGCCAGTCTTAGATGTTGAAAAATGTAAATCGATTTTATTTGTTAAAAGAAGTTTATCACCTGGGTATGCGGGTGTTGATAATGAACTTTTTTATAGAGATAATACCATGATGTTATTTGCCGATGCTAAAAAGATGACAGAGGATATTGTTAAAAATATTTAAATATGTCTAAAACGAAAATATTTTGTGATATTGCTGATAGTAGAACAATAAAAGAATTCAATAAAAAATCAATTGTTAGTGGTTTTACCACAAACCCAAGTTTAATGCGAAAAGCAGGGGCAAAAAGCTATGAAAAATACTCAAAACTTCTTTTAAAAATTTGTAGAAATAAACCGATTTCCTTAGAAGTTTTTGCAGATAATTTTACTGAAATGGAAAAACAAGCATTGAAAATAAACTCTTGGGGAAAAAATATTTATGTCAAAATTCCAGTTGTTAATAGCAAAGGAAAGTTCACAGGACAACTAATAAAAAAATTAAATAAAAAAAAAATTAAGCTGAATATTACAGCAGTTTATACAATCAATCAGGTCAAGAAAATCAACAGGTGCTTAGACAACAAAACAAAGTCTATAATTTCAATTTTTTCAGGTCGTATGGCTGATGTCGGAAAGGATCCTATCCCAATAATAAAAAAAGCAGTAAGAATGACAAGAAGTAAAAATAAAGTCGAAATTTTATGGGCAAGTACAAGAGAGCCCTATAACTATATACAGGCTAAACAAACAGGCTGCCAAATTATAACTATGCCACCTAAAGTTATTCAAAAAGTTTTAAATTTTGGGAAATCTTTTGATCAATTAACCAAAGATACCGTTAAAGCTTTTCTTAAAGACAGTAAAAAATCAAGATTTAAAATTTAAAATGCGTTTTGTTTTAAGAAGAATTTTGGTAATTTTATTTATAAATTTATACTGAATCCTGTTATTTACTTTTTTTATAGCTTCTTCATAAGTAATAAAATTGTTTTGATTTTTTTTAACAAAATTTTCAAAATTATCAAAGTCTATTTGACTCCAGTAATTTAGATGTATCTGAGTTGATTGAATGCCAAAAGGCAAGGCATAAACTTTGTAGAATAGTTGAGGTATAAATTTTATATCATTTTCTAGATAAGGCATGAGACCATAACCATCGATAACTTCATTTATTCCAGAGTTTTTTAATGCATTAAAAGTATTCAAGTCGTAAGTATGATTAGGTGCAAAAAAAGATTTTATTTCTATATTTTCTTCCTTGAACTTTTTTAAACCTTTTCTAATCTTTTCAGTTTGTATTTCTAGTGAGTGCCCACAGAATTCTGACCTACCTCCATATCCAAAAAAATCTTTTTTTTCTGTATCTTTATCGTATACATGAGTAAGTCCGTGCATTGCAATTTTCCATCCCTTATTTTTCCAACTTCTTACCTGATCCCAAAAATCATTTTTTTTTGGATAGACTAAAAGTTCTTTATCTTGGTTGTTAGGTATTACTCCAAGAACAGGTTTGATTTTATACTTATCAAATAAAAGCTCAGATTTTTCCATTAGATCCCAATTCATATTTTCGGCTATATCATCAAGTCTGATTAGGATTTTTGTTTTATCTGATATATAGTTTTTTATTCTTGCAAACATAGTAAATTATAAATAAAAAAATTTAATGTCTGGGCATAAAATTACTAAAATATCAACTGTTGAGCAATCACAACTTTTAGAATTTTATAAAAAGGTTTATTTTTATAGACACAAAAGTTTGATTAATAATTGGCGTTGGTGGTATAGAAATGAATACAGTCAATATGAAACATTAATCCTTTCATTGGAAGAAAAAATAGTGGGCCAAGCAGGATTGCAGCCTGTCAACTTAAATGTAAATGGTGAAAAAATTTTGGCAGCATGGTTTTTAGATTTTGCTATTCTTCCAGAATTTAGAGGAAAAGGTTTTGGAAAAATTTTAACCAAACAACTAATGGAAGATTGTCCAAATCTGATTACTTTCTGTAATCAGCAAACTCTAAACATTGTCAGAAAACTAGGTTGGCAAAGCAATTCATCAATATCTAGACTGGCAAGACCAATCAATCCTCTAAAATTTATTCCTTTAATTAAGAACTTTAATTTTGGAGACAAGATTTTAAGAAATTTAATTAAGAAAAAGTTTACTTTTAAAAATACAATCAAACCTAAGGAATTAAAAGATAATTACAGTCTTATAAAAGAGTCATTTGAAAAAAGGAGAATCCACAATGTTGAAAATCTACCATCAATTATAAGAGACGAACAATGGCTCTATTGGAGGTTAATGGAATGCCCTTACAAAAAAAACCTTTATTTTTTTGAATATAAAAACAATTTTTCTATTGTTAATATATTTTCTAACAAGGGAGTAAAAAGACTTAATGTTCTTTTTACTTATTTTGTTGATCAATCCTATGAAACCAAACTTTTTGGTTTAATTATGAACTGGGCAATAAACAACAATATTGATTTGGTATGGGCTGTAAAAAAGGATAAGGATGAAATTTTAAAAGATGTTTTTCCAAAAAAATTTAAAAAACCTTTAACTTTTGCTAGTTGGAGTTCGGATCCAAATATTTTATCTGTAATAAAAGATGAACCTTATAATTCACAGGGTATCGATTCAGATATAGATAGCAGAATGTTTATTGACTAAATTTTGGTTGCGGGGGTAGGATTTGAACCTACGACCTTCAGGTTATGAGCCTGACGAGCTACCAGACTGCTCCACCCCGCGATAATAAATCTAAACTTTTTTTAAGTTTATCGCCTGTAACTTTTCTTTTTCTTCCTTAATATCAAAACTAATTTTTTGGTCTTCTTTTAAAATTCTTAATCTAGATTTTTCAAGCGCTGAAATATGTAAAAATATATCCCTTTCAGTCTTGTCTTCTGTTATAAAACCGTATCCCTTTTTTGAATTAAACCACTTAACTCTACCTGATGGCATTTGACTCCTTAAAATTTTAATCGATTTATATTCGATTTCTTAATTTCAGAAGTTTTTTAACTCTTTTAATATTCTCAGTTTTTATTCTTTTCTTTCTTTCAGATGGTTTTTCGTAATTACTTTTCATTTTAATAACTTTAAAAAAACCTTCTCTTTGAAGTCTTCTCTTCATGACCCTCAAAGCCTGTTCGACGTTATTATCTTTTACTTCTATTTTAATAAAAAACTCCTGTTAAATTTAGATCGGTAGTTAACATTTAAAAAAAGAATTGTCTATAATGGATTTAATAAGGTCTTTTTGGAATATTACTTTCGAAATCAGATCTGTACTTTTTTAATTTTTGGCTAATTGCAGGGTATTTACGACCAAGAATTGCAATAGCAAATAATGCGGAGTTTCTAGCGCCAGCTTTTCCAATGGCTAGAGTAGCAACTGGTACTCCAGCAGGCATTTGAACTGTAGAAAGAAGACTATCAATCCCATCTGTTACACTTGGCATTGGAACTCCAAGAACGGGAATAGTTGTTAAAGCTGCAGTCACACCTGCTAAATGTGCCGCTCCTCCAGCTGCAGCAATAATAACTTCATAATTATTTTTTTCAGCTTCAGAGATAAATTTTTCTAGTCTTTTAGGAGTTCTATGAGCAGATATTACTCTTACATCATGTTTGATTCCAAATTCTTTTAACATTTCGCTACAGTGTTCCATAACCCCTTTCCAATCAGATTTACTTCCCATAATTATTCCGATAGTAGGTTTATTTTTATTGCTCATTTTTGTTTTGTAATTTTTCTTCTTTTAATTTAGCCTTTTTTTCTCGCTCAATTCTTCTTTTTGCCTTTGCTAAGGCTTTTTCAAAAACATCTTGAGTACATAATGCTAATATCACAGGATCTTTAGCTTTTAAATTAGAAAAATTCCAATAGCTTCTTTTTCTTATAAGGGATACCGTACCTTTTGTACTACCTACTAGCTTAGATATTTGTCCGTCAGTCATTTCAGGATAATTTTTTACCAACCAAAGTATTGCATCTGGTCTATCTTGTCTTTTAGATAAAGGAGTATATTTTGGTTTTTTTCTTTCTTTAACCTCTACATTTTCTGTCCTTTGATTTAATACAAGAGATCTTTCTGGATTTTTTGAACACTCGTCTATTTCTTCTCTTGTTAATTGTCCAGCAAGAATAGGGTTATAAGCTTTTATTCCCTTAGCAACATCGCCATCTGCTATACCTTTGATTTCCAATTCGTGCAGGTTACAAAATTTTGCTATTTGTTTAAATGTTAAAGTTGTATTTTCCACTAACCAAACAGCGGTAGCTTTTGGCATAAACGGTGCTTCTGACATAATTTAATTATTTTTTTTTCTAAGGTTGCTAAATCTTTTATTATATTTACTGACTCTGCCTTTATCTAAAATTTTTTGAGCTCCACCAGTCCATGCCGAATGTGACTTAGGATCTATGTCTAATTTTAAAACATCATTTTCTTTACCCCAAGTAGATCTTGTTTCAAACTCACTACCATCTGTCATTACTACTTTTATTTTGTGATAATCTGGGTGTATTTTCTTTTTCATAAAAAGTGTTCTATATTATAAGCAATTCTTACTCAATATTTTTTTTCTAATGCATTCTTAAGTTCTTCATGAATCTTTGAATTGGTAGCAATTATATTCTTTTTTGCTAGGGTCTTTTCATCTTTTTCTAAAAAATCAACAAATCCACCAGATTCTTCTATAATTATTAATCCTGCAGCTATGTCCCAATAACTTAATTCCCACTGCCAAAAACCGTCAAATCTACCACAGGCTACATTTGCTAAATCAAGGGCTGCACTACCAAATTTTCGAATTGGAATATCAACTATATTTGAAATATTATTATATTCTTTAAAAATACTATCTCTTTTTTTACTACTACGTCTTGGACCACCTGTAACTAACATTGATTCTTTTAAGTTTTTTTTGTTTGAAACTCTTATTCTTGAATTATTCAAAAAGGCCCCAGATCCCTTTTCTGCAAAAAACATTTCATTTTTGATTGGATCAAATATCATTCCACAAATTACTTTACCTTTTTCTTCGTAAGCAACTGAAATTGCAAATTGAGGTATACCATTTAAAAAATTTGACGTTCCATCTATTGGATCAATTATCCATCTATTTTCTGTGTTGTTTTTATTTATTTCTCCTGATTCTTCACTTAGAATTCCGTAATCAGGATGAGCTTTTGATAATTCTTCAATAATAATTTTTTCTGACTTTTTGTCTGCAGCTGAAACAAAATCACCAGGGCCCTTTGAAGATACTTGCAATTTTTCTATTTCCCCAAAATCTCGGATAAGTGACTTAGATGCTTTTGTACAAGCCTTATGAATTATATTCATTTTTGGTGAATTTATTCTCATCAATTTACTTTTTTTACATATTCTAGAGTTCTTGTGTCTAAAATAATTTTTTCACCTGACTCAATAAATGGAGGTACACTTATATTAATACCATTATCTAGCACTGCTGGTTTGTAAGAAGAAGCCGCAGTTTGTCCTTTTACAACTGCATCAGTAGTTTTAATTGTGCATTCTATATTATTAGGAAGATCAATTGATATAGGCCTTTCTTCCATAAAGGTTATAACAACTTCAAGATTTTCACTTAACAATTTATATTTTTCTCCAGCTAGAGATTTTGGTAAAGAAATTTGTTCAAAAGTTTTATTATCCATAAAATGACAATTATTTTCATCTAAATATAAAAAATTAAATTTTTTTTCCTCAAGTTCTGCCTTATCTACACTTTCACTTGATCTGAATCTTTCATTCAGCTTAGTACCTTTAGTAATGCTTTTCAGCTCCACTTGGTTAAATGCTCCACCTTTTCCTGGTTTCACATGTTGAGTTTTCAAAACATTCCAATAATCATTTTTATGTTCAATTATCATCCCCGGCTTAATTTCATTCGCTAGTATTTTCATTTATTTAAATTTCTTTATAGCTGTTTCTGGTTTCAGAGAGGGGTTATTCCAAATAAAACTTGATATTGCAATATAATTCGCTCCTAAATGTATTAGTTTTTTATAATTTTTATCATTAATACCGCCTATAGCAACGATCGGTATTCTAGTTTTTTTTCTAGTTTGTTTAATTATTTTTAAGCTAGTTTTTTTTGCATCTGGTTTTAGCTTGGACTTAAAGAAAGATCCGATTGCAATGTAGTCTACTTTGTTTTTAATGGCACGATTTATTAATTTATTAGAACCATGACATGTCACACCAACAATCTTTTTTTTTAATATTTTTTTAGCCGAAGAGAAAGAAGCATCAGATTGACCAACATGACATCCAGCAGCACCTATTTTTTTTGCTATACTTGGTTTATCATTGATTATTAGCTTAACTTTAAATTTGTCTGTAATAGTTTTAATCTTTTTTCCAATTTCTATTGTTTTATTAAGACTAAATTTTTTAAGTCTTAATTGAAAAAAAACAATTTTTTTGACTTTTAATACTTTTTTAAGGTCAGAATAGAAATTATTTTCAATCTTATTTGGTGAAATTAAGTATATAAATCTTTTCAATTTTAAGCAGCAAATTCTTTTTCTAGATTTTCAGACCATTCTGCTTTAGAAGATAAGCCATTCATTTTTGCTCTATGATTAAAGACATTATGAACTTTTTTAACATCTTTCATATTTTTTGACCATGTTTTCAAAGCACTTTGTTGAAGGGCCCTACCATAAGAAAAAGATATAAGGAAGCTGGTATCATTTATTTTATTTATTTCATTTAAATTTTTTGTAGCTTCCTGTTCGCTCTGTCCTCCAGAAAGAAAAGCAATACCTGTTACATCACTAGGTACATTTTTCTTTAAACATTCTATTGTTTTTTTTGCAATTTCTTCTGAGCTAACTTTATTTTTACAAGCAGATCCTGGCAAAATCATATTTGGTTTTAATATTGTCCCATTTAATAAAACTTTATGAGACTCAAGTTCGTTATAACATTCGTTTAAAACATCAGTTGTAACTTTGTAGCATTTTTCAATATCATGATCTCCATCCATTAAAACTTCTGGTTCAACTATAGGAACCATTTTTGCTTCTTGAGCTAAGGCAGCATATCTTGCAAGCGCATGAGCATTTGATTTAATTGCTTGAGACGAAGGGTATTTGTCTGAAATACAGTACACCGCTCTCCATTTTGTAAATCTTGCACCAAGTTTATAGTATTCGTTTAATCTTTCTCTTAAACCATCTAAACCTTCAGTAACCTTTTCATCAGGAGATCCTGCTAAGATTTTAGCACCTTTATCAACTTTAATTCCAGGAACTGAATCACTTTTCATTATCAATTCTGGTATAGAAATTCCTTGAGAGCTTTTTTGTTTTAGTGTTTCTTCAAAAAGGATGACCCCACCAATATAATTTTTCATACCTTCTGAACTAAAAAGAGTTTCTCTAAAATTTAATCTATTTTCTTTAGTTGACTCAACATTGACGCTTTTTAATCTTTTTTCCATGGTGCCAGTGCTTTCATCAGCCGCTAAAATTCCTCTGCCCCTTGCTACCATTTTTTTTGCTATTTCTTCTAACGTCATAGGTGAATATTTATTTTAAAACACTTAGGCCAGGCAAGTCTTTTCCTTCTAGATATTCTAGGAAAGCTCCTCCAGCTGTTGATAAGTGGGTAAAGGATAATTTTAAATCACTTTTGTTTAATGCAGCAATAGTGTCTCCACCACCTAGAATTGATATTAAAGAATTATTATTTGTATTTTCTGAGATTTTTTTTGCTATTGCATTAGTACCCGAGGAAAAATTTTTGTTTTCAAAGTAACCAGCAGGCCCATTCCAAAGAACTGTTTTCGAATTATCTATAGTCTTTTCGATAGATTTTACTGTTTTTGGGCCTATATCTAAAACAATTTCTTCATCTCCTATTTTATCTTTGTCTCTTATTTCAGATTTTCCTTCAAAACTTTTTGATACTTTGCAATCCTCAGGTATTATGATTTTACAATCATTTTTTTTTGCTTCAGTATAAATTTTTTTTATTACTTCTTTTGAATTTTTTTCGATAAGAGATTTTCCAATTTTATAACCTTTGTACATCAAAAAATTGTTGGCCATTGCTCCTACTATTACAACATTATCTACATTCTTTATTAAGTTAGAAATTACATTAATTTTTGTTGATATTTTAGAACCTCCAATAATACATGTTACTGGATGTTTTTTTTCTTTAATAATTAAATTTACTGCATTAATCTCTTTTTTTAATAAAGGTCCACCATATGAGTTTTTAAAAAAATCTGTTATTTTATGTATAGAAGATTGTTTCCGGTGAGAACAAGAAAAGGCATCATTAATATATATTTCACCAAGTTCTGAAAGTTGTCGTGAAAATTTTTCATTATTTTCTGTTTCCTCTTTAAAAAATCTAATATTCTCTAGTAAAAGAACCTCACCTTCTTTCAAACCTAAACTCTTATTTTTTGCTTCTTCATTAATATTTCCCGTATGAAAAAAAACTTTAGTTTTAATTTTGGTTTTTAGATATTGAAAAATTGGATTTAAAGATAACTCTTTTTCTTTCTTTCCCTCAGGTCTTCCTAGATGAGATATTAAAATAATTCTTGATTTCCTTTTTATTAATTCTTGTAAAAAAGGAAGAATAAGTAAAATTCTTGTGTGATCCAAAATTTTTCCTTTTAGTAAAGGAACATTTAGATCAACCCTTAAAAATATTCTTTTGTTTGTAATTTCTAGGTTTTTAGGAAAAAATTTTATTCCATTCATTTAATTTTTCAATGAATTACTTTCTTATTAACTTTCTAGCCATCTCAACAATTTTGTCGCTAGTTAAATCAAAATGATTATATATTTCTTTATAAGGAGCACTTTTACCAAATTCTTCAAGTCCTATGGTTGCCCCGTTATTTCCAATATATTTTGCCCACCCTTTCATACTTCCAGCTTCAATAATTATCCTAGAGCAAGAGTTTGTTTCCAAAATCTTTTCCTTATAATTTTCATCTTGCTTATCAAAAAGTTCATGACACGGCATTGAAACTACCTTAGTGTCTATGTTTTCTTCTTTTAATCTTTTTTGAGCATCTAAAGCGATTTCTACTTCAGATCCAGAGGCTATCAGTATTAATTTATAATCATGCGAAGTTATATTAAGATCATATGCGCCAAGATTACATTTGTTTTTTTCTGAAAAATTTTTATTTACGTATGGAAGCTTTTGTCTTGATAATGCTATAGCACTAGGATTATTTTTACTTTTTAAAGCTATTTCCCAACATTCAAGTGTTTCATTTATATCGGCTGGACGAAAAACATTTAAATTCGGTATTGCTCTAAGGCCAGAAAGTTGCTCAATGGGTTGGTGAGTTGGGCCATCTTCTCCAAGCCCAATAGAGTCATGAGAAAATATATATATAACTCTAAGACCCATTAAAGCTGATAATCTAATAGAAGGTTTACAATAATCAGAAAAAATTAAAAATGTTCCACCATAAGGAATTATGCCTCCATACAAGGCTAAGCCATTCATGATAGCCGCCATTCCATGTTCCCTTACGCCATAATGTATATAGTTTCCGTTGAAGTTTTTTGAAGAAATAATTTTAGAATTTTTAGTTTTTGTATTATTTGAACCACTTAAATCAGCAGAACCTCCGATAAGTTCAGGTAAAAATTGAGAAAAAACTTCAATCGCAGAAGAAGAGCATTGCCTTGTAGCCATAATTGGTTTTGAACTAAAATATTTTTGTTTTTCTTCTATTATTTTTTTTTCAATATCTTCAAGATTAGAATGATTAATCATAGCATCTAATTCAGATCTAATCTTAGGACTCTTTTTATTTAAAGTTTCTTCCCAATTTTTTTCTATGGATTTACCTTTATTTCCAATTTCTCTCCAGGCTTTTAAAATTTCTTCAGGAATTTCAAAAGGTCTACTTTTCCATTTCAATTTCTTTCTAACTAGTTGAATTTCTTCATCTCCTAGAGGCGAGCCATGAGAAGATGCTTTTCCAGATTTGTTAGGAGAACCATATCCAATTATTGTTTTACAAGATATTAAATTAGGTTTATTTGATTTAGAGGCTTTCTCAATAGCTTTTGATATCTGTTTTTCATTGTGGCCATTGATTTCTTGAAAATTCCAACCATAACCCTCAAACCTTTTTTTGAAGTTATCTGATACACTTAGAGAAGTTGAACCATCTATAGATATTTTATTATTATCAAAAAATATAATTAAGTTTTTAAGCTTAAGATGTCCAGCTAAACTCATTACTTCATGGCTGATACCCTCCATTAGATCGCCATCACTAGCTATCACATATGTTTTATGATTTATTATACTTGATCCAAATTTTTTTCTGAAAATTTCTTCTGCTATTGCTATCCCTACAGAATTTCCAAGTCCTTGTCCCAATGGACCAGTTGTTGTTTCTATTCCAGAATTTTTTATATATTCTGGGTGACCTGCACAAATCGAGTCTAACTGTCTAAATTTTTTAATGTCATCAATTGAAACACTTTTGTAACCTGTTAAATAAAGTAAAGAGTACAAAAGCATTGACCCATGACCGGCAGACAAAATAAACCTATCTCTATTTATCCACCCAGGATTATTAGAATTAAACCTCAGGTGGTATTTAAATAATACGGTTGCCACATCTGCCATTCCCATAGGCATACCCGGATGTCCAGAGTTTGCTTTTTGAACAGCATCAATAGATAAAAACCTTATTGCATTCGCTAGCTGATTTAATTTTATGCTCACTGTTAGATTACCTATATAGACTTAAAGTCTCTATATCAATATTATGGTATAAAATAAACTAAATGAACAACTTAGAAGAAAAAGAAAAAAAACTAAACGGACTTATTGATAGACTCAGTAATCTGTCTCACAGTTATTCACAATCTTCTTATGATGCAGAGTCGATTAAGACTAAAAAAAATCAATTAGAAAGTGAAAAAAAAGAAATAGAAAATAAACATTCTGAACTTATAAGAGAACATAAATATTTAAAAGAAAAGGTTAAAAAATTGCAAGAAGAGGTTAATAAAAGATCTGAACTCGAAGAGAAGTTCAACCAAGATATAGATGAATTAAACCAAGAGACAGAAGAATTAGTTGAAGAAATTGAAAAATGGCAAACGTAAATATTAAATTTAATAACAAAGATTACTTACTTTCTTGTGATGATGGGCAAGAAGAATCTTTAAAAAAATTAACTTCTTTTCTAGATAAGAAATACAGAGAGTTAAAAGAAAAACTTGGAAACATAGGAGAAAACAAGCTTTTGTTGATAACAACAATTAAATTGATAGATGATTACTTTGATTTAAAAGAAAGAGTAAGCCTGCAAAAGAAAAAGTTAGATGAATTATCTAAAAAATTTATTGAATTAAAATCTTTAGCTATTTCATACAAAGGGACTAAAGATATTGAAATAAATAATCTAAATTCTGAAATTCAAAGTTTTAAGAAGACGATTGAAGAAAGTACTACCTTATACGAGTCAATGTTAGATAGAACTACTAAATCTTTAGAGCAAATTATCCAGAACACTGAATCTAAGTCTCAAATTCAGTAACCTAATGCTAGACAAAAAACAGTTAAGAAAAAAATACTATAAAATAAGAAAAAATAATTATTATGAAATTAGTGACAATTTCTTTAAACCGTTGATTAATTTATTAGACAAATTATTTAAAAAAAAAAAAATTTACTTATCTTCGTATTACCCGTCAAATTATGAGGTCAATACTATTAATTTGTTTAATTTAATAAAAAATAAAAAAAAAATTAAAATATTATTACCTGTGATTAATTTAGGTGATAAACTTACATTTGTTAAATGGGATTTACTAGATATCTTAAAAGTTAATAAATATGGAATTCTAGAACCTGCAATTAAAAAAAAATTTTTAGTTCCAAGAGTAGCTTTGATTCCTCTTTTAGCGTTTGATAAAAAAAAATTTAGGTTGGGTTACGGGAAAGGATATTATGACAAATTTCTCGGTAAATACTTAAAAATGAACAAAAATATTTTAACTATAGGAGTTGCTTTTTCATTTCAAAAATATAATAAACTTCCGATATCAAAACTTGATGTTAAGTTGGATTATATTTTGACAGAAAAAGGATTTATAAAATAATATGAATATATTGATTTTAGGTGATGTTTTTGGGCCTCCGGGAATGAAGGCGGTAAAAGAAAAACTTCCAAGCTTGATTAAAAATAAGAAAATAGATTTTATAGTTATTAATGGAGAGAACGCAGCAGATCCTGGAGTAGGTATAACAAAAAAAAATGTAGAAGAACTATTTAGTGCTGGAGCAGATGTAATCACATCAGGCAACCATATTTGGGACCAAAAAGAAACTATGAAATTTATTGATACAGAAGAAAGATTATTAAGACCTGAGAATTTAGCAAAAGGTTCTCCAGGCAAAGGATTTAATATCTATAAATCAAAAAATAATAAAAGGGTTGCAGTAGTAAATTTAATGGGAAATATTTTTATGAAAAAATCTGATGATGTTTTTGAAGCTGCAAAAAAATTTATTAATAATGTTAAATTAAAAGTAGATGCAGATTTCATTGTTGTTGATATGCATGGAGAAATAACTAGCGAAAAAGAGGCGATGGGATATTTTTTTGACGGTAAGGCTACAGCTGTAGTAGGAACACATACTCATGTTCCTACTTCTGATCATAGAATTATGGAAAAAGGAACTGCCTATCAAACTGATCTGGGCATGTGTGGAGATTACAAATCCGTAATTGGAATGAATAGAGATAATTCTTTAAAAAAATTTTTAAAAGATTCCTCAGCAGTAAGACATTATCCTGCAACGGGAAATGGTACGATCTCAGGATTATTGGTTATAGCTAATGAAGCAACTGGTTTAGCAACTAAAGTAGAGCCAATTATTTTAGGAGATTGTTTGCAAGAAAGAATATAAAAAATGGCAGGGCACTCACATTGGGCAGGCATTAAACACAAGAAAGGTAGACAAGATAAACAGCGAGCAAATCTTTTTTCTAAACTTTCTAGGGAAATCACAGTAGCTGCAAAACTTGGAGCTAAAGATCCAGACTCAAACCCAAGACTGAGATCAGCTATACAAGCGGCAAGACAATCCAATATGCCAAAAGACAACATAGAAAGAGCCATAAATAAATCTGAAACAAGCTTAAACGAAAGTTTTCAAAATCTTAGATACGAAGGTTTTGGACCTTTTAATGTAGCTTTTGTAATTGAAACTTTGACCGATAATAAAAACAGAACAGCCTCAAATATTAGAACTATTTTACAAAAAAGTGGTGGAAGACTGGGAGAGAGTGGTTCAACAACACACTTTTTTTTTAATTGTGGTGTTATCCATATTTCAAAAAAAGAATTTTCTGATGAAAAAATTTTTGAAATAGCTATTAATGCTGGAGCTAAAGATTGCAGCAGCAAGCTTGATTATCATGAAATTTTATCTGAAAAAGATGATTTTTATAATGTAAAAAATGAGATTGAAAAAAAAGTGAAAAATTTTTCTTATTCTGGGATAGAATGGAGACCATATAATTATTTAGATATATCAAAAGAACAAACTGATAAGATTATAAGAATATTAGAATCTTTAGATAAAAATGATGATATTCAAAGTGTGTTTTTAAATTGTAAGACTAACTTATGAAAGTTATTGGTATAGATCCTGGATTAAATGGAGCAATTGCAGTTCTAAAAGATAATAAGGTTAAAGAAATATTTGATGTTCCTGTAATGCCAGAAGGAAAAAAGAATAAAAGGCAACTTAATAGCGCTCAATTAGTAAAATTGCTTAAAGAGATTATTTCTGAAGAAGAAGAAGTAGTAGTTATAGTTGAAAATGTCAGCGCTATGCCAGGTCAAGGCGTAACCAGCATGTTTAATTTTGGGCAAACTTTTGGAGCAATCAAAGGAATTTGTGCAGCTTTAGGATTACCAATTTTTTTTGTAAGACCGGCAAAATGGAAAAAACATTTTGATTTAATAAACTCATCAAAAGACGCAAGTAGAACCAAAGCTATAGAAATGTATCCTTCTATATCTGACCAGCTATCAAAAAAAAAAGATGTAAATAAGTCAGATGCTATATTAATAGCAAGGTTTTATAGCGAAACTAGGCTTAAAGAGGACCTAAAATAAACTTATTTAAAAAAAGTTTTGCATTTAAAACGTCAAATTCATGACACATTCTAAAAGTATTGAATTGAGATGGAACAAGAAATTGCAACGCAAGTAGTTGGTTTAGGAGGAGCAAACGACTTTTCATTATGGCAACTCTTTATAAGAGCAGATTTTGTAGTTAAAGCAGTAATAATATTACTTATAGCAAGCTCAATTTATTCATGGGCTTTGATATTCGACAAATATCGAATGTTTAAAAAAATAAATGAATCTACTCAAAAATTTGAAGACAAATTTTGGAAATCTAAATCTGCAGAAGGTTTTAGCAAAACTCTTCCTGCTAAATCTGAAGATCCATTGACTCAAATATTTCAATCAGCAATGAATGAAGTAGTAAGAACAAGATCAAAATCATCTGCAGTTCAAAGTGCTAGAGTTGAAAGAGTTTTAGAAATTGTTACAGATAATCAAATTAAAAAAATTGAAAAAAATTTTACATTTTTAGCAACAGTTGGTGCCACAGCACCTTTTATAGGTTTATTTGGAACCGTATGGGGAATTATGAACTCATTTCAATCGATAGCTATTTCCAGAAATACAAGTTTAGCAATAGTAGCACCTGGGATAGCCGAAGCTTTATTTGCAACTGCTTTAGGATTGTTAGCAGCAATACCTGCAGTTGTTGCTTATAATAAATTTAATAGCGACTCAAAAAGATATATAGCTAGAATTGATAACTTTTCTAAAAGATTTTTGTCAATTATATAATTTATGGCATTTAAAATAAATCGCTCTAGAAACGAACCTATGAGTGAGATTAATGTTACTCCTTTCGTAGATGTTATGCTAGTTCTGTTAATTATATTTATGGTTACTGCTCCATTGCTTACGGTTGGAGTTCAAGTAGATCTACCAGAATCCGCAGCTGACTCTTTACCTGATGATCAAGAACCGTTAACTATTACTATCAATTCTAAGGGTGAAATTTTTATTCAAGAACATCAAGTAACATTTAAGAAGATAGTTCCAAAGTTGCTTGCCATTGCAAAGAATAGAACTGATACTAGGATTTATGTGAGAGGTGATAAAACTATAAATTATGGAAGAGTTTTAGAAATAATGGGAACTTTGTCAGGCGCTGGTTTTTCTAAAGTTGCATTGATATCTGAGCCATACAAAAGTTAAATGAAAAATGACCAGAAGTTTAATTTACTCTTTATTTTTTCACGCAATAATAATTTTGCTAACAATTCTAAGCCTTCCATTTATGCTTAGACAGCCCATAGATTTACCTCCAATAGTTTCAGTCGAATTAATACAAATATCTGACAAAACAAACATTCCATATGCTCCAAAGGCTAGAAAAGTAATTGAAAAAGTAAAAAAAGAAGAAAAAAGAGTTGTTTCTGAGCAAGCTCCTCCTGCAGCTAAAGCAAAAGAGAAACCTGATAGAATCCCTATGCCGGATGAAGAAAAAGAAGAAAAAAAATTAGTTAAAAAGAAACAAAATCCAGAGGAAGTAGAGCCTCAGGTAAGACAATCATCTGAGTTCGAAAAAAAAGAAATTATAGACACAAATCAAATAGCCGCACTAATAGATAAGGCAAAAGAAGAAGAAGCTTTAACTGAAAAAACTTCAAGTAAATTAACACAAAGCAGTCAAAAAAATTCATTTGCTTCAGGCCTTACATTGTCTCAAGAGGATGCTTTAAGAGCCCAAATTTTTGGTTGCTGGAGCATACCTTTGGGATTACCTTATGACGATAATCTTTTAGTTAGAATTAAACTAAAATTGAAAAAAGACGGAACAGTTTTAAAGTCAGAGATTTTAGATCATGAAAGAATGAATAGACCTGACCAAAAATTTTATAAGATATTGGCTGAAAGCGCTTTAAGAGCTGTAAGAATTTGCCAACCACTTAAAGTTCCTCCTACAGGATATGAGAAATGGAAAGATTTACAACTTAATTTTAATCCAACTGAAATGCTTAAAGGTTAAAAAATGAAAAAAATTTTTATTCTATCTTTTTTGATAATTTTACAATCTACTTTTGCTCATAGCTTGATAAAAGTTGATATAACAAGAGGTAACCTCGATCCATTACCAATTGCAGTTTCACCTCTTCACGTTGATCCTAAATCTGAAATTTCTGAAAATATTAAAGTAAAAGAACTTGGAGATAAAATCTCTGAAGTAATTGAAAATAATTTTAGAGCTACAGGTTTGTTTAATCCACTTAAAAAAGAGGCATTTGTACAAAAACCAGATATAGCACACTTAAAACCTAGATTTGAAGATTGGAGATTAATCAAAGCCCAAGCTTTGGTAACAGGAAAGCTTTTAGTAAAAGATGATAAATTAAAGATAGAATTCAGACTATGGGATTTAACTGCTTCAAAGGAAATGATAGCTTTAGCTTTTACTACAACGCCGACAAACTGGAGAAGAGTTGCTCATATTATATCTGATAAAATTTATGAAAGATTAACTGGAGAAGAAGGATATTTTGATACTCGGGTGATATATGTAGCTGAAAGCGGTCCAAAAGACAGAAGAGTTAAAAAATTAGCAATTATGGATCAAGATGGTGCAAATACAAAATATTTAACTCTTGGCAATGAATTAGTTCTAACTCCAAGATTTAACCCAGCAAATCAATTAGTAACTTATCTATCTTATTTTAGAAACCTTCCAAGAGTTTATTTATTAGATATTGAAACAGGAGTTCAAGAAGTGGTAGGAAATTTTCCTGGTATGACATTTGCTCCTAGATTTTCCCCTGATGGAAAGAAAATTATAATGAGTTTTGCTAAAGATGGTAATTCAGATATCTATACTATGGATTTAGAGACAAGAGTTGTAGAAAGAATTACAGATCATTCTTCAATTGACACATCTCCATCTTATTCTCCTGACGGAAAATATATTGCTTTTAATTCTGATAGGAGTGGACTACAACAAATTTATGTTATGAAAAGTGATGGAAGCAATGTAAAAAGAGTTACTTTTGGTAAAGGATTGTACGGTACACCAGTATGGTCACCCAGAGGTGACTTGATAGCTTTTACAAAAGTTCGTAAGGGTAGGTTTTACATCGGAGTAATGAGAGTTGATGGGACAGGCGAGAGATTATTAACCGAAAATTACTATCAAGAAGCTCCTTCTTGGTCACCAAATGGAAGGGTTTTAATATTTTATAGAGAGACTAAATCAGACAGTAAAGGCAAAGGTCATTCAGCAAAACTATGGTCAATAGACATTACGGGTTACAATGAAAGAAAAATAAAGACAGAAACTGATGCATCGGACCCATCTTGGTCCTCATTACTCTCAAAGTGAGGTAAATATTATGTAATTTACACTTGAATAATCCAATATAATTTGAAATATTCCAACAACTAAACCTTAAGGGGAAAATATGAAATTTAAAATGAATTTAAAAAGTATACTTTTAGTCTTATTTGCAGCATTTGCACTAAGTGCATGTTCTACTGCAAAAAAATCGGGCAATATGGAAGGCGATGTTTATACTGGAACGGAGACAGTTAAATATTTAGCAAAAGGAGTTCCTGACAGAGTTTTCTTTGCGACGAACAAATCTAGCTTAACAACTAAGTCTAGAGCGACACTAAGAAAGCAAGCAACTTATTTAAGAAAAAATAAAAATCTTACAGTGACTGTAGAAGGTCATGCCGATGAGAGAGGTACAAGAGAATATAACTTAGCATTAGGCGAAAGAAGAGCTAATGCTGCTAAGGACTATTTAATGACTTATGGTATTTCAGGAAAACGAATTTCTGTAATTAGTTATGGAAAAGAGAAACCTGTTAATACAGCTTCTACACCATTAGCTTGGTCTCAAAATAGAAGAGCAGTTACAGTAAAAGTTAATTAATACTATTAAATTGAATTAAAAACTAAGACCCTTTAGTAAAACTAAAGGGTCTTTTTTTTGCCATTTTCTATCAATAAAAAACAAGTTAATGAGAACATTAAAATTTTTTAATATTAATTTATTGTTGCTATTATTCTTTTTTACTTTTTTAAACAATTGGGCTAAATCTGAAGAAGAAAAAATCCAATCTGTAATTGACCAAATTCAAATAATTACAAAAGATTTAAAAACATTAGAAAAAGCTGTTTATAAAAATTCAGATGTAACTTCAACATCTCAATCATCTGACAGTTTAAATGAAGATGTTTTAACAAAACACTTATTAAAATTAAACGAAATAGAAGATCAATTTAGAGAATTAACAAATAGATTTGAAGAAATTAATTTTAAGTTGGATAAACTTTCAAATAGGGTTAGTAAAATCCAATCAGATACACAATTAAGAATTACCGATTTAGAAAGTGTAAACAAAAACAATCTTATTGAAAGTGAACAAAAAAAAGTTAATTTACCTGGCACTGACAAAGCGCAAGACTTTGGTGCAGCTCCAGGATATAAAAAAACATCTAGTTTGCCTACCACTCAACAAACCCAATCTATTGAAACTGCTGCAACAGTAATTACTGAAGCTCCAGAAAAAACTGAATCTTTACTACCAAACAAACCTCCAGCAGAGCAATATGAATTTGCTGTGAGTTTTATAAAAATAGGTGATTATGAAACAGCTGAATTTGCATTAAAAGAATTCATAGATACAAACAAAGATCATGATTTAGCAGGTAGTGCACAGTATTGGTATGGTGAAACATTTAGAATTAGACAACTTTATTCTGATGCGGCTTCAGCTTATTTAGACGGATATCAAAATTACCCTAAAAGCAAGAAAGCCCCAATTAATCTTTTGAAGCTAGGCATTACAATGGTTCAATTAGGTGAAAAAGATCAAGGTTGCTCTATGATTATTGGAATAAAAAAACAGTATCCAAAAGCTAGTAAGTCTGTGTTACAAAAAGCTCAATATGAGCAAAAAAAATTCAAATGTGCGAAGTCTTAAAAGCACATTCATAAAAAACAATAAATTATCAAAAATTTATTTAAATTTTAAATCAATATTAGAGACAACTATTAATAAAAAACCTTTCGTAGTCAGTGTATCTGGGGGGCCTGATAGTTTAGCTCTTGTTGCTTTAAGTAAGATGTATCAATACGAAAAAAAAACAAAAGTTTTCTTTACGTTGATTGATCATGGCATAAGAACAAACTCAAAAAAAGAAGCTAATTTAGTAAAGAAATTATTAAAAAAAAAGAGAATTGATTTAAAAATTATAAAAAATAATGAAAGTATTGAAAAAAATATTCAAAAAAATGCAAGAATGATTAGATATAAACTTTTAGCCGAATATAGCATAAACAAAAAGGTTCAGTTTATTCTAACAGGTCATCATAGCGATGATCAAATCGAAACTTTTTTGATTAGACTCTCCAGAGGTAGCGGGATTCAAGGATTATCTTCAATGAATAAAATTTCAAGATTTAACAAAAAAATAAAGATTTTTAGACCTTTGTTAGATTTTAAAAAAAAAGATTTAATTTTGATTGCCAAAAAGATATTTGGAAAATTTATTAAAGACCCAAGCAATAAAGATAAAAAATATTTGAGAACGAGAATAAGATCTTTAAGAAAAGAGCTAGAAAAAAGCGGGATCCACCACAACCAAATAATCAAATCTATTAATAACCTTGCCTCAACCAGAGACACACTAAACGATTATATAACAAAAGTTGTAGAATCATGTGTTAAAAAAAAGAAAAATGAAACTTTAATAAATTTAAAAAAACTATTCTTAGAGCCGAATGAAATAAAATTAAAAACCCTAGGTCTTGCAATTAGAGACTTTTCTAAAACTTATTACCCCCCAAGATCAAAAAAAGTTTTAAATGCATTAAAAAGACTTAATTCTCCAAAAAGAGTCAAACTTACTTTGGCGGGTTGTTTTTTAGAAAAATCGGGAGATTATTTGTCAATAAGAAAAGAAGTATAAGCAAAAAACTGAGAACACATACTATAATCAGTATAATTTGCCTTATTTTTTGCAATTTGATGTGGCTTTATTTATACTTGTTAAATTAAGAAAAATACCTATTTAATACTTAGAATATGAATTTTAAAAACTTAGCAACTTGGGCAATTATAATACTGCTTTCAGTCGGTTTATTTAATATGTTCCAAAATCCAAACAAAGGAAATGCAACAAATAATAGTATTGCGTTTTCTAAATTTTTGAATGAAGTAGATTCTGGTAGAGTTGTTGAAGTAGAAATTCAGGGCAACAATATTAGCGGACTGTTGTCAGATGGATCAAATTTTAATACCTACTCCCCTAATTATCCAAATTTAGTTGAAAAACTTTCTGATAAAGGAGTAAATATAGTTGCAACACCTTTAGAAGACAAAATGCCATCACTACTTGGAATATTGTTATCTTGGTTCCCAATGTTACTATTGATTGGAGTTTGGGTGTTTTTCATGCGCCAGATGCAAGGAGGAAAGGGCGGAGCAATGGGCTTTGGAAGATCTAAAGCAAAACTTCTTACAGAGGCTCAAGGAAAAGTTACTTTTAATGATGTGGCTGGTGTTGAAGAAGCAAAACAAGAAGTAGAAGAAATTGTAGAATTTTTAAAAGATCCAAAAAAATTTAGTAGACTGGGAGGAAAAATTCCTAAAGGAGCTTTATTGATCGGACCTCCAGGAACAGGAAAAACTTTATTGGCTAGAGCAATAGCTGGTGAAGCAAATGTTCCATTTTTTTCAATATCAGGTTCAGACTTTGTAGAAATGTTTGTAGGTGTTGGTGCCTCTAGAGTTAGAGATATGTTTGAACAGGGAAAAAAACATGCTCCGTGTATTATTTTTGTTGACGAAATAGATGCCGTAGGAAGAAGTAGAGGTGCAGGATTAGGTGGAGGAAATGATGAGAGAGAACAAACTCTTAACCAGCTTTTAGTAGAAATGGACGGCTTTGATACAAATGAAGGAATTATTTTAATAGCTGCAACTAATAGACCAGATGTTTTAGATCCAGCCCTCTTAAGACCTGGAAGATTTGACAGACAAGTAGTGGTTCCAAATCCAGATATAATTGGAAGGGAAGCTATACTTAAAGTTCATGTTAAAAAGATTAGTACTGGACCAGATGTAAAATTAAGAACGATTGCAAGAGGAACTCCAGGATTTTCAGGAGCGGATTTAGCAAACTTAATAAACGAGTCTGCATTGTTAGCAGCAAGAAAAAATAAAAGAGTTGTTACTATGTCAGATATTGAAGAAGCCAAAGACAAAGTAATGATGGGCGCTGAAAGAAGATCAATGGTAATGACAGAGGATGAAAAAAAATTAACAGCCTACCATGAAGGAGGTCACGCTATAGTAGCATTAAACGAAAAAGCTTCTGATCCTATTCATAAAGCAACAATTATTCCAAGAGGAAGAGCTTTGGGTATGGTTATGAGATTGCCAGAAAGAGACCAATTGTCAGTTACTAGAGAAAAAATGTATTCTGATATAGCTGTTGCAATGGGCGGAAGAATAGCAGAAGAGATTATTTTTGGTCACGATAAAGTTACTTCTGGAGCATCATCAGACATTGATATGGCGACTAAAATGGCAAAAAATATGGTTACAAGATATGGCATGAGCAAAGAGCTTGGGCCTTTAGCGTATGGTGAAAATGAAGATGAGGTATTTTTAGGTAGACAAATAACTAGACAACAACATATGTCAGAAGAGACAGCAAAAAAAGTTGACTCAGAGGTTAAGAAAATAGTTGAAACTGGTTATGAAAGAGCAAAGGATGTTCTTACAGAAAAAATTGATGATCTTCATAAATTAGCGAAGGCTTTATTGGTCTACGAAACATTAACTGGCGATGAAATAAGAGATTTAATATTAAGAGATATTAAGCCTTCTAGGTCATTCAAAGACGATAATGAGGGTGATGACAAAGAGTCCTCAGCTCTAGATTCATTAGGTCTTAAACCCAAACCAGCAGTTTAAAAAAAAATTCATGAATAAATATTACACAAGAGCGTGTAATTTTTATTATGGTGAAAACGCTAGACTATTAATAAAAAAAAAATTAGCTTTACCTCTTTGTGGAAATAAAGATGTTGCTTTTGATAAAATTGAAATTTTTACAAGAAAAAATAGAAAAGTTTTATCCAAAATTATCAATATTAAAAAAATTAATCTCTTAGGACTTTCTCTAAAAAAAAAAGTTAAAAAAGATCTAAAAAATATAATTTTAAAAAGAAAAAATTTTTTAAAAAATGTAAATTTTTTAGATCCTACAATTATGGGAATTCTTAACTTAACTCCTGACAGTTTCTCTGATGGAGGAAAATTTAATAAAAAAAATAAATCAATTAATCATATTTCTGAAATGATAAAATCTGGGGCAAGTATTATTGATGTTGGAGGAGAGTCAACCAGACCTGGATCAAAAACTATTCCAATCAAAATTGAATGGAAAAGAATTGAACATGTTATAAAAAATTTTAAGAGAAAATATAAAAAGGTTTGCCTGTCATTAGACACAAGAAAATCAGAAATTATGATTAAAGGAATTAACTATGGTGTAGATTTAATAAACGATGTTTCTGGCTTTAATCATGAACAACAATCTTTATTGAAAATAAAAAGATATAATATTTCAAAAGTGATTCATCATATGCAGGGAACACCTAATACGATGCAAAAAAATCCTAGTTATACAAATGTTTTATTAGATATTTATGATTTCTTTGAAAATAGTGTAGAGAAAAATGATAATAAAAAAATAATTTTAGATCCCGGTATTGGTTTTGGTAAAAATCTGAAACATAATTTGACTTTAATTTCTAAGATATCTTTGTTTCATAGTCTAGGTTTTCCTATTTTGATTGGGACTTCTAGAAAAAGATTTATTAGTCAAATATCTGGAAAAAATGATAGCAGAGAAAGAATTGGAGGCACATTAGCTTCTGTTCTTTATTTGTTGTCTCAAGGTGTTCAAATATTTAGAGTTCATGATGTAAATGAAGTTAAACAAGGTATTGTAGTATTTAAAAAAATATTATCAAATTTTAAAAATTAATGAAAAATAAATATTTTGGAACTGATGGAATAAGAGGAACAGTCAATCAAGGAAATATTACAGGTGAGAAATTTTTTAAATTTGGTTTAGCGTCTGGAACATATTTTAAAAATCAAAAAAAAACAAAACAAATAGCTGTTATAGCCAAAGATACAAGACTATCTGGTTATACTTTAGAACCTGCACTGGTATCAGGGCTGGTATCTGGTGGTATGCATGTTTTTACATTAGGTCCCTTACCAACTAATGGACTTGCTATGTTAACGAAATTAATGAAAGCAAACATGGGAATTATGATTACCGCTTCTCACAATCCTTATCATGATAATGGACTTAAATTATTTGGACCAGACGGCATGAAATTGTCAGACAAAATAGAGAAAAAGATTGAAAAATTAATAGATGCTAAAAATACAAAACAATTAACAAACCCAAAATTATTAGGAAGAGTTAAAAGACTAGAAGATGGAAATGAGAGATATATAGAAGTATTAAAAAAAAATTTTCCAAAAAATTTTCATTTAAGAGGCACCAAAATAGTTTTAGATTGTGCAAATGGAGCTGGCTACAAAGCTGCCCCTAAATTACTTAAAGAACTTGGGGCAAAAGTTATATCTATTGGTGTAAAACCTAATGGTTTTAATATTAATTATAAATGTGGATCCATGCATCCTTCTAAAATTCGATCAACTGTAAAAAGATTTAAAGCACATGTTGGAATTTCATTCGATGGAGATGCTGACAGAATTATTATGTGTGATGAAAAAGGCAAGACAGTAGATGGAGATCAAATTATTGCCATGCTTGCGAGAAGATGGAAAGAAAAGAAAATTTTAAGAGGAGGAGTGGTTGGAACATTAATGTCAAATTATGGTTTGGAAATCTTTTTAAAAAGGGAAAAAATAAAATTTTTTAGATCAAAAGTTGGAGATAGGTATGTTAAGGAAAAAATGAAAAAACTAAATTTCAATCTAGGTGGAGAACAATCTGGACATATAATTTTAGGAAAGTTTGCAACTACTGGAGATGGATTAATGGTAGCATTAGAAGTTTTGTTTTCTTTACGAAAAGGGAAGAAAGCGAGCAAATTGTTAAATGTTTTTAAGCCTTTACCACAAATTTTAGAAAATATTACCGTTAACGACAAAAATTCAATTAATAAGGTTAAATGTAAAAAAGCAATTAAAAAAGCTAATAAACTTATGGGTAACAAAGGAAGACTTTTAGTCAGAAAATCTGGAACAGAACCAAAGATTAGGATTATGGGCGAGTCATATGATAGAAGTTTGATTTTGAAATGTGTAAAAATAATTAAGAGATCAATAAAATAAATTGAAACCCAAATCTAAAATTTTAATAATAGCAGGATCCGACTCTTCTGGAGGAGCAGGAATTCAGGCTGATATTAAGACAGTTACAGCTTTAGGAGGCTACGCAATGACAGCAGTTACTGCTGTCACAGTTCAAAACACAACAGGAGTAAGCTCTGTTATTCCCATAAATCCAAAACAGATAGGAAAACAAATTATATTTACATGCAGGGACATAAAACCAAATGGAATAAAAATTGGTATGCTTCACTCTTCTCAAGTCATCAAATCTGTTGCAAAAGCTTTAAAGAAAGTTAAAACCTCTAAGATTGTTTTAGATCCTGTCATGGTTGCAAAGGGCGGTAGCAGACTAATCAACCAATCAGCAATTAAAACTTTAAAAAATGAATTAATCAAAAAAGCTTATTTAATAACACCCAATATTCCTGAGGCAGAGGTTTTAACAAAAATAAAAATAAAAAATCTCGAAGATATGATTCATGCTGCTAATATTTTGTTAAAATTAGGAGCTAAGAATATTTTACTAAAAGGTGGTCATAGAAAATCAAAATATATGGAAGATATTCTTTTAAATAGAAATGGGATAAAAATTTTTAAAAATAAAAAGATGAAAACTAGAAATACTCATGGAACAGGTTGCACTTTATCAAGTGCAATTGCAACTTTTTTATCATGTGGAAAACCTTTAAAGAAATCTTGTGAGTTAGGAATTAAATATGTTAATCAAGCAATAGGATCTAACCCTGGTTATGGAAAAGGCCATGGTCCTATTAACCATTTGAATTCAATATTGATAAATAGAAAATTTAGATAATGAAAAATGTAGTTGTTGTCGGATCTCAATGGGGTGACGAAGGAAAAGGAAAAATCGTTGACTGGCTTTCAAGTGAAGCCGATATAGTCGTTCGTTTTCAAGGAGGTCATAATGCTGGCCATACTTTAGTTATAGATGGAGTAACTTATAAACTTAGATTGTTACCATCTGGCATAGTTAGGAAAAATAAAATTTCAATAATTGGAAATGGTGTTGTTGTAGATCCCTGGGCACTACTTGATGAAATCAAAGAAATTAAATCAAAAGGTGTGAGTGTTGATGAAAACAATTTAATCTTATCTGAATCTGCTAATCTTATCCTTCCTTTTCATAAGGAAATGGACGAAATAAGAGAAGACTCTGCTGGGAAAGCTAAAATTGGAACAACAAGAAGAGGAATTGGCCCTGCTTACGAAGATAAGATTGGAAGAAGATCAATTAGAGTAATGGATTTAGTTTCTGAAAGCAATTTAGATCATAGGTTGGAAACTGTTCTTATTCACCACAATGCAATAAGGAAAGGTTTAGGAAAAGAGATTTTTAAGAAAGATCAATTAAAAAAAGATCTGTTAAAAATAGCCCCAGAAATATTAAAATTTTCTCAACCAGTTTGGAAAAAAATAGATGAATACAAATCAAAAGGTAAAAAAATATTGTTCGAAGGCGCCCAAGGGATTCTTTTAGACGTAGATCATGGCACTTACCCCTTTGTTACATCTTCTAATACTGTAGCTTCATCTGCTGCAACAGGAACAGGTTGCGGACCAGATACAATAAATTATGTTCTAGGCATAACTAAAGCCTACACAACTAGGGTTGGAGAAGGACCTTTCCCTACAGAACTAAAAGATAATATAGGTGAGAAAATTGGAACTAGAGGAAAAGAGTTTGGAACAGTTACTAGCAGAAAAAGACGATGCGGCTGGTTTGATGGAGTTCTTGTTAGACAGACAATAAAGATCTCTGGTATTAATGGAATAGCACTTACAAAACTAGACGTTTTAGATGAACTGGATACAATTAAAATGTGTATTGCTTATGAACTAAATGGAAAAAAAATAGATTATTTGCCAGCAGCAGTAGACGATCAATTGAAAGTTAAGCCAATTTATAAAGAATTTAAAGGATGGAAATCTCCTACCAAAGGAATTAAAGAATTTGAAAAATTACCTGAAAATGCAAAAGTTTATGTGAAAGAATTAGAAAAATTTGTAGAAGCAAAAATATCAAGTATATCAACTAGCCCTGAGAGAAAAGACACTATTCTTATAGAGAACCCTTTTTAAGAACGTTAATTTTTTGGGAGTAAATTTTTAGATTTACTAGAGTTAATCATAGACTTTTGAAGTTTTTCAAACGCCTTAGTTTCTATCTGCCTAATTCTCTCTCGACTGATTTTGTATTTTTTACTTAGTTCTTCTAAAGTCTTTGGATTTTCAGTCAGCCTCCTAGCTTCTAAAATTTCTTTTTCTCTATCATTTAAAATTCTAATTGAATCATAGAGCAAATCTTTTTTGTCATCAAACTCTTGTTTTTGTGAAGTTTGTAATTCTTGGTCTAAACGATCATCCACTAACCAGTCTTGCCATTCCTCAGTTTCCCCAGATTTGATAGGATCATTAAGAGATTTTTCTTGTCCCATCATTCTTCTGTTCATATTAATTACTTCTTCAGAATTAACGTCCAATCTTTTTGATATTTCTGTAACCTGTTCATCTCTTAAATCACCTTCTTGACCAGGAGCTATTTGATTTTTAAGTTTTTTTAAATTAAAGAACAATTTTTTTTGTGCAGTAGTAGTTCCCATTTTTACAAGACTCCAAGATCTTAAAACATATTCTTGTATTGAAGCTTTAATCCACCACATAGCATAAGTTGCTAATCTGAATCCTTTATCAGGGTCAAATTTTTTAACAGCTTGCATTAAACCAATATTACCTTCTGAAATTAATTCTCCTACTGGTAAACCATAACCTCTATAACCCATAGCAATTTTAGCTACTAATCTTAAATGACTTGTTACAAGTTTATGTGCAGCTTTTAAATTTCCTCTTTCTTTCCAGTTTTTTGCAAGCATGTATTCTTCCTCCGCGTCAAGCATTGGAAATTTTTTGATTTGAGCCAAATATAAAGACAAGCCTCCAACTGAAGGTGTGGGCAAATTTGTAATTTCTTTTTTCTTACTCATAATCGTTGTCTATTTATAGTCTACAGTATCAATTTTCAATTGCTAAGTTTATTAAGTAAATCTAACAATTTCTTATAGTCTTTTGGAGGTTTGCTTTCAAATTTCATAAATTTATTATTACCTGGATGAACAAATCCCAAGCTTTTAGCATGCAGAGCTTGTCCTTTAAGGGTATTTATTATTTTTTCAAAATCTTTATTGATTTTTTTAAACTTCATATTTTTTTTTCCATACTGTTTATCAGCCAACAAAGGATTTCCTTTATGAGACATATGAACTCTTATTTGATGAGTTCTGCCAGTTTCAAGTTTACATTCTACCAAACTAATTTTAGGAATATCATTAATACTATAAATTTTTTCCGTTGAATAATTTGTGACTGCTTTTTTTCCTCTAATTTCACTTACAGCCATGAGTTGTCGATTTTTTTTATTTCTTGTTATTAATGTTTCAATTTTCCCCTTTAAAGGTCGAATGACACCCCAAACTAGAGCTAGATATTTTCTTTCAATTGTATGTTCGCTAAATTGAATTCCTAATTTTGAGTGAGCAGTATTATTTTTGGCCACAACTATTAAACCACTTGTTTCTTTATCAATTCTATGAACTATTCCAGGTCTAAGTTCACCATTAATATTAGATAATTTTTTTTTATACTTAAAAACTAATGCATTGACTAAAGTTTTTTCAAAGTTCCCAGCTCCTGGATGAACAACCATGCCAGCTGGTTTATTCACTACAAGTATGTCTTTATCTTCATAAACTATATCAATTTTAGTTTTAAATGGTCGAATTCTATTATTTTTATTTTCAAAAATATTTACAACAATATTTTCATTTAATCTGACTTTTTTTGAGGGAGAAGAAATAACTGAATTATTTATTTTAACATTTTTAGACTCAATTATCTTTTTAAGCTTAGATCGTGTTAAACTACTTATTCTTTTTGCAAGTATTAAATCAAGTCTACTTCCTTCATCTTCTTTATTTACTGAGAATTTGATTGTGTTATTAGTCATTTAAATTTAAATTATATTCATTTGCGTTCGTAGCTCAACTGGATAGAGCGTCTGACTTCGGATCAGAAGGTTGAGGGTTCAAATCCTTCCGGGCGCACCAATCAAACTATCCAGTCAGCAAATCTAGATTTATTATCCAATATATATTTTGGAAAGTCTTCATTTAGTTCAACTTTTTTATATTTAATATCACGGTCAAAAATATCTTTTTTTTTTCTAATTCTATCTTCTATTTTTTTTTCGTCAAAAAAGTCTTTTTTGGAAAACTCTTGATGAGCATAAACTTTAATTTTCTTAGATATATCTTTTGGTTTTTTTAAAAAACTAAAGTGCCATCCTCCATCATAAATAAGCTGAGGCTCTCTAGGTTTATAAATTTTCCAAAATGCTCTTTTTTTAGTTTTTATTTCTCTTAACCATTGAGGTGACTTCAAATATTTTTTTTGACAAATTTTTGTTCCCATCCAATACTGATCTGTAACATTTTGTAGATTTATTTTAGATTGAAAATTTTTCTGTAAAAAACAAGCATATTTGTTTTTGATTTTGAATTCTGATATTTTTTTTGGATCAGGTATTTCATCTATATCTGATACCATTATCAGATCATTATCGTTATATTTTTCGTAACCTTTTACAAGAGAGTTTCTTTGATGCTGATCTCTCCAATGATTAGCTGTCCAATTTTTTTTCTTAGATTTAACATCGATTGGTATATCATCAATTATTAAATAAGTAATTTTATCTTTAAATTTTTTAAAATTATCATAACTAAAATTTAATTTTTTTTCGTTTCCCGCGTGATCTCTAGTTGCCTCAGCTATGATGAATTGATTAACAGATTCATTTAAAGTGTTTAATCTTATATCTAAGACCAAATCTTCATCAAAATACATAAAACAATCTATTAATTGCATATTTACTTATTCACCCATATTAATTAGGGTTCCTCTTTCTCTTGCTCCAGAGTAGGAAATATAAAAAATAATCACACCAAATATAAAATATAAAATTGACATTATAGCACCTTTGAAAATTGAATAATAATTAATCATGTCATTAATAAGAATGTTTCTTATTTCTTCAAATATATGTACTAGCGGCAAGATTTTTGAGATTATTTGAAGCCATTCAGGTAAAATTTCAATGGGATAATACACACAACCTAATGGAGCTAGAAAGAAAAGGCTAGCCCAAGCAACATTTTCAAATGATGGCCCAAATCTTATAAGTCCAGAAGTTACTAATAATCCTAAAGTAACTCCAAAAATATATAAACTTGTTAATAGAAATATTAATGGCAATCCTATTTCAAAAATAGAAACACCAAACAATGGTATAGCGAGTATAGTGGCAGGAACCAAACCAATTAAAGTCCTAAATATTGCAGTTAATGTTAATGCAGTTATTATCTCACTAATTTTTATTGGAGCTATAAACAAATTAGTAAAATTTCTGCTCCAAATTTCCTCAAGGAACATCATATTATAACTAATGCTAGATCTAAATAAAAAATCATAAAGTATAGCTGCAGTTAAAATTACACCAACTGTATTGTTATAATAAGTAGAACTTACAGTAAAAAATTTAGATATAAACCCCCATAAGAATATTTGTATAGAAGGCCAATAAATAAGATCAAGAATTCTAGGTAAAGAACTTTTTATTAAATAATAATGTCTAAGACTTAATCCGTAAATCTTATGCCACCTCATTTTTACTCCTCGCAATTTTTAAGAAAGTCTCTTCAAGATTATTTCGACCATGCTTTTCAATTAATTCTTTACATGTCCCTTTATCAACTATTTTTCCTTCTTTCATCATTATAACGGTATCACAAAGTCTCTCTACCTCTTTCATATTGTGAGATGCTAACAAAATTGTTAATTCATTTTTTTTTTTATATTCTTCAATATAGTTTCTCACAAAGTCACCAATATCTGGATCAAGGCTTGCTGTAGGCTCATCTAAAAATAATAATTTAGGTTTGTTAATTAAGGATTTTGCAAGAGAAACTCTATTTTTTTGGCCTGAAGAAAGTTCACCGGTTTTTTTGTTTAAATAAAAAAATAAATTTAAATCTTCAGAAATTTCTATTATTCTTTCTTCTAGATTTTTTACACCATATAATCTTCCATAAACTTCTAGGTTTTGTCTTACTGTTAACTTTTTAGGCAATTCTACATATGGAGATGCAAAATTTATCAAACTTAAAAGTGAGCTTTTTTGAGATTTATTTATATCTTTTCCGTCAATATAAACATTCCCACTTGTAGGTTTTATTAAACCTAGCATCATGCCAATAGAAGTAGTTTTTCCACATCCATTTGGACCAAGCAATCCTAAGGTTTTATTTTTTTCAATTAAAAAAGTTATATTTTTAACTGCGTCTGTATCATTAAATTTTTTACTAAGTTTGTTAACTTCTAGCTTCATTTTAGTTTGCAGCGTGTTTTAATCTATCATTTATAGCAACGCCCACTCCTTTATTTGGAATTTTGACCACATATATTTTTTTATAATTATATTTTTTTATTTTTCTGAATATTTTATATAAATTCTTTGCAGCTTCATTTAAGTCCGATTTTTTACTTAAATTAAATGTATTAGTTGTTTTTTTATATTTTTTACCAAAAACTATAAATGCGGTGTTTTTACTTGCATTTATTTGATTTAATTTCATCGGAATATTTGGGGAATAATGTTTTTTTAAAGCACCAGGTGATTTTATTTTGTTTTGTTTTTTTACAAAATAGACTTTCTTTCCTAAAATTTTGCTAATTTTTTTTCCATTTATTATACCTGGCCTCAATATTTTTATTCTTCCTGTTAAATCTAAAACAGTTGACTCTATACCAATTTTAGAATTGCCATCATCGATTATAATTTTAACTTTATTTTTAAATTCTTCAGCTACATCAAAGGCATTTATAGGGCTTATTCCTTTAGACTTATTTGCACTTGGAATAGCTAATGGAAAATTTAATTTACTTAATATTTTCCTAATTTTTGGGTTACTTGGAAATCTAATAGCAACAGTATTAAGATTAGCAGTAGCTACAGAACATATTTTAGATAATTTTTTTTTTTTCATTACAAATGTAATTGGTCCAGGGCATAATTTTTTATACAGTTTTAAAAAATTATTGTTAACCTCTACATCATTTGAAAGATTTTTCAGGTCATAATAGTGAACTATTAAAGGATTAATCTTTGGTCTTTTTTTGATAGAATAAATCTTTTCAACTGCTTTTTTAGAATACGCATTTCCTGCCAAACCATAAACTGTTTCTGTAGGTAAGCCCACAATGTTGCTCTTTTTTAAATATTTTAATGTTTTGTGAAGGATGTTTTTGTTAAATTTAAATATATTTGAATAGATATTTTTCATAATGCTATTATTATGTTCTAAATGAAAAGCAAAAATATTCCATCTGAAAAAAAAAGTAAATCTATAAAGGAAACAAAGGAAGAAATTAACGATATTTTAAACAAATTAGAAAAAAAAGAGACAGATTTAGAGGGATTCAGAGAAGAATACAAAAGGTTAATAAAACTTAATAACGATATGGATATTTTATTTAAAAAAAAATTTAAAGATATTGCCGCTCTAACAAAAAAAATTAAGAAAAAATGATAAAAAAGCAATTAATAGATAATGCAAAAAAAACAGAATTATTTTTAAAAAAATATATAAAAAAACAAAAAAAAACAAATTTACTAAAGGCAATGAAGTATGGAACCTTGTCAGGAGGCAAGAAGATTAGATCTTCAGTAATTTTAAATACAGGAAAGTTATTTAATTTGAATACTAAAAAGCTTATTAATATTTGTGGAGCAGTTGAGTGCATACATTCATATTCTTTAATACATGATGATTTGCCATGTATGGACAATGATAAAGTAAGAAGAGGGAAACCCTCCACTCATGTTAAGTTTGGCGAGTCAACTGCAGTACTGGCTGGCAATTCTTTACTGACACTTGCATTTGAAATGATCGCAGATAAAAAATATTCAATAAATCATAATTCTAAGATCGAGATTATAAAAGAATTAGCTTTATGTTCTGGACACACTGGTATCGCAGGCGGACAACAACTTGATCTAAGTTTCGAAAAACAAAAAAAAAATTTAAATCAAATTATAGATATGCAAAAGAAAAAAACTGGAAAATTATTTAATTTTTGCTGTTTTGCTGCAGGCAGTGTTGCTAATAGAGGAGAAAAAGAAAAAAAATCATTAGGACTTTTAGGGGAAGATATTGGTTTTCTATTTCAACTAGCTGATGATTTTTTAGACGTTAGAGGATCAAAGAAATTATTAGGAAAGCCGACAAAAAAGGATAAAAAAAAAGGAAAATCCACATTAATAAGTTTTATGGGCTATGAAAATGCTTATATCTATGCAAATAATTTGAAAAAAGATATATTGAGAAAGCTTAAAAAACATGGAAAAAAAGCTAAAGATTTAAAAAATACAATAGAGTTTATTTTAGGAAGAGAATTTTAATGTCGAAGTTACTTGATCAAATAAATTTTCCAGCAGATCTTAGAAAATTTGAAAAAAACAAATTAAGACAAATATCCGATGAGCTTAGAAATGAACTAGTTGATGTTGTTTCAGAAACTGGAGGTCATTTAGGAGCCGGACTAGGAGTTGTGGAGCTCACAGTAGCATTGCACTATGTTTTTAACACTCCTAAAGATAAATTAGTCTGGGATGTAGGACATCAATGTTATCCTCATAAAATAATTACTGGAAGAAAAGATAAAATCAAAACTCTAAGGCAGGGAGGAGGCCTGTCAGGATTTACAAAAAGATCAGAGAGCGAATACGATCCTTTTGGAGCAGCACATAGCTCAACCTCAATTTCGTCAACTCTTGGAATGGCAGTAGCAAAAAAACTGTCGAACGATAGTAATAACGTTATAGCAGTTATAGGAGACGGTGCCATGAGCGCAGGTATGGCCTATGAAGCAATGAACAATGCTGGAGCATTAAAATCAAAATTAATAGTAGTTTTAAATGATAATGATATGTCTATTGCTAGACCAGTAGGAGCGATGAGTAAATATTTACCAAAACTTCTTTCTGGTAAAATTTATTTTAGTTTAAGAGAAACTATAAAACTAATAATTTCAGCATTTTCAAAAAGGTTTAGCCAGAAAGCAGGTAAAGCAGAAGATATTTTAAGAGGTATAGTAACGGGTGGAACTCTATTTAGCGAACTTGGTTTTTATTATATCGGACCCGTTGATGGCCATGACGTTGATAATTTAGTTACAATTTTTGAAAATGTTAAAAATTCAAAACACGAAGGCCCAATACTTATTCACGCAGTTACAAAAAAAGGCAAAGGTTATAAACCAGCCGAAGAATCTGGTGATAAATATCATGGTGTTTCTAAGTTTAATGTAGTAACAGGAGAACAAAAGAAAAGTAATTCTAATAAACCTGCCTATACAAAAATTTTTGCTGAAACTTTAATAAAGCATGCAGAAAATGATACTAAAATTATTGGAATTACCGGGGCTATGCCATCTGGTACTGGATTAAATTTATTTGAAAAGAAATTTCCTGAGAGAATGTTTGATGTCGGAATTGCCGAACAACATGCGGTAACTTTTGCAGCAGGATTAGCAACAGAAGGATATAAACCTTTTGCTGCAATTTATTCAACTTTTCTTCAAAGAGCTTACGACCAAGTAGTACATGACGTTGCTATTCAATCTTTACCTGTAAGATTTGCTATAGATAGAGCAGGTTTAGTAGGAGCAGATGGACCTACTCATGCTGGCTCTTTTGACATTACTTATCTTTCTACTTTGCCAAATTTTGTTGTAATGGCTCCAAGCGATGAAGCAGAATTAGTAAAAATGATTAATACTGCAGTCAAAATTAATGATCGTCCTTCTGCATTTAGATATCCTAGAGGAAATGGAATAGGAGTAGAGCTTCCTAACATAAATGAGACACTAGAAATAGGAAAAGGTAAAATAATAAAATCTGGAAAAAAAGCTGCAATATTGAATTTTGGAGCTAGACTAGAAGAGTGCAAAATTGCTTCAGAAATTTTATCTAAAAAAGGAATAGACATAACAATAGTAGATGCGAGGTTTGCAAAACCATTAGATGAAAAATTAATTATGGAAATTGTAAATAATCATGAGGTAGTTATTTCTATAGAAGAAGGATCTATTGGTGGATTTGGATCACATGTAATGCAACTTTTGTCAGAAAGGGGTGTTTTTGACAAAGGTTTAAAATTTAGGTCAATGGTTTTACCAGATGTATTTCTTGATCAAGATAGTCCTCAAAAAATGTACAAAACTGCAGGACTGGACAGTAATGCAATAGCAAACAAAATAGAAGATACTCTTAAATCAAATATTGTTTTTGCAAAGAATAAAACTTCATAATTAACCGCACTGAGCTCTGTTCATCAAGTAATGATCTAAAAGAACACAAGATAGCATTGCCTCACCAATCGGAACAGCTCTGATTCCAACACAAGGATCATGACGACCCCTAACAGATATTTTTGTATTTTTACCTTTTTTATCTATCGTTTCTCTACTTGTTAAAATAGAAGAAGTTGGTTTTACAGCAAAGGAAGCAACAATATTTTGTCCTGAAGATATCCCTCCAAGAATACCACCCGCATTATTAGTTTTAAATTTTATTTTTCCAGATTTGATTTTAATTTCATCATTTTCTTCTCCACTTAAAAATGCTGAATTCATTCCAGATCCAATATTTACACCTTTAACTGCATTAATACTCATCAGCGCAGCAGAAATATCGCTATCTAATTTTGAGTATATAGGCGCTCCTAGACCTACTGGAATCCCCGAAGCTCTTAGCTCTATGATAGCTCCACAAGAAGATCCAGATTTTCTAACTGCTAATAAATATTTTTCCCATAACTTAACAGATTTTTTATCTGGACAGAAAAATGGATTTTTTCTTATTTCAGAATTTTTCCAATTGCCTTTATCACAAGACATTAACCCTAGCTGAGTCACAGCTCCAATAACATTAAATTTTGGTCCTATCATTTTTTTTAATACAATTTTTGCAACCGCTCCTGCCGCAACTCTACAAGCTGTTTCTCTAGCAGACTGTCTTCCTCCACCTCTAAAATCTCTAATTCCATATTTTTTAAAATATGTAAAATCAGCATGACCAGGTCTAAATTTATTCTTTATGGATTCATAGTCCCTGGATTTTTTATCTTCATTATAAATAATTATTGATATAGGGGTTCCAGTAGTTTTACCTTGAAAAACGCCAGAAAGAATTATCACCTTGTCAGACTCTTTTCTTTGAGTAGTAAACTTAGACTGTCCAGGCCTTCTCCTATTCATATCTTTTTGGATATTTAATTCAGATATAGGTATATTTGGAGGACAACCATCAATTACACAACCTATTGCAGGGCCATGAGACTCTCCCCATGTAGTAAATCTAAATATTTTACCAAAAGTATTAAAAGACATAGTTATTTAATGTATAAATTATTTTATAGAAAATATGAATCAAAATAATGGCCATAATTCGTTAGGATTAGATCTTTGCTTTCAAGATGAAGCAAATCCTATAGTTTTATTTAAAAAATGGTTTGCCGATGCAGAAAAAAGTGAAATTAATGATCCAAACGCTTTATCTGTAGCGACCTCAAATTTAAAAGGTGTTCCTAGCGTTAGGATGGTTTTGCTTAAAGGTTTAAGCGATAAAGGTTTTGTTTTTTATACAAACCTTAATAGCAAAAAAGGAAATGACTTGAAAAACAATCCAAATGCCTCAATGTGTTTTCATTGGAAAAGCATAAGAAGACAAGTAAGAGTATCGGGAAAAGTAAGCATAGTTGATAATGAAGAGGCTGATAAATATTTTAGTTCCAGAGATTACGGGAGTAGAATTGCAGCTTGGGCATCATCTCAATCAGAAAAAATGGAAAGCCGAAATGATTTCCTAAAAAAGATAAAAGAATTTGAAAAAAAATATCCAGATAAAAAAAATGTTCCTAGACCTTCACATTGGTCAGGCTGGAGAGTTAAACCTCAAGAAATTGAATTTTGGCTAGAGGTAAAAAATAGAACACATCAAAGATTGAATTATGTTTTTAAAGAAGGTAGTTGGGTCAAAGAAATTTTATATCCTTAAAAAGATCTACTAAGACTAAATCCAGTTAAGTTTTGTAAAACTATTTTATCTTGATTATCATTGAAAATTCCCAATGAATCGCGAGAGACATTAACAAAATATTCAGCTCTTTTTAGACTTTCTTGAACTGCCTTATATTTATTTATTAAAGCTAAAGTTTCACTAAAATCTTCTTCAGTTCTTTTTTCTTTTTTTAATATTTCTAATAGAAAGTTTCTTTCTTCACTGTTTGCTCTTTGAAATATTATAATTAAGGGCAAGGTAGTTTTACCTTCGTAAAAGTCTTTTCCAATTTCTTTTCCAAAAATAGTTTCTTTAGAGTAATAATCAAGAGCATCATCTGCTATTTGAAATGCTAAGCCAAGATTTTTTCCGTAAGACTCCAAAGCTTCTTTTTCTTTTTCATTACTTCCAGCAAGGCAAGCGCCCGTTCTAGTAGCTGCAGAAAAAAGAGCTGCTGTTTTTAAATTAATTATTTTTAAATAAGTTTCTTCAAGTAAATCAGCCTCACCTTTATGTTGAAGTTGCAAAACTTCACCCTGAGCAATTTTAGAAGAAGTAGAAGAAAGTAGTTTTAAAATTTCTAGATCTCCATCATCTACCATGATTTCAAAACATCTACTTAATAAATAATCTCCTACTAATATTGATGATTGATTTCCCCAAATAGAATTTGTAGTTTTTGTTCCTCTTCGAACAGAACTCTCATCAATAACATCATCATGAAGCAAAGTTGCAGAGTGAATTAATTCTACACATGCAGCCAAATTAACATCTCTTTCTCCAGGAGCGTACCCAGCCAATCTTGCTGAACCCAAGGTAAGCAGGGCTCTTAATCTTTTACCTCCAGAACGAAAATGATGGTCGCTCATTTTTTTGATTAAATCAACTTTGCTTTGAAGTTTTAACTCTATTAAATTTTCAACTTTTAAAAGCTTATCCTCAACTAAATTCTTTAAATCCAGATAAGCCGTATTTACAGATTTTTTAAGCGGTATTACTGATCCCATATTCTTTTATTCTAATAGATTTTTTAACTTATAAGTTTTTTTAATTTAATCACAGTTGACGCACCTTCAATTCAACTAGGAGTAGCGTACAAAATATTTAAAATTTAAATCTAGTACTGATATAAGAATATTAATATTAATCATTATATTATGTTTTGGATTTTCAAAAAAAAGAAAATAGTTCCTCACGTAAGATTAACAGGGATTATTGGTTCGGTGGGTAGATTTAAGCAGGGAATGGACCTTGCCAGCCAACAAGAAATTTTAAAAAAGGCTTTTTCTTTTAAAAAACCCAAACATGTTGCCATTTCTATAAATTCTCCTGGAGGCTCTCCTGTGCAGTCACATTTAATTTACAGCTATATAAGGCAATTGGCTGATGAGAATAAAACTAAAGTTTTAATTTTTGCTGAGGATGTAGCTGCTTCTGGCGGGTATTTTATAGCATGTGCTGGTGATGAAATTTATGCAAACTCAAGTTCAATCATAGGCTCAATAGGAGTTATCAGCGCTTCTTTTGGATTTAAAGAAATGATTAAAAAAATTGGTGTAGAAAGAAGAATCTACACTGCTGGGAAAAATAAAAGCACACTAGATCCTTTTGTTGATGAAAAAGAAGAAGATGTTAAAAGACTGAAGAAGCTTCAGTTGGAACTACATGGAGATTTTATCAAAATTGTTGAAAAAAGCAGAGGGACAAAATTAAAAGATCCTGAAAAGAACAATATATTTACTGGAGAATTTTGGTCAGGTTCCACAGCATTGAGTTTAGGTCTCATAGATGGAATAGGAAATGCAGATCAAATCTTAAAGGAAAAATTTGGTAAAGATGTAGTAATTAAAAAATTTGAAAAACAAAAAAGTTTTATTGCTAAAAAACTTTCATCCTCTATTGAAAACCAAATAGATAATTTAGCAAACACTTTAGAAGAAAAAGCTATTTGGCAAAGATTTGGTTTATAAATGCCAAAAAAAAATAAAAAGAATAAAAAATTTTTATCCTTTCAAGACATTATGATGAACCTACAAAAGTTTTGGGGAAAATATGGATGTGTTATTCTTCAACCTTATGATATGGAAGTTGGAGCAGGAACTTTTCATCCAGCAACAACTTTAAGATCATTAGGAGCAAAACCTTGGAAGGCAGCTTACGTTCAACCTTCAAGAAGACCGACTGATGGAAGATATGGAAAAAACCCAAATCGATTACAGCATTATTATCAATATCAAGTAATAATAAAACCATCTCCAAAAGATATTAAACAAACATATTTAAAGAGTTTAGCTGCAATGGGAATTGATGTTAAAAATCATGATATAAGATTTGTAGAAGATGACTGGGAAAGCCCTACTTTAGGAGCTGCAGGCCTAGGATGGGAAGTTTGGTGTGACGGCATGGAGATAACTCAGTTTACTTATTTCCAACAAATGACTGGAATAGAATGTAAACCAGTGTCTGTTGAATTAACTTATGGATTGGAAAGACTTTGTATGTTTATACAAGGAAAAAATAATATTTTTGATTTAGATTGGAACAATGAAGGAGTAAAATACAAAGAAGTATTTTTTCAATCAGAAAAAGAATTTTCTGCTTACAATTTTGAATTTGCAAATACCGAACTACTTTTAAAAAATTTTGAAATAGCAGAAAAAGAATGTAAAGCACTGCTTGAAAAAAAACTTGCTTTACCAGCTTATGATCAATGTTTAAAAGCTAGTCATATTTTTAATTTATTAGACTCCAGAGGTGTTATTGGTGTTGCTGAAAGAACTGGTTATATTAACAGAATAAGAGAACTCGCTAAAGGCTCCGGATCAGTATGGCTAAATTCTCAAAGTTAATTTATGGCTGAATTTATACTTGAACTTTACAGTGAAGAGATACCACCTCAATTACAAATTAATGCTAGAAATGAGTTGAAGCAAATTTTTGAAAAATCAATTCAAGAGGAAGGTTTAAAATATAAAGCTTTAAAGATTTATTCTTCACCAACAAGATTGACTCTTTTTATCCAAAATCTCTCAGAAAAAGTGAAGATTTTATCCAAAGAAATTAAAGGCCCAAAGGTGGGAGTTTCAGACAATATATTGGAAAATTTTATAAATGCTCAAAAGGTTAATAAAAAAGATGTTTTTGAGAAGGAAATAGAAAAAGGAAAATTTTATTTTGTTAAAACTAAGCCTAGAGAAATTTTAACACAAGACCTTCTAACTAAAATAATACCAAAATCTTTAAATGAGATTAGTTGGAAAAAATCAATGAAATGGTCTGACAATAATTTAATGTGGGCGAGGCCCTTAAGGTCAATTGTAGCTATTTTTAATAAGAGTGTTTTAAAATTTAATTACCATCATCTTATGTCTACTAATTCTGTAATTATAGAAACAGATTTAATTACAAAGACAAAAAACATTAAAACTTTTAAAGAATATAATTCTTTTTTAAAAAACAATAAAATTATTTTGGATCATGTAGAAAGAAAAACAAAGATATTAAAAAGATTTGAAACTACTTGTAGATCAAAAAATTATAAAGAAAATTTTAATACTAAGCTTTTAGAAGAAGTGACAAATATTGTTGAGAATCCAAATGTTTTATTGGTAGATTTTGATAAAGATTATTTAAAGATACCTAGCGAAATTATTATATCTACTCTTCAAGGACATCAAAGATATTTTCCTCTTTTTGACAAAAAAGACAAATTAACTAATTTCTTTTTAGTTGTAGCCAATAAAACTGATAGTAAAAATTTTATTAAAGAAGGAAACAAAAGAGTTGTTGAAGCAAGACTCTCTGATGCTAAATTCTTTTGGGACAAAGATAAGTCTAAAAATTTGATTAAACAAATAGGAAAATTAAAGACCATTACATTTTATGATAAGCTTGGTTCCATTTATGATAAAACACAAAGATTGAGAAAACTTGCAGCTCCAATATCAGATCAACTAAACACTAATAAAGAAAAAATAGAAATAGCAGCCTCTATTTCTAAATCTGATTTATGTTCTGATCTAGTTGGAGAATATCCTGAGTTACAGGGAATTATGGGAAAATATTTTGCTTTGGCCCAAGGATTTGAAGAAGATGTTGCTAACTCAATAAGTGATCATTATCTTCCAACAGGTTTAGCCTCAAATGTACCAAAGAAAACAATAAGTTATTCAATTTCAATAATTGATAAACTAGATAGCTTGGTAGGATTCTTTTTAATTAATGAAAAACCAACCAGCTCAAAAGACCCCTTTGCTCTTAGACGTTCAGCCATTGGTTTACTTAGAATCATAATTGAAAATAAAATAAATATTAGTTTAAGAGATCTTATTAATTATTCAGCAACACTTTTTAAAGACCAGGGTACTGAAATCAAAAATACAAATATTGAAAAAGAAATATTAAACTTTCTTAAAGAAAGAATGAGAAATATATTAAAAGAAAAAAATGTTAAAAATGACATAATTGAAGCATCTATTAGTTCTCACACAGGTGACAACTACCTAGATCTTTTTAGAAAAGGTATTCTTATGAACAAATATATAGAAAAAGATATTGGAAAAAATGCAATTTACTCTTACAAAAGAGCTTCCAACATACTTGATCGTGAAAAAAAAGAGATATTTGGAAAACCTGATGCTGTTCTTTTTAGAAAAGATGAAGAAAAAAGTCTTTTTGAAAAAATTAACGAGATTCGTAAGGCTTTTACAGTAAGAGAAGAGGACAAAAACTATGAAAATTTGCTAATACAATTATCTGAGATAAAAAGCTACACAGATAATTTCTTTGATAATGTGGTGGTAAATGACGAGAATCATGATATCAAAAATAATCGTCTGGAATTATTAAAAATGTTCTGTAAAACATTTAATAATTTTATAGATTTTTCGAAATTGGAAGGTGCATAAATGAGCAAAGTAATTTTTAGTTTTGATGACAAAAAGATAAAAAAACTAAAAAATAAAAAAAATATTTTAGGCGGAAAAGGAACCAATCTTGCAGAGATGGGAAGACTCGGTCTACCAGTGCCTCCAGGATTTACTATTTCAACTGAAGTTTGTGATATTTTCTACAATAATAAGAAAAAATTACCTAGCAGAATAATAAAAGATATTGAAAAAAAATTAAAAGAAATTGAAAAAAAAACAAAGAAAAAATTTGGAGATTTAGTTAATCCTCTTTTAATTTCTGTAAGATCTGGAGCCAGAATATCTATGCCGGGTATGATGGACACTATTCTAAATCTTGGTTTAAACGATAAAACTGTTAAAGCTTTAGCAAAAAAAACATCTAACGGAAGATTTGCAAAAGATAGTTATAGAAGATTTATTCAGATGTATAGCAATGTTGTTTTAGGTATAGGAGGTCATTTGTTTGAGGAAATGATAGATAACTATAAATTAACCAAAGGAGTTCTTTCAGATACAGAACTAGATGAAAGTGACTGGGATGGTTTAATCAAAAATTTTAAAGAATTAGTTAAAAAAGAAAAAAAAACAGAATTTCCTCAAGATGTTAAAGAGCAACTTTACGGAGCTATTAGCGCAGTATTTTTGTCTTGGAATAGTCAGAGAGCCAAAACTTATAGAAGACTAAATCAAATTCCAGATCATTGGGGGACTGCAGTAAATGTTCAAGCTATGGTTTTTGGTAATATGGGAGAAGATTGTTCGACAGGAGTTGCATTTACCAGAAATCCTTCAACGGGAGAAAAAGCTTTTTTTGGAGAATATTTAATCAATGCTCAAGGAGAAGATGTAGTAGCAGGAACAAGAACTCCACAATATATAACCAAAAAGGCTAATAAAGAATCTGGCTCAAAAGCTTTATCAATGGAAGAAGCTATGCCTAAAGTTTATCAGCAACTTAAAATGATTTTCCTTAAATTAGAAAAACACTACAGAGACATGCAAGATATTGAATTTACTGTTGAAAACAATAAACTTTGGATGTTGCAAACAAGATCAGGAAAACGAACTGCAAAAGCTGCTATTAAGATTGCAGTCGATATGGTCAAAGAAAAATTGATTTCAAAAAAAGAAGCTATTCTTAGAATAGACCCAAATACGCTGGAAACATTACTTCATCCAACATTAGATGAAAAAGTAGAGAAAAAAATTATAGCTTCAGGACTACCTGCTTCTCCAGGAGCGGCAAGTGGAAAAGTAGTTTTTTCTGCAGAAGAAGCAGAAAGATTAAATGGAATGATGGAAGATACTATATTAGTTAGAGTTGAAACTTCGCCAGAAGATATTCACGGCATGCATGCTGCAAAGGGAATTCTTACTTCAAGAGGAGGAATGACAAGTCACGCAGCAGTAGTAGCACGCGGAATGGGAAGGCCTTGTGTTTCTGGATCAGGAGATATCAATATTGATTATGAAACTAAACAATTCAAAGCAGGTGATAAGATAGTCAAAGAAGGAGATGTTATAACAATTGATGGCGGTAGTGGCAAAGTTATGTTTGGAACAGTTCCAACAGTAAAACCTGAGATATCTGGTTATTTTTCTACTATCATGAAATGGGCAGATGAATTTAGAAAATTAAAAGTAAGAACAAATGCAGAGACTGCAAAAGACACGAAAATTGCTAGAGAATTTGGAGCAGAAGGCATTGGTTTATGCAGAACTGAGCATATGTTTTTTGATGAAGAAAGAATTTTATCAGTAAGGCAAATGATACTATCAAAGTCTATTGATGACAGAAATAATGCTTTAGACAAGCTTTTACCTCATCAAAAAAATGATTTTAAAGAGATATTCAAAACAATGTATGGATTGCCAGTTACAGTAAGGCTGTTAGATCCTCCTTTACATGAGTTTTTACCAAAATCAGATAAAGATATAGAAGAAGTAGCGAGATCATTAAATTTAGGTGCCAAAGAAATTAAAGACAGAATAGCAGAACTTCATGAACAAAATCCTATGCTAGGTCATAGAGGATGCAGGTTAGGTATTTCTTTTCCAGAAATATATGAGATGCAATGCAAAGCTATTTTTGAAGCTTTAGTTGAGTGTAAAAAAGAAAAGTCAAAATCTGCAATTGCTGAAATTATGATTCCTTTAGTCTCAACTGATTTAGAGCTAAAAATACTAAGAGGTCTTGTAAATAGAGTTGCTAAACAAGTCCAAGAGCAACATAAAGTAAAAATTGATTATATTGTTGGAACTATGATTGAGTTACCAAGAGCAGCTTTACAGGCAAAAGCTATCTCTAAATATGCAGATTTTTTTAGTTTTGGGACAAATGATTTAACACAAACAGCACTAGGAATTAGCAGAGATGACTCTGGTAAATTTTTAAATGATTATGTTGATCATAAGATTTTTGAAAAAGATCCGTTTGTTAGTATTGATGAAGGAGGAGTAGGAGAGCTAGTAGAAATTGCATCTAGTAGAGGCAGAAAACAAAACAAAAAATTAAAGCTAGGAATATGTGGTGAGCATGGTGGAGATCCTAAAAGTATAGAATTTTGTTCTAAAGTAGGTTTAAATTATGTTTCTTGTTCACCATTCAGAGTTCCTGTTGCAAGACTAGCGGCAGCACAAGCTGAACTCAGAAGATAATTTCTTAAAAGTTTAATCTAAAATCTATAGCGGGAGCGCTATGAGTTATTTGGCCTATAGAAATTCTTTTAACACCAGTTGCTGCGATCTTTCTTACATTACTAAGTGTTACTCCGCCTGAAGCTTCGGTTTCATAAAATCTTTTTGAAATTTTAACTGCTTTCCTAAGACTTTCGGGTTTCATATTGTCAAATAATATTCTATTAAATTTTAGACCTATAATACTGTTTAATTGATTTAAGTTATCGACCTCTACTGTTATTTTTTTTCCTTTTCTATTTTTTATAGCTCTTTTCACTAGATTATGAATGTTTTTGTTAATAGCAACATGATTATCTTTTATTAAAACTTCATCACTTAGATTAAATCTATGATTAGTACCTCCACCTATTTTTACTCCATACTTTTGTATTAATCTTAAATTTGGAAAAGTTTTTTCTGGTACAACATATTTTACATGATTTACCTTTTACTTTTTTTACAAATTTATTTGTAGTTGTTGCTACTCCTGAAACTAATCCTAAGAAATTAAGTGCAACTCTCTCACTTTTAAGAATACCTGAAGCTTTACCTTTTAATATAGCAATTACTTTACCTCTATTTACTTTTCTTCCATCTTTTGTTTTAGCTTTGAAAGAAATTTTTTTGTCTGAAATCTTAAAAGCTTCTTTTGCAAAATTTAACCCTCCAATTATACATTTTTGACCAGCAATTATTCTTGCCGTAACTTTTTTATTTATAATCATTCTAGTTGTTATATCGCCAGAAGGCCTAAGATCTTCTCTAAGAGCTTGTCTAACGATTGTTTTGATATATTTTTGATTTATTTTTTGCACTAAAACTATCTGCCAATTTCAGCCATTCTTTGTACAGATCTTCTTGCTCTTGCAGCTATATTGTCACCAATTTTAATTTCATTAGTTTCATTTTTTAGACAGTCAAATATTTTTTTAAGTGTAATTTTTTTCATGTAGGGACAAAGGTTACACGGTTTTACAAATTCAACATTTGGATTTTCAATTTGAATATTATCACTCATTGAGCATTCAGTTACTAATAATACTTTTTTTAGGTTGTTTTTCTTTAACATATTTAACCATACTTGAAGTAGAACCAGCAAAATCCGATGCACTTATAACATCTGGCGGACACTCTGGGTGTGCAATTACTTTAATTTCTGGGTTTTGTTTTCTGATATCTTCAACTTCTCTTGCGGTAAACTTTTCATGAACAATGCATGTTCCTTGCCATGAAATAATTTTAACTTTTGTATTTTTTTGTACATAGTTTGCAAGATAATGATCAGGAAGAAAAATTACTTTATCTACACCAAGTGACTCTACAACCTTTACTGCATTGGCAGAAGTACAACAAACATCTGTTTCTGCTTTAACGTCAGCTGATGTGTTCACATAAGAAACCACTGGTACACCAGGATATTTTTCTTTAAGCATTACTACATCTTGCCCTGTTATTGATGCTGAAAGCGAACAGCCTGCTTGCATATCTGGTATTAAAACTTTTTTTTCTGGGTTCATTAATTTTGCTGTTTCTGCCATAAAGTGAACTCCACAAAGAACAATTATATCAGCGCTAGTTTTTGCAGCTTCTTGTGCTAGTGCGAGAGAATCAGCGGCTATGTCTGCTACTCCATGATAAATTTCTGGCGTTTGATAGTTATGAGCAAGTATCACTGCATTCTTTTCTTTTTTAAGCTTATTAATTTTTTCAATTAATGGGGCGTGAAATTTCCATTCAACATCAGGAATTACCTTTGAGATTCTTTGATAAATCTCTGATATATTCTTATCAAGCTTCTGATGTGTAGACATACTTATTCTAGTTTACCAACTTGAAGTAAATTTGTCATTCCTTTATTGTCGCATAGTTTATGCGGTCGTGCTGAAATTGGTAGACAGGCACGCTTGAGGGGCGTGTGGGTTTTCCCGTGAGAGTTCGAGTCTCTCCGACCGCACCAAAATATCGCATTGCTAATAACTTTCAATCAAACTAAATGTTTAAGATGAAAATTGCCCAACCACAAAAAGTTAAAAAATCTAGGTTAAGCAGACTACCGTATAGGCCTACTGCAAAAGGATATATAATTTACTATGTAATTTTGTGGACACTGGTTTTATTGATTGCTTTTTCTTTGACCAAGTAATTTATTAAAAAAGACCTTCTACCTCTCCTTTTTTGTTTAGCTTAATGGAGTTAGCTGCAGGAACTCTAGGAAGGCCTGGCATAGTCATAATAGCTCCACAAACAACAACGATAAATTTTGCACCAGTCGATAGCCTAACTTCTCTGACTGATAAAGTATGGCCAGATGGAGCTCCTTTTAATTTAGGATCAGTTGAAAAACTATACTGAGTTTTAGCAATACATATTGGAAATTTACCAAATCCAGCTCTTTCTATTTCTTTGATTTGTTCTTTGATTTTATCCTCTAATTCAATTCCATTAGCACCATATATTTCTTTTGCAATTGTTTCTATTTTTTTAAGGATATTCATTTCATTTGAGTACAAATATTTAAAATTTTCTTTTTTGTTTTTTTTACAAGCATCCACAACATGCATAGCCAAATCTTTTGTTCCCTCACCACCATTTGACCAGTGAGTACACAAACTAATTTTTATTCCCATCTTAGAACAATATTCTTGTATAACTTTAACTTCATTATCAGTGTCAGTAACAAAATGATTTATTGCTACAACAACTTCTAAACCAAATTTTTTGATATTTTGAATATGCCTCTCAAGATTTGGAAGACCTTTTTTCAAACCTTCTAAATTTTCCTTTTTAAGATTATCTTTTTCAATTCCTCCATGCATTTTTAAAGCTCTTATTGTTGCAACTAGGACAACACAATCAGGCTGAATATTTGCTTCTCGACATTTAATATTCAGAAATTTTTCAGCACCAAGATCAGCTCCAAAACCAGCTTCAGTGACCACATAGTCAGACAACTTCAAAGCAGTTTTTGTTGCAAGAATTGAATTACATCCGTGCGCTATATTAGCAAAGGGTCCTCCGTGAACAATTGCTAGATTATTTTCTAGAGTCTGTACAGCATTTGGTCTGATAGCTTCTTTCAATAATACTGTCATTGGTCCTTGAGCATTTAAATCTTTTGCATAGATAGGTTTTTTATCTTTTGTATAAGCAACTGTAATATTTCCTATTTTTTCTTCTAAATCTTTCAAATTATTAGACAAACAAAATATTGCCATAACTTCAGAAGCTACTGTAATATCAAAGCTATCATCTCTTGGAATATTACTTTTTAATTTTTCAAGATTAATTTTTATTTTTCTTAGTCCGCGATCATTTAAATCAACTACACGTTTCCAAACTATTTTTTCTGGATCGATATTTAATTTATTCCCCCAATAAATATGATTATCAATTAAGGCTGATAATAAATTATGAGCAGAGGTAATTGCATGAAAATCACCTGTGAAATGCAAATTAATTTGTTCCATAGGAATAACCTGAGCGTATCCACCTCCAGCCGCACCACCTTTCATTCCAAAAGAAGGCCCAAGACTAGGTTCTCTTAAACAAACTACTGATTGTTTCCCAATTTTGTTTAAACCATCGCTCAAACCAACCGAAGTGGTTGTTTTGCCTTCACCTGCAGGAGTTGGAGTTATTGCAGTTACTAAAATTAGGTTACTTTTTTTTTCTTTTAATGTGGAAATATATTCTAAATTTAATTTTGCAACATGTCTTCCCATTGGGCTAAAAGCAAAAGGATCATCAGGAATATTAAGTTTTGCAAGAACTTCACCAATTGGTTTAATTTTTGCCTCTCTAGCAATTTCAATGTCAGATCCAATTTTACTCATTGGCTCTCCTATATCCAAAAAAGGAAGCTATGTATACCTATCATTAATTATATTTAACTTTATTTTATCACTAAAAAGATCTTCTGACTCAAACTCTTTTATTTCTGGGTCTGACGTTTTAAATAATGCGAAAGGGTAAGGTTCATGAATCAGAATTCTCCCTACGATTTTTTCTTTATGCATAATTTCACTTAAGTGAGATATTTTTCCCTCAAAAGAAATTGGAAGAAGCACTCTCCTTAATTTGTTTTTTAATTTCATTCTTGCAGTATTTTCTTGGCCCACATAGCAACCTTTTTTAAAATCTATACCGTTCAGTTTTTCAAAATTACACTCCAGACCGAAAATATTTTCTTGAAGCAGTTTTGTATTTATTTGAGCAATACCTAGTTTATGACTAATTTCATAATATTTTTTCGGATCTTTTGACTTTAATTCTAATTTTTTAATAGACATATAAAGTTTTTCTAAATTAATAATCACTCTAGCTCCCAATTTCTTATTTCTCGGATCAATAAAAAATGGGTCATTTCTATAACTTATTGTATAACCTTCTTCATTTTTTGATCCATCTAAGGAAAGAAATTTTTCATTACTTATAACAGCAACTTGGAATTCATTAGACAAATTTAAAATTTCAATTTTAGATTTAAGTTTATAAATATTAAGTTTTTGTATTAGATTCTCAACTTGATTAAGCTCACAATCAAGAAAATATCCTTGCTTATGTTTTACAACAATGAAATCAAACAAGTATTTTCCTTGTGGATTTAGCAAAGATGAAAAACAGCTACGAGCATTGTTTACTTTATCCACGTCATTTGTGATAATATTTTGTAGAAAGCTTTTTGCATCATCCCCACTTATGTGCACAATGCCTCTATCTTTTAAAATAAATATTTGATCTTTTTCCATATTAAGAGTTTATATTGTATAATATATTTAGCAAAATATGTCTGATAACTATAGCCTCATCATAAAGAACGGATCTTGCTATATTGAAGGGAAATTTCAAAATATAGATTTAGCATTATCAGGAAATAAAATCAAAAAGATAGGAAAAATTGATCTTAATAGTAGCAAGGTTTTGGATGCATCTGGTAAAATAGTTTTACCAGGAGTAATAGATACCCAGGTTCACTTTAGAGAACCCGGAGCAAATGATGCAGAAAATTTAGAAAGTGGTAGCAGGGCAGCAATAGCAGGAGGTGTGACATCAGTTTTTGAGATGCCTAATACTAATCCTCCCACATCTACTTTTAAAGAGTTTAATAACAAACTTAATGCTGCAAAAAATAGAATGTTTTGTAATTATGCATTTTATTTTGGCGCAACCCCAGACAACATGAAAGAACTTGCGTCAGTCAATACTTTAGAAGGGTGTTGCGGAGTAAAACTTTTTGCAGGGTCATCTACAGGAAACCTTTTGGTTAGTCAGGAAAAAGATATAGAGAAAGTTATATCTAATAGCAGTAAGATTATCTCAGTTCATTCTGAAGATGAAAATATTCTATTATCTAGAAAAAAATTTATCAAAGAAGGCGATGTTGCTTCACATCCCATTTGGAGAAACGAGGAATGTGCACTCGAGTCTACAAAAAGAGTAGTAAGAATAGCTCAAAAATATAAAAAGAAAATTCATATTCTACACGTGACAACTAAACAGGAAATAGATTTTTTCTCAGAAAAAAGAGATGGTGTAACTTTTGAAATTACACCTCAACATTTAACTTTATTTGCCCCAGACTGTTATGAAAAACTTAAAACTTTTAGTCAAATGAACCCACCAATTAGATCAAAAGATCATCATGATAGATTATGGGAAGCTGTAAAAAACTCTTTAGTGAGTACTATAGGATCTGATCATGCTCCACATACTAGAGAAGAAAAAAAAAAAAAATATCCTCTATCTCCTTCAGGTATGCCAGGTGTTCAAACCTTACTCCCAGTAATGCTTGATCATGTTAACAAGGGTAAATTGAAAATAGAACAGTTGATTAAATTAGTTTGTGAAAACCCATGCGATCTATTTGGGATTAAAAACAAAGGTTATATAAAAGAAAATTATGACGCTGACCTAACCATAGTTGATATGAACAAACAGGTAGTAATAAAAGATAGCTGGATTGAAAGTAAATGTAGATGGACACCTTTTAATAATTACGAAGTTAAAGGATTTCCAGTAGCAACAATTGTAAACGGTGAGATTGTTATGGAAAATAGTAAAATCTTATCAAGTTCGAAAGGTAAACCATTAACCTTTTAAAATATTATTATCTTTAAGATCTTTTTTAATTTCATCTAAAATTGCTGGATCATCTATTGTAGGAGGTACTTTGTAGGTTTCTCCATCTGCAATTTTTCTAACCGTACCCCTTAAAACTTTTCCTGATCTTGTTTTAGGTAATCTTTTTACAACAATAGCTAATTTAAAAGCAGCAACAGGACCGACTTTTTCACGAACTAAAGCTACACATTCTTTTGTAATTTCTTTGTTATCTCTATCCACACCAGCTTTTAGAGCTATCAATCCAATTGGAAGTTGTCCTTTTAATTTATCTGCAATTCCTATTACAGCACACTCTGCAACGTTTTTATGTTCTGCTAAAACTTCTTCGATAGCTCCAGTAGACAATCTATGACCTGCTACGTTAATGATATCATCTGTTCTAGACATGATCCAAACATAACCATCTTCATCTACATGTCCCGCATCATAAGTTTGATAATAACCTTCATAGGTTGACATATAAACTTCTTTATATCTTTGATCTGCATTCCATAAAGTTGGGAAAGTTCCAGGAGGTAACGGTAGCTTTACTACAATGTCACCCATCTGACCTGGTTTATTTTCTTTACCTTCACTATTAAGAACTTTTAAATCATAACCAGGAACTGGTTTAAATGCTGAACCATATTTAATTGGAAATTTTTCTATTCCTGCACAGTTTGAGCTTATAGCCCAGCTTGTTTCTGTTTGCCACCAGTGATCTATGACTGGTGCATTTGAGAGTTTTTCAAACCATTTTATTGTATCAGGATCTGCACGTTCTCCAGCCAAAAAACAAAGTATCAAACTTAGATAAATCATAATTTTTAAAGAATTTTCCATCCGGATCCTCTTTCTTAATTGCTCTAATAGCTGTCGGAGCAGTAAATAAAGATTTTACTTTGTAATCTGAAATAATTCTCCAAAAAACACCTGCGTCAGGAGTACCCACAGGTTTTCCTTCAAATAAAATTGTTGTGCAGCCATAAAATAAGGGAGCATAAACAATATAAGAGTGGCCAACTATCCAGCCAATATCACTTGCCGACCACCAGACATCATCTTGATCTATGTTATAAATATTTTTCATTGTCCATTTCAAAGCTACAATGTGCCCTCCGATATCCCTTACTATTCCTTTTGGTAGTCCAGTTGTTCCTGAAGTATAAAGAATATAAGCGTAGTCATTAGCATTCATTTTTTCACATTCAGTTGGTTTTGCATCTTTAAGAGCTTCATTCCAATCAATATCAATCTTAGAATCTAATTCAGCTTTGTCTTTTTCCCTTTGAAAAAAGATACATTTACTTGGTTTGTGTTTAGATAATTCTAAAGCTTTATTAACTAAAGGTTTATAGTGAACTATTCTTCCAGGCTCATAACCACATGACGCTGAAACAATTAATTTTGCTTTTGAATCATCAATACGGCTAGCAAGTTCATTAGCAGCAAAACCTCCAAAAACTACGGAATGAACAGCACCAATCCTGCCACAAGCCAACATTGCTATAACTGACTCAGGAATCATTGGCATGTAAATAATTACACGATCTCCCTTTTTAATTCCCTGATTTTTTAATGCTCCAGCAAATAAAGAAACTTTTTCTCTTAATTCTTTATAAGTAAATTTTTTTTTAGTTCCTGTGATAGGGCTATCATAAATAATTGCTATTTTTTCACCTCTCCCATTATCTATATGGATGTCTAATGCATTATAACAAGTGTTTGTTACTCCATCTTCAAACCATTTATAAAAAGGAGGATTATCCGAATTAAGAATTTTGTTTGGTTTCTTATACCAAAAGATACCGTCTGAAACATCTTTCCAAAATTCTTCTCTATTACTTAAAGACGAATCGTAAATTTCCTTATATTTTTTAGCCAAATCACTTCCTCCAAAAATGTTAGTTTATTGCTATTATTTCATAATTATCCCCAAAAAAAAATCAAAAAGCCAATAAAAACAACACTTTTTTAGCAAAAAAAGGCTTCACTGTGACTGCCTTTTTTATTAATGTTCCAGCCAGGTTATCCAGCATGAACCGCGATTCATAGTTGGGTAGTTTAAATTTAAACTATTAAAAAAAGAAAACTAAACATACGGGAGGTTTTCATGAGAAAATTAAGCATGATAGCACTAGCAGCTGTTGCCTTTTTAGGTATTTCTAGCTCAGCTAATGCGTCTACAGCGCTTCTACAGACGAACGACTTTGTCGGAATTTCATTCTGGCTAGTTTCTATGGGGATGATCGCAGCTACAGTTTTTTTCTTTGCGGAAAGAAACACAGTTGCAGCATCTTGGAGAACATCTGTAACAGTAGCAGGATTGGTAACTGGTGTAGCATTCGTTCACTACATGTACATGAGAGAAGTATGGGTAACTACAGGAGATTCACCAACAGTATATAGATATATTGACTGGTTAATCACTGTTCCACTTCAAATGATTGAGTTCTACCTAATTTTAGCAGCAGTAAGAAAAGTTCCAACATCTATATTTTGGAAACTTTTAATAGGTTCTATTGTAATGCTAGTTGGTGGATACATGGGTGAAACTGGTATGATCGAACCATTTGTTGGTTGGATTATCGGAATGGCTGGATGGATATACATTCTATTTGAAATATTCTCTGGTGAAGCCGGCAAAGCTGCTGGACGTGGTGGTAACAAAGCGTTATCAACTGCATTCAGTGCTATGAGAATAATAGTAACTATTGGTTGGGCGATTTATCCTCTAGGATATATTTTCGGTATACTAATGGGTACTGCTGATCCTAACATGTTAAACATAATCTATAACTTAGCTGACTTTATTAACAAGATCGCTTTTGGTCTAGTTATCTGGGCAGCTGCTATGTCTAACACTAGATTAGCTTCTCGATAAGAAGTAAATTTTATTAAAATAGGGCGAGTTTAATTACTTGCCCTATTTTTTTTTGTGCCTATATTAAATCTATGCCTAAGATTACTTATATTGACAACTCAGGAAACAAAAAAACAATCGAAGTAGCTTCTGGCCTTTCTGTTATGGAAGGCGCTATACAAAACAATATACCAGGTATTGATGCAGACTGTGGTGGCTCAATGGCTTGTGCTACTTGCCACGTTTATGTCCAAGAAAAATGGTTAAATAAGTTAAACAAAGCAGAAGATGGAGAACAGGATATGTTAGACATGGCTTTTGAGCCAAAAAAAAATAGTAGATTGAGTTGTCAGATTTTAGTTTCTGATGAAATAGACGGGCTTGTTGTAACAACCCCAGCAAAACAAACATAAATGACTAAAACTGATGCAGTTATAATAGGAGCTGGACCCACAGGTCTTTTTGCTGTTCACCAATTAGGAGTAAACGGTCTTAGTGTTGAGGTAATTGACAACTTAGATAAAGCAGGAGGACAATGTATAGAACTTTATCCAGACAAACCTATTTATGATATTCCTGCCATTCCAGAATGCAGTGGCAAAGAACTTACTAAAAATTTACTTGAACAAATAAAGCCTTTTAAACCTAAATTTCATTTTAACGAAAGAGTGCAAGAACTAAAAGAAAACAAAGGAATATGGACAGTAAAAACAAATAAGGGGAATTCCTTTACTACTCCAAATGTAATTATTGCTGGAGGCGTTGGTTCTTTTGAGCCACGAAAACTGCCTTTAAAAGAATTGGAAAAATTTGAAGGTAAAAATGTTTTTTATTCTGTGTCTAATAAAGAAGAATTTAAAAATAAGAAAATAGCGATTTTTGGAGGTGGTGACTCAGCATTGGACTGGGCATTAGAATTATCAAAAAATTCGAAAGTTATTTTAATACACAGACGTAATGAATTTAGAGGCGCTCCTCGTACATTAAGTGAACTAGAAAAACTTAAAAAAAGAAGGAAAAATTTCTATAAAAACTCCTTTTCAAATTAAATCTATTAATGAGGGAGATAAATTAAGTTCTATTGTTTTAGAAAATGATGATGGGCAAAAAGAAACAATAGAAGTTGATACTATACTTGCTTTTTTTGGACTAATAATGAAACTTGGACCTATAGCAGACTGGGGTCTTAATATTGATAAAAAAACAGTACCAGTAAATACACAAAATTTTGAGACTAACAAAAAAGGTATATTTGCAGTTGGTGACATATGTACTTATCCAGGGAAACTAAGACTTATTCTTTCAGGTTTTCATGAAGCAGCCTTAGCATCCGTTGAATGTTTTAAAAGAGCAAGACCTAATGAAAAATATAAATTTCAATTCACAACTTCGTCAAAAGAAATACAAGAAAGGCTAGGAGTTACCAAAAAAAAGAATGATTGAGCTTCTAACAGCAGATACTCCAAACGGTAAAAAAATTTCAATAATGTTAGAGGAAATAAATTATGAATATAAGGTTACAAAGGTAAATATTTATAAAGATGAACAGTTTAAACCAGAATTTAGAAAAATAAGTCCATTTAGTAAAATTCCTGTAATTATAGATCATGAAAACAATAAGGAAGCAATCTTTGAGTCAGGTGCTATCCTAATGTATTTAGGAGAAAAAAGTAAAAAGTTTTATTATGAAAAAGATAGACTTAAAATTAATCAGTGGTTAATGGCGCAGATGGCATATGTTGGACCATTAATTGGCCAACATCATCAATTTCATCATTACAATCCAGGAAAAAGTAAGTTTGGTGAAGATAGGTATTTTAAAATAACAAGAACAATTTATGGAGATTTAAATGAAAGATTGGGACAATCTAAATTTCTTGCAGGAGATAATTATACAATTGCAGACATTGCTACTTGGCCATGGATTGCAAGACATGAATGGCACGATGTTGGTCTTAAAAATTTTGAAAATTTAACTAGATGGTATTTAGAAATAGGAAAAAGAGACGCAGTGATTAAAGGGTTTGATTTTATGAAAAGAGGGGAAGTAATACCAAAACCTTAATCCTCAATATAAATTTTTTCATCTCTCTCATGTTTCTCTTGAGCTTCAATTGATAATGTTGCAATAGGTCTTGCAATTAATCTTTTTAAACCAATTGGCTCAGATGTTTCCTCACAATAACCATAAGTTCCATCTTTTATCCTTCTTAAAGCAGAGTCGATTTTTCCAATAAGTTTTCTGCTTCTATTTAAAGATTTCATTTCTACTGTTTTATCAGTATATGAAGAAGCTTGATCAACAACATCTGCTGATGAAGTGTTATCATCTGATGAATTTAGTATGTTGCTTAAATTATTTGATTTAATTATTTCTTTTCTCCAGCTAATCAATTCTTCTTTAAAGAATTTTTTATGCTTCGCGCACATGTATTTTTCTTTATTATTTGGAATATATTGTTTTTTTTTTAGTCTTTTTAGGCATATTTAAGATCGGCGAGTATATGTTTGATTTTATTCGTGTCAATAGCTTTTAAATTGTATTAATTATAGAGAAATGACAAAAAAAAATATTAATAACATTTTTTATTTATTTTTGATTACCCATCTCGTTATATGGACTTTGGTACCGTCGCTATCTAATAAAAACCTACCTCTAGATACTATTGAAGCTTTAGCTTGGGGAAGTAATTTAGATTGGGGATTTAACAAACATCCACCATTGAGTGCTTTTGCAGTTGAAATATTTTATCAAATTTTTGGAAGCCAAGATTGGGCTTATTATCTCTTAAGTCAAATTTTTGTAATAGGAGCTTTTTTTGTTGTTTATAAATTTTCCGAGGAAATTTTTAATAATGAAAAATTTGCTCTTTTATCAGTATTTTTGCTTGAGGGTATATTCTTTTATAATTTTACAACACCAGAATTTAACGTAAATGTTGCGCAATTACCCTTTTGGGCTTTAACAGTTTATTATACCTGGAGATGTATTAAATATGATAAAGCAATTGACTATGTATTCTTAGGTTTATTTGCGGGATTAGGCATTTTATCAAAATACCTTTTTATTTATTTAATTATAGGAATAAAACTTGTTTTTTTTTATTTTTTGAAGAAAGGAATTAAATTTTCACACTATTTTATTGCGGGGCCAATTACCTTATTAATTTTAATACCACATTTAATCTGGTTAACCGAAAATAATTTCATAACTATTAACTACGGTCTACAAAGGACCGGTGGAATAGGGAGTTTTATAGATCATTTGATTTATCCTTTAATTTTATTAGGTAAACAAATTGGTCTTCTTATTCCTTTTCTTTTAATGTCTTTTTTTCTTATTAAAAAAATAAAAGCTAAAATTAATTTAAAAGACAAAAAATTAATATTTCTAGCATTAACTATAATTGCTCCTATATTTTTTATGCTATTAACTTCAATGATAATGGGTGTAAAAATAAGAACAATGTGGATGACACCCTTTTATTTATTTGCTGGTACTTTAATGATTTACATTTTTTAAATCACAGATAAATCTTAATAAATTAAAAAGCTTTGCTTCAGTGTTTATTGTTTTATTTCTATTTTCTCCTCTCGCTTATGCTTATATTTCAATATCTCAAACAGATAAAAGAACTGATTATGAGGGAAAAGAAATAGCTAGATTGGTTCAGGTTAGATGGGATAAGATTTTTTCTAATGAAATTTCTATAGTTGTTGGAGACGAATGGACTGGTGGAAATTTATCTTATCATTTAAACTCAAGACCTAAATGGTTTAATAATCTTGATAACGTAAAAGATATAAATATAGAAGGAGGAGTTGTTTATACAGGTAATCCTAAAATCTTAAAAAAAGTATGTCCAGGAGTTTATGGAACAATTAGACCAGTAGGAATATGCATGATTGGAGCTAGATGAAAAAATTTAAGATTTTAATACCAGTTTACAATGATTGGAAATCTCTATTTAAATTATTAGAAGATATTAATAATATCATATCATCTATTAAGAATTGTGATTTTAGTTGTGTAGTGATAAATGACTGTTCAACTATTGATATACCAGAAATTAAAATTCCCCCTAATATTTCATATTTAGAATTAATTAATATGAAAAAAAACAAGGGACATGCCAGATGCAATGCTTTTGGAATTAGATACTTAGCTAAGAATAATGATTTTGATTACTTGATTGTTATGGATGGAGATGGAGAAGACAGACCAGAAGAAATAAAAATATTGGTTGAGAAAATTTTATCTGATCCTAAAAAATCAGTAGCTGCCAAAAGAATAAAAAGATCTGAAGGAATTTTTTTTCAATTTTTGTATCAACTTCACAAAATTATTACTTTTATTTTTACTGGAAAAAATATAAATTTTGGGAACTATAGTTGTTTAACAAAAAATGATATTGAGATTTTAGCAGATAAGCAAAGTCTATGGAGTAGTTTTTCAGGGTCAGTTAAAAAGCATATTTTAGATTTAAATTATGTAAATTCTGTTAGAGGCCTAAGGTATTTTGGTCCTTCAAAAATGTCTTTATTAAAACTTGTAGTTCATTCGCTAGCAATTATGGCAGTTTTTAAAAATACTGTTTTTTTTAAGATCAGCAATATTGATAATAATTCTTTCATATTTAAGTTTAAAAGTAAGTTCGATCTTTATAACTTTTCAGGTTTTATTAGTTATATTTAATTTATTAATTTATATTGTCTCTTTAAGAGAAAATAAGATGGAGTTTTTAAACTCCGAAGTTGACGTAGGAAACGTAAATAACTATACACACTAATAGGTTGTATTATGAGTCTGAATTGGAATCAAAAGTGAATCAAAACGTGAACATTCAAATAAGATATTGTTTTAATGTGAGTAACTTTTACTTCAAGGAAAAAAAATGAGAAAACTAAATTGTCATTGTGGGGCAGTAGAAGCAGAAATTAATGTTCCAAAAGAAGGGTTTAATAAAATTATGCGTTGTAATTGTTCTTTATGTAAAAGAAAAGGATATATAATAGGGGTTATTGGACCTGAGGACTTTAAGCTTCTTAAAGGAGAAGGAATTTTAAAACTTTATCAATACCACACAAAAACTGCCGAGCATTATTTTTGTTCAAACTGCGGTATTCATACACACAATAGACCTAGGAGTAATCCAAAAATATATGGTGTAAACATTGCTTGTGTAGAAGGAATTAGGCCTTTTGAAATAGAAAATGTTCCAGTAAATGATGGAGAAAATCATCCAATGGATAACAAAAAATAAATTTGTATGAGAATATTTTTAATATCACTATTTTTATTTTTAAATTTTAATACTTTTATTTTAGCCAATGATTTAATTTTTTTTTTAGAGTCTGCTTATAAAAATAATCCAAAATTAAAAGCAGAAAGAGAAAATTTAAAAGCTACTAAAGAAAATATTAACATCTCAAGAAGTGAATTTTTACCCAGTGTTACTGTTTCAGGTACTCTTGATAGCACTCAATCTACTAATCGAACAAACCAATCTGGAGCTAGCTTATCAGACTTAAACAACGACACTTCTACCCAATCAGTTTCTGTAGATCAAAAAATTTTTCAGGGATTTGAGGGATATAATTCTTTTAAAAAATCTAAATTAGAAGTTGAAAAAGCTAATTATGAATTAAAAAATATAGAACAAGAAATTATGTTAAAATCCATATCTGCTTATTATGATTTGATTTACAAAACTAAAAGTAGAGATTTTAATTTATCTAATCTCTCTCTCTTCTTGAAAGACAAGTTGAGTCAGATCGTTCTAGGCTTCAAAGAGGAGAAATCAGTTTAACTGACTTATCTCAATCAGAATCCTCATTAGCTGGAGCTAATGCAAACTTTATAGCTTCTGGAAATGAACTTTTAGTAGCAAAAACAAACTTTGAAAGGATAATAAGAACTAGTGTACCAGAAGAAATTAACGATAAATTAAGTATAAACACAACTTTGCCAAAAAATTTAAATGATGCTTTAAAATTAGCTGAAAAAAATAATCCAAAATTAATGATTGCTGAATTGAATTATAAGATATCAGAAAGAGATTTGAACATAGAAAGAGCTAAACTTTCACCTTCAGCATCCATTAATTATACAAGATCAGAAAGTGATGATTTTAGTTCAACAGTTGATGAAATAGAAAAAGAATCTGTAAAAGCAACTGTAACATGGCCTATAATTAAAGGAGGGGAAAACTACTCTTCTTTAAAAAAAGCAAAATTTAAAAAAAATAAAAGTAATTTAATTTTAGAAGATACTTTTAATGAAGTTAAAAGTGATACAGCCAACGCATGGTCACTTTATCAATCTGCTGAAAGCGTTTTAAATTCAACTCAATCTCAAGTAAATGCTGCTGAAATTGCGAATGAAGGCATTACTTTAGAGTATGAGTCAGGAAACACGAGAACAACGTTAGAAGTTATTCAATCTAGAAGTTTGCTTTTAAATGCCAGGATAACAAATGCTAAAGCTGAAAGAGATTTTATTATATCTAAATTTCAGTTGATGGCTGAGCTTGGTGAACTTACCCTTAAAAGTATTAAAAAATCTTAGATTTACCCTTATTTTTAGGGAATATTTTATCATCTTGATAAAAAGAACAAAATGTGTACATTTATATTAATGATTCGTAATTAAAAAAAAGGATAAAAAATGAATAAAAACAATTTAAAGGTAGTTAAGTCAGACAGCAAAAAAGAGCAGGAATTAAAGGAAAAAAAAGAAGTCTTTAGAAGCTGCTATTAGTCAAATAGATCAGAATTTTGGAAAAGGCTCGGTAATGAGATTGGGTCAACAACAGGCGCTAGATATTGAGTCAGTTTCTACAGGCTCATTAAGTTTGGATTTAGCACTTGGCATAGGCGGTCTACCAAAAGGTAGAATTATTGAAATTTATGGACCAGAATCATCTGGAAAAACAACTTTAGCACTCCAAGTTGTTGCAGAAGCTCAAAAAGCAGGTGGAACATGCGCTTTTGTAGATGCTGAGCATGCCATGGATCCAGTATATGCAAAAAAATTAGGTGTAAAAACTGATGAACTTTTAATTTCACAACCAGATACTGGCGAGCAAGCACTAGAAATCGCTGATACCTTAATTAAATCAGGATCAATATCAGTATTAGTAGTTGATTCAGTTGCAGCATTAACTCCCAAAGCAGAGTTAGAGGGAGAAATGGGAGACCATCATGTTGGATTGCAGTCAAGATTAATGAGTCAGGCTTTAAGAAAAATAACTGGCTCAGTATCTAAATCGAACACAATGGTTATTTTTATTAATCAAATAAGAATGAAAATTGGAGTTATGTTTGGAAACCCAGAAACAACTTCTGGAGGAAATGCACTAAAATTTTATTCTTCAGTAAGAATGGACATTAGAAGAATAGGAGCCATAAAAGATAAGGACCAAATAATTGGAAACTCGACAAGAGTTAAGGTTATTAAAAACAAAGTAGCCCCTCCTTTTAAGGTTGTAGAATTTGACTTGATGTATGGAAAAGGTATTAGTAAATCAGGAGAATTAATAGATCTTGGCGCTAAAGCTGAGGTTGTAGAAAAGTCTGGAGCCTGGTACGCATACAAGGGAGAAAAGATAGGTCAAGGCAGAGAAAATGCAAAAATCTATTTAGAAAAAAATCCTAAAGTTGCTGAAGAAATAGAAAAGATAATTAGAGATAAAGCAGGGTTAATTTCAAAAAAAATAGAAGGCAATCCTTCTCCAAAAGAAAAAATTAGCGATAAAGAAGAATAAAACTTCTAACATCTTAAATCTAAAGCGAAAGGCCCCAAAAGGCCTTTCGTTTCCCACAAAATAAGCTCCATTAAAAGTTGCATAAATATGGACAACTAAAAAAATATCTGTATTTAATAGTTATATGAGCAATATTTTAATGAGTGAAATTAGAAGAGAGTTTCTTGAGTATTTTTCAAAAAATGGTCATGAAGTATTGGACTCCAGCAATATAGTGCCTAGCAACGATCCAACTTTAATGTTTACAAATTCAGGAATGGTTCAATTTAAAAATATTTTTACTGGATTAGAAAAAAAGTCTTTTGTAAAAGCAACTACATCACAAAAATGTATTAGAGCTGGTGGGAAACATAACGATTTAGAAAATGTTGGTTATACACCAAGACATCATACATTTTTTGAAATGTTAGGAAATTTTTCATTTGGAGATTATTTTAAAGAAAAAGCAATTTATTATGCATGGGAATTATTAACCAGAGAGTTTGGTCTTCCAAAAGAAAAACTACTAGCAACTGTTTATTCTGAAGACGAACAAGCTTTTAAATTATGGAAGAAAATAACTGGTTTACCAGATAATAGAATTATTAAAATTTCAACCACTGATAATTTTTGGTCAATGGGAGAAACAGGTCCTTGTGGTCCTTGCTCAGAAATATTTTATGATCATGGAGATAAATTGAAAGGTGGTCCTCCAGGAACCTCAAATCAAGATGGGGATAGATTTATTGAAATTTGGAATTTAGTTTTTATGCAGTTTGAACAAATCTCAAAAGAAAAAAGAATAAATTTACCTAAACCATCTGTTGATACAGGAATGGGTTTAGAAAGAATAACAGCAGTTCTTCAAGGAACTCACGATAACTACAACATCGATCATTTTAAAAAATTAATGTCAGCATCATCTGAAATCACTAAAACTAAAATAGATAACAATACGATTGCAAGCCACAGAGTTATTGCAGACCATCTTAGATCAAGTAGTTTTTTAATTGCAGAAGGAGTTTTGCCTTCTAATGAAGGTCGTGGTTATGTTTTAAGAAGAATTATGCGAAGAGGAATGCGTCACGCTCACACGCTAGGCGCCAAAGATTCTATATTTTATAAATTATTTGATGTTCTTTTAAAAGAAATGGCAAAAAGTTATCCAGAGCTAGAAAGAGCTAAAGATTTAATAGTAGAAACACTAAAAAACGAAGAAGAAAAATTTTCTTCACTGTTGGAAAAAGGAATGAAAATATTAGATCAAGATCTTAAAAAAGTAAAAAATAACATTTTTCCTGGAGAAGTTGCTTTCAAGCTTTATGATACATATGGTTTCCCTTTAGACCTCACTGCAGATATTTTAAAAAATAAAAATATAAAAATTGATATAGATTCTTTTGATAAAGCAATGAAGCAAAGTAAAGAACTTGCACGAGCTAGCTGGAAAGGATCAGGAGATAAATCTTTAGAAGAAAAATGGTTTAAAGCCAGAGAAGAACTTAAACCTACAGAATTTTTAGGCTACGAACTTGATAAGGCTGAAGGAGTTGTTTTAAAGATATCAAAAGGTAAAAATTTTGTTAATGAAGCAAGAGCAGGCGATGAAGTAGAAATAGTAACAAACCAAACACCATTTTACGCTGAGTCCGGAGGTCAAGTTGGAGATCAAGGAATAATTTATTCTAATGAATGCAAAGTTGTTGTTAAAGACACCCAGAAAAAGATGGGAGATTTACATGTTCATCTAGGAAAGATTGATAAAGGTTCATTAAAGACCAATGAAAGTGTCAATTTGGAAATAAATGTTGAGAGAAGAAATAACGCAAGAGCATATCATTCAGCAACGCATCTGTTGCATGAAGCATTAAGAAGAACTCTAGGCAAACATGTTGTTCAAAAAGGGTCTTTGGTAAGTCCAGAAAAACTTAGATTTGATTTTAGTCACAACAAACCGATTGAAATTAAACAAATTGAAAAAATTGAAAAGTTCGTTAACGATATGGTTAATACTGCAGCAGATGTTAAAACAAGAATAATGACTCCTGAAGAGGCAGTTAAAAAGGGAGCTTTAGCTTTGTTTGGAGAAAAATACGATGATGAAGTCAGAGTTTTATCTATGGGAAAAGAAAATGGTGGGTTTTTTTCTACTGAATTGTGCGGAGGAACCCATGTTAAAAATACAAAAGACATTGGAAGGTTTAAAATAGTTGGACAATCTTCAATAGCAGCAGGTATTAGAAGAGTAGAAGCTCTAAGAGACAAACAATTAGAGGAATATGAAAAGTCTGTAAAACAAGATAAATCTTCAAAAGAAAAAAATCTAAAAGATCAGATAGAAATAATTAAAAAAGAATTATTTAAACATGAAATTAAACCAGATTATAAAGAAGATTTAGAATTATCTGAAAATTTGAAGAATCTTACTAAACAGTTAGACAAAATTAAATTAGAGAGTGTTATTAAAGATAAAAGCAAAAATATTATCAATGATAAAAAAATTGACTCATTTATTTTAAGAAAACAAGTTCTTATAGATTTTCCACCAAAAGAATTAAGAAGCATAATTGATCAGGGTAAAAAAGATATTAAACAAGGCATAGTAGTCAGTGTTTCGACTTTTGAAGGAAAAGTTGGTGTTGCAATTGGTATAACTAAAGAATTAACTAAAAATTATGATGCAGTAGAACTTGTAAAAATTGCTTCTGAAATTCTCGGTGGAAAAGGTGGTGGAGGAAGAAAAGATTTTGCACAAGCTGGAGGAATTAATAAAGATAAAATCGAAGACGCTTTAAAAGCTATAAGTAAAAAAATTAGTTAAGGTTTTTTTTAAAATTTCTATCTATCGCTTCTAAAAATTGGTTAGTTGTTAGATGCTTTGTTGATTTTCCAACAAGGATTGCCAAGTCTTTAGTCATTAAACCACTTTCTATTGTTTGAATACAAACTTTTTCAAGAGTTTTTGCAAAATTAATTAATTCATTATTTGAGTCTAACTTACCTCTATGAATAAGTCCTCTTGTCCAAGCAAAGATAGAAGCTACAGGATTTGTAGAAGTTTCTTTACCCTTTTGATGCATTCTATAGTGTCTAGTGACAGTCCCATGAGCTGCTTCAGATTCTACAGTTTTTCCATCCGGAGTCATTAAAACACTGGTCATCAAACCTAGAGAACCAAATCCTTGAGCAACTGTATCTGATTGAACGTCACCATCATAATTTTTGCATGCCCACACATAACCACCATCCCATTTCATGGCACAAGCAACCATATCGTCTATTAATCTATGTTCATATGAAATAGACATTTTTTCAAACTTATTCTTAAATTCTTTATTATATATTTCTTCAAACAAGTCTTTAAATCTTCCATCATAAGATTTTAAAATTGTATTTTTTGTAGACATATAAACAGAGTAATTTCTTTGAAGACCATAATTCATACAAGCTCTTGCGAAATCTTTTATTGATTCGTCTAGATTATACATAGACATCGAAACTCCAGGTCCAGGAAAATTAAAAATCTCGAATTCTTTTTTTTCTTTACCATTTTCTGAAGTCCATTTAACTTCTAATTTTCCTTTACCTGGTACTACAAAGTCAGTTGCTCTATACTGATCTCCGAAGGCATGTCTTCCAATTATAATAGGCTTTGTCCATCCTGGAACAAGCTTTGGAACATTTTTACAAATTATAGGTTCTCTAAATACCGTACCTCCTAAAATATTTCTAATTGTCCCATTCGGAGATCTCCACATTTTTTTTAAATTAAATTCTTTCACTCTACCTTCATCAGGCGTTATGGTTGCACATTTAATACCAACACCATATTTTTTTATAGCATTAGCACAGTCTATTGTGATTTGGTCTGAGGACTTATCTCTACTTTCAATACCAAGATCAAAGTACTCAATTTTCAAATCCAAATAAGGAGTTATTAGCTTTTTTTTGATAAATGACCAAATAATTCTAGTCATTTCATCTCCGTCTAGTTCAACAATGGGGTTTTTTACCTTAATTTTGCTCATTAAATTTTAATAAAATATAAATTGATTAAGTGAATTTTTTATACATATTAATGACAAATTATCAAACTTAATAATATGATTAATAACATTTTTCCAAAAATCCACAAGGAAGGTCATAAGTTTCTAGCTATTTCTATTCTTATCACCTTTTTTGGACTATTCATATCCAAAGGACTGGGTTTAATTCTAATTGTTATAACAATATGGGTTTATTATTTTTTTAGAGACCCTGAAAGAATATCAATTAGCGATGATAGTTTTTTTGTTAGCCCAGCAGATGGTGTGATTTCTCAAATTTCAGAAGTTTCTGGTCCAGTAGAACTAAATTTGGAAAATAAATCTTTTACAAGAGTAAGCATTTTTATGAATGTCTTTGACTGCCATGTAAATAGAGTTCCTACATCTGGAACTATAGAGGAAATTTTTTATAAACCAGGAAAATTTTTAAATGCCTCTTTAGACAAATCTAGTAAAGAAAATGAAAGAAATTATTATAAAATAAAAACAAAAGATAGTGAAATCATTTTAGTTCAAATTGCAGGTTTAATTGCCAGAAGAATAGTATGTGAAGTAAAAAAAGATCAATCACTGAACCAAGGAGATAGAATAGGAATGATAAGATTTGGTAGCAGGGTAGATTTTTATTTTAATAACAAAAAACTTTTGGTAAAAGTAGGTCAAAATGTTATAGCTGGTGAAAGTTTAATAGCAAAGGAATAAATGCAAGAAAAAAAAACTTTTAAAATTGTTTCTTCAAAAAAATCTAGATACCTTTTGCCAAGCACATTGACTTTAATAGGCGTTTGTTTAGGTATAAGTTCAATAAAATTTTCTTTAGATCAAAATTATTCTTTAGCAGTTGTATTGCTTTTGTTTGCTGCTTTATTAGATGGACTAGACGGTAGAGTTGCAAGATTGATAGACGGCACTTCAGAATTTGGCAAGGAATTGGATTCTTTAACAGATTTTGTAAGCTTTGGAATAGCGCCTGCATTTATACTCTACTTTTGGGAGTTAAATAATTATGGAAAAATTGGTTGGGCGGTAACACTTATATTTTCTGTTTGTTGCGTACTTAGACTCGCAAGGTTTAATCTGACAAAAATAAGTGAACAAGAACAATGGAGAGCTAACTTTTTCGAAGGAGTTCCTTCGCCTGCTGGGGCAGGATTAGTTTTATTACCTTTGATTTATGAATTATCTAATTTTGAAATTGGTTTTGAAGTAAAAAACATAACACCATATTTAGCTATTTTTGTTTCAATTTTATTAATAAGCAAAGTTCCAACTTTCTCTTTTAAAAAAATTAAAATACAACGAAAACTTACCATCTTTCTTTTTTTAGGAATAGGAATTATCTCCATTTCTTTAATATTTTTTACATTCGAGACTCTTTTAATAATGGGCATAGGATATTTTTTATTAATACCTTTAAGTATTCTGTCTTACAGAAATAAAAATCTTAACAAAACTTCATTTGAGGATGAACATGAAGATATTTTGTAATGAAAAAAAATCGAAGCTCAAGAAGCTGGATAATAAAACAGCATAGAGACCAATTTTATAAAAAATCAAAAATATTAGGCTATCGATCAAGATCAGCATTTAAATTATTAGAATTAAATGAAAAATTTAATTTTATAAGAAAAAATACAAATTTGTTAGATGTCGGCTCAAGTCCAGGCGGGTGGTCTCAAGTTGCTTCATCTATCATCAAAAATGGGAAAATTGTAGCAATAGACAAAAAACCTATGGAAAAGATCAAAAATGTGGTTTTTTTTAAAGATGATTTTTTAAAAGAAGAGTCAAAAAATGAAATATTAAGTATTTTTCAAAAAAAGATAGATGTCATAGTGTCAGATATGGCTGAAAATACTACTGGAAATAAAAATTTAGATTGTATTAGAACAAACTCTCTATGTTTACAGGTAATTGATTTTTCTACAAAAATTTTAAAGAAAGAGGGTGTCTTAGTATCTAAACTTTTTATGGGAGAAGAATTTTTGGAAGTTAAACAAATGGCTAAAAAAATTTTTAAAAAAGTAAAGTTTTATAAACCAAAATCTAGCCGAAATATATCTAAAGAAACATATATACATTGTTCTACATTAAACTCTTTATAAAATATTAAAATTGTATATAAGTGTATATGGGGTCAATAAAAGAATCACTTACTTTCGACGATGTTTTGCTAGTTCCTAGATACTCTTCTGTTTTGCCATCACAAACTGACCTAAAAATAGATTTGGGAAATTCTTTAAAACTCAAAGTTCCCTTCTTGTCATCTGCTATGGATACAGTAACCGAGTCTAAAATGGCAATAGCAATAGCAAAATCAGGTGGTCTGGGAGTAATTCATAGGAATTTAAACATTAGATCTCAAAGCAATGAGGTAAAAAAAGTCAAAAAAAAAAATTTAATTGTTGGAGCTGCTATTGGAACCAGCAAACAAGATTTAGATAGAGCAAAATCTCTTTTAGATAACAATATTGACTTAATTGTTATTGATACAGCCCATGGACATAGTAAAAAAGTTTTGAACATCTTGTCCAAATTAAAAAAAATTAGCCACAATACTCCAATATGTGTTGGAAACATTGCTTCAGGTGAGGCAGCTAAAAAATTATATGAAGAGGGAGCCAATATTTTGAAAGTTGGTATTGGCCCTGGTTCAATTTGCACAACCAGAATGGTTGCAGGTATTGGAGTCCCTCAAATTAGTGCTATTATAGAAGTTAAAAATTATTTAAAAAATAAAAAAATAAAAATTATTTCAGATGGCGGAATTAAATTTTCAGGAGATATAGTTAAAGGTTTAGCTGCTGGAGCAGATGCTATTATGATGGGTTCAATTTTTGCAGGCACAGAAGAAAGTCCAGGTAAAAAATTTAAATATAAAAATAAGTTTTACAAATCATATAGAGGTATGGGATCTATAGGAGCTATGGCTGCTGGATCTTCAGATAGATATTTTCAAGAAAAATTTAAAGATAAATCAAAATATGTCGCAGAGGGAGTCGAAGGTAAAGTAGAATATAAAGGTTCTGTAAACAACATTGTATATCAGCTACAAGGAGGCTTACGTTCTTCTATGGGTTATATTGGTGCAAAAAATATTAATGAAATTAAAAAAAAAGCTAAGTTTATAAAAATTACAAAAGCAGGATTCTATGAAAGCATGGTTCATAGTGTAGAGGTTAAAAATGGTAGAGGTAATTATAAATTATGATAGTTAATTTAATTAGAAATTTATTTATATGTTTGTTTTTTTTAATTTTTGCTAACTCCGTTTATGCTGCAAGCACTCACTACCAAGAGGGAAAAAAACTTTTTGAACTCAAAAAATACAAAGAATCGAAAATAAAGTTTGAAAAAGATATAGTGTTTAATCCTAAGAATGAAGAATCATATCTTTATTTAGCAAAAATATTTAATAAAGAAAAGAAAATCGAACAAGAAGAAAATAATCTTAAAACAGTAATTTTATTAAATCCTAAAAATGAAGAAGCGCTTTACCTATTTGCTCTTTTAAATATTAAAAAATCAAATTTTTCTAAAGCAAAAGAACTAATAGGCATGTTCCAAGATGTTTGCAATAAACTATGTTCATCAAAAAAAGAACTACTTAAAGAATTAGAAATTTCATCAAATCTATAGATGAAAGAAAATAGTAAAAAAGAAAAAATTATAATAATAGATTTTGGTTCTCAGGTTACAAAGCTAATTGCCAGAAGGGTTAGAGAACTTGGTGTTTTTTCAGAAGTTCTTACTTTAAAAGATTTAAAAAGAATAAAAGATTTTAACAAGATCAAAGGAATAATTTTATCTGGAGGACCAGCTACAGTTACCGTCAAAAACTTTCCAAATATTCCAAGTAGAATTTTTTTATTAAACATACCAATTTTAGGCATATGTTATGGATTACAACTTATAGCAATAAACTTTGGAGGAAAAGTTAAAAGTGGTAGAAAAAGAAGAGAATTTGGTAGAGCCATATTATTAAAAAAAAATAGTTCACTTTTAACTAAAAATTTTTATAAAACAAACAAAAACTATGTATGGATGTCTCACCAAGACATAGTTTACAAGCTACCAAAATATTTTAAAAAAATAGCTTCAACAAAAGAGTCGCCCTACACAATTATTGAAAACAAATTTAAAAAAATATACGGAATACAATTTCACCCTGAAGTCACCCATACCAAAAATGGAAAAATACTTATAAAAAATTTTTTATTTAAAATTTGTAAAATGAAAAAAAATTGGAAAATTACATCAGAAAAAGAAAGGATAATCAAAAATATAAAAAATAAGGTTAAAAACAATAAGGTAGTTTGTGCTTTATCAGGGGGCGTGGATAGTAGTGTTGTGGCCCTTTTAATAAATAAAGCAATTAAAAAAAATCTTGTTTGTATTATGGTTGATACAGGACTAATGAGAAAAAATGAATTTAAACTAACTTATCAATTATTTAAAAAAAAGTATAAATTAAATGTAAAACTTATAAATGCATCTAAAATATTTTATAAAAAGTTAACAAATATTATTAACCCAGAAAGAAAAAGAAAAATAATTGGCAATTTATTTATTAAAATTTTTGAAAAGGAGTCAAAAAAAATAAAAAATGTTAAATATTTAGCTCAAGGAACTTTATACCCAGACATTATAGAAAGTAGATCTGCAACTGGAAGTAAGTCATCAAAGATTAAATCTCATCACAATGTGGGAGGACTTCCTAAAAAAATGAATCTAAAACTCATTGAGCCTTTAAGGGAATTTTTTAAAGATGAGGTTAGACAGTTAGGAAAGTCAGTAGGATTATCAAGAGAAATAATAAAGAAACATCCTTTTCCTGGTCCTGGATTAGCAATTCGTATAATTGGAAAAATAACTCCAGAAAAAATCAAAATTTTGCAGGAGGCTGACAATATTTTCATTAATGAATTAATAAAAGATAAGTTGTATGAAAAAATTTGGCAAGCTTACACTGCGCTATTACCAGTCAAAACAGTAGGTGTTATGGGAGACTCAAGAACTTACGAATATATCTGCTTGATAAGAGCTGTTAAGTCAGAGGATGGTATGACAGCAGATTACTTTAATTTTTCAAAGGAATTCTTGGACAAAATATCAAATAAGATTATAAACGGAGTAATTGGTGTTAACAGAGTAGTCTATGACATAACATCAAAGCCACCAAGTACGATTGAACTTGAATAATTAAATAAATTTTAATAGCTATTAACTATTATGAGTGATGAGACACTAGAAAAAAAAGATAAATTCAAAATATTAGTTTCTAAAATTAAAGAAAATTCTAGGAAGATTATCTTAGGA